>NZ_CP187358.1:3315527-3620703 GCF_049810315.1 Pseudarthrobacter sp. J47
CGCAGGCGCTGGGCCATGACGTTGAGGAAGGCCTGCTCCTTGCCTCCCTCGACGGCCAGAAGCTGTATTCGCACCTGGGCTGGAAAAAGGTGTGCCACGTCCTGATGATGTCCGTTTCGGGCGCTGCTGCGGGCGCTGACTGACCTCTCGGTGGCCTGACGCCGGATCCCGGCGGATGCCCCGGGTGTGCCGCCCGGATGAAAGAATGTTGGGGTGAATCCCCATGACTCGCTGATCCCGCTCCTGGGCCGCGGCCCGGACCCGGAGCAGCTCCGTCATGTCCACGTCATTCCCGCCCGCCAGGCAGTCCACGAGCCCTGGCCGGAATGGGCGCACCCTGACGTTGTGGATGCCTACCGCTCCCTGGGCATCCAGGAGCCGTACCGCCACCAGATCGAGGCCGCACACCTGGCCCATTCGGGTGAGCATGTGGTGATTGCCACCGGCACCGCCTCCGGAAAGTCGCTGGCCTACCAGCTGCCGGCCCTTGATGCGATCCACCGTTCCGAACTGCGCGTCCTCGCGGAGCCTGGAAAGATCCACGACGACGGCGCCGTCACCTTGTACCTGTCCCCCACCAAAGCCCTGGCGGCTGACCAGCTGGCGGCCATCCGCGCGCTGAAGTTGCCCACTGTGCGGGCGGAGACGTACGACGGCGACACCGACCCTGCGTCCCGCCGCTGGATCCGGGACCACGCCAACTTCATCCTGGCCAACCCGGACATGCTGCACTTCGGTATCCTCCCCAACCACACCTGGTGGGCCAGCTTCTTCCGCCGGCTCCGGTACGTGATCATCGACGAGGCCCACAGCTACCGCGGTGTTTTTGGCTCCCACGTGGCCAACCTGATGCGGCGGCTGCGCAGGATCTGCGCCTACTACGGTGCGGGCCAGTCGTTCCCCGAGCCTGTGTTTATTGCGGCCTCGGCTACGGCCGCCGAGCCCGGTGAATCCTTCGGCCGGCTCATTGGTGCCCCTGTGCAGGCTGTGGCCCGGGATTCCTCGCCGCACGGTGCCACCACCGTTGCCCTGTGGGAGCCGGCGCTGATGGATCACCTGGGTGAAAACGGCGCCCCCGCCCGCCGGACCGCGGTGGCGGAAACTGCCGATCTCCTGGCCAACCTGGTGTCCGCACGGATCAGGACCATCGCCTTCATCAAGTCCCGGCGGGGTGCGGAGACAATTTCCAGCATTACCCGGCGCCTGTTGGACGAAGTGGAACCAAGCTTGCCGCAGCGGATCGCTGCCTATCGCTCCGGTTACCTGCCGGAGGAGCGTCGGGAGCTGGAGCGGGCCCTGCGGTCCGGTGAGCTGCTGGGGGTATCCAGCACGTCCGCGCTGGAGCTGGGCATCGACATTTCGGGCCTTGACGCCGTGCTGGTGGCCGGCTGGCCAGGGACCCGCGCCTCGCTTTTCCAGCAGATCGGCCGCGCCGGACGTGCAGGGCAGGACGCCATCGCTGCGTTTGTGGCAAGCGACGATCCATTGGACACCTACCTGGTGAACCACCCGGAAGCGATCTTCGACGTCTCGGTAGAGGCCACGGTGTTCGACCCGGGCAACCCCTACGTCCTGGGCCCGCACCTGTGCGCTGCAGCCGCTGAACTGCCCCTGGGTGCCGGCGAGCTGGAGCTGTCGGCCCAACGGCGGAACGCCTCCTGGACCAGCTGGTGGAGCAGGGCTACCTCCGGCGCAGGCCGGCAGGGTGGTTCTGGACCCACCCGCAAAGTGCGGCCGGTATGGTGAACCTGCGGGCGGACGGCGGTGGACCCGTCAGCATCGTGGACGCGGAGACGGGCTCGCTGCTGGGGACCATGGATTCGCCGCAGACCCACTACCAGGCCCACACCGGCGCGGTATACGTCCACCAGGGCGAAAGCTACGTGGTGGAGGAACTGAACGAGCAGGACCACTGCGTTATTGCCCGCCGCGCCAACCCTGACTACTACACCACGGCCCGGGATGTCACGCAGATTGAGGTGCTGGAGACCGTCCGGACGGCCCAATGGGGCGACGTCTCTGTTCATTTCGGCGACGTCAAGGTGACTACCCAAGTGGTGTCCTTCCAACGTAAGGCGCTGATCTCCAACGAGGTCCTGGGCGAGGAACCCCTGCAGCTGGGAGCGCGCGATCTGTTTACCAAGGCCGTGTGGTTTGTGGTGGACAACAGGTCGCTGACCGGAGCCGGCCTGATCGAGGCGCAGTTCCCCGGGGCACTCCATGCCGCCGAGCACGCCGCGATCGGTCTGCTGCCGCTGGTGGCCTCCAGCGACCGCTGGGACATCGGCGGCGTTTCCACGGCCCTGCACGCGGACACCGGAGTACCCACGATCTTCGTCTACGACGGGCATCCGGGCGGGGCCGGCTTTGCAGAACGCGGCTTCGACAAGGCCCGGACCTGGCTGGCCGCCACCCGCGACGCCATTAAAGCCTGCGAGTGCGAATCCGGCTGCCCGTCCTGCGTCCAGTCGCCCAAGTGCGGCAACAAGAACAACCCGCTGGACAAGGACGCCGCCGTGACCCTGCTGGACGTTCTGCTCCGTGACGCCCGGGATGCGGGTCCCGCAGACGTCGCAGGGCTATCCGGCCCGGCAGCTGGTGCCGGCGACAACGGCGACGGTGACGCCGGCGCGCCCGCGACCATCACGGCACTCGCTTCGCAACACAGGTAACCCGGCTAGCCCGGCATAGGTAGCCCCGCCCGGGGCGAGTATCCGAAAAGTCAGTCCGCTGGTCCCGGGCTCGTTCCGGGTGGCGGGCCTGCCCTGGACCTCGCTGTGGCGGGCCCGAAAACCGCCGCATGGCGGAGCTGGATCCGTACCTCCACGGAATGATCGGGTGACTTAGTGCATTCGAGGACCTCGGCATCGTGACGGCCGGCGACTTCTCCGGCTACCGCGCATGGTTCCCCTGCTGTCAGGCCCCGCCAGCTGTCTGCAGCTGCCAGCGCGGCAAGGTCCGCCGCTGCGGCAGCCCTGCCCGCCATGACCGAAGCCTGCGCCAGCAGCATGAGCATGGCGAGGCCAAGGATCAGGACCATCCCCAGACCGGCGGCCAGAACAGTGCCCGACCCACGTTCCGGATGCCGCGTACTCAGTTCCGGATGCTGCCTCCTCAACCGGACCACCCCAGAAGTGCCGCAGGAATGGCTGCAGGCAGGGCCGCGGCTTCCGTGCGCGCGGTGGCTGTGGCGGACAGCGTCCAGGGGACCATTCCACCCAGTAGCCCTCCGGCACGGTCAGAGACCGTCACCGTGGACCAGCCCCCGTCCGAGGAAACGGCTGCCACGGCCGTTGCCCCGGCCAGGGAGCGGACGGTTTCCGTAACCGTTCCGGCGTCCTCACCCCGGGCAAGCTCACGGGCGCCGGACCGGGCTGCTCCCTCGAGCCGCAGTTGGGTCACGCCGGCAGCGGCGCCGGCAAGCAGCAGTGCCAGCAGGAACAGGACTGCGGGAAGGACAACAGCGAACTCGGCGGTTACGGCTCCGCGGGATCCCGGGGCCCGGCGATCAGGGTCCGGATCCACGGACGCCTCGCTGTTGCCCATCCCGCAGCCTGCGCTGCTCATGGGAGGGAGAGAGCCGTGCGGATGAGGTTGAGCAGGAAGCCGCGGACTTCTTCGCTGCGGAGGAGGAAGACCAGGACGCCGGCGAATCCAACCGCGGCCAACGTTGCGATGGCATATTCGGCAGTGGCCATCCCTGCCTCCGATCCCATGAGGCGGGCACGGCTGAAGTACCTGTGCTTGAGCCACAGGATCTCAAGCCGCCTGCCCGTACGGCCCAAGGGTCCCCACCCCGCGATGCCGGAGCCGGCTGCAGTGATGTTGGCACCATTAGTACTGGCACCACCGGGGTAAAGCTCAACCACGTCTGCGAGCCGCTCGTTGGCATCGGGTTCAGACGAGCCAGCGGGTGGCTCGTTGAGGACGGCGGCAGTCGGGTGGCTCGCGGAAGCCTGCGCCGGCGTGGATCCGGCGAGCGCTGTTAGTTGTGCGGACATTGCGTTTCCTTTCGTTGCCCGGCGGGTTTACCGGATGCTTCGACTCTTCCGGCTGGCGTCTGGACACCGTTAGCCCTGATTTCGCCAAGTGGATAACCTGCCCGGATCCGGCCCTGTGGAGGACTGGTCCAACGCCCGATGTCAGCCTCCGGACGGCACAAGGGCGAGCAGGACAGGCACCACGCCCAGGCAGATGAACGCGGGCAGCGAGCAGAGGCCCAACGGAATGACCAGCTTCACGCCGAGGGAGGCGGCCCGCTTTTCTGCCTGCCGGAACCTGTCGCGGCGGATGCGGGCGGCCTGCGCGTACAGGATGGATGCCGAGGGCGCGCCCGTGAACGCAGCAAAAGAGAGCGCGTCCCTGAGCAGCAGGATGTCCGGATGGCGGGCATCGCTGCTCCGCCATGCCGTCTCCCAGTCCGCCCCGATGGCCAGCGCCGCCACCACAGGGCGCAACGGTGCACGGATTTCCTCGGCAGCGGCGGCAGCGATCAGGTCAAGCGCCCGGCCCAGGCCGGATCCGGCTTCCAGCATGGCCGCCACCAGTTCCAACACCATGGCCGGATCGCGCAATCCTGGTTGCCTGGCCAAAGACCCGGCACCCTTCAGCGGCCAACGTCTCAGGCGTCCCCCAGTAACGGCAGGCGCGCCGTCCGGCCGACCGTGGGCGCCGGAACTGCCCGGACGGTTGGGGTTGCCGGCAACAGGAACGGCCGGTGGCCGTTCCGAAAATCCGGCAAGCCTGCGGGCCGGCACAGAACGTGCCGGAAAAGCCAGGACAGCCGCGATGACCAGCAGCAGCACGATCACCAAGGCACTCATATCGCCCACCGGAGCATGGTGGTGAGCCGTCCTGGTTGCGGTTTATCCTGGCGCACCGGAACCATCAGAGGCCCACCACGGCCGAACGCACCAACCGGGCGGACCAGACGCGCCCCAAGACGGTCAGTACGGCCCCGGCCATCAATGCCGCGATCCCCAAGGGAGTCCCCAGCAGCATCGCCAGCGGGTCAACGCCCAGCGCGATTCCGAGCCCCAGTCCTGTCAGCGGAAGCCAGCTCAGCAGGGTCACCGTGCTCCTGGGCCCGGCGAGCGCCGTCTGCCGGGCAGCATCGGCGTCATCCTCCACTTCGAGTTGGGCAGCCAGCCTGGCCAGGACATCGGCCAACGGGCAACCGCTGGCATCAGCCACGTCCATGCAGGCGGCTACGTCGAACCACACCCGCCGCTCACGGCTGTCTTCCTGGAAGGAGGCTGTGAGTGCGGCGTTCCGGATCGCTGCCGGAACCGGTGCACCAAGCCGCGCGGCTCCTCGTGCCGCGGCAAGCACGCCCAGCGAGGCCCCGCTCATGGTGTGGCCTGCCGTTGCGCGCTGGCGGCCGTGCGATCGGGGCCGTGGACCGGCAGGCTCAGGCTTGGCGGCAGAGCCATGCACCACCACAAGTTCCTCCCACAGCCGGGACGGGTTCCTGCCGCCTTTCAGCAGTGCGGCCATGTGCTGGACGGCCAGCGTCATGGCGTCCTGGGATCCCTGGCCGTCTGCCGCCCGCACCCCCGGAATCAGCGTAGCGATGCTGGCGAAGAGACCTGTCCCGCTGCGATCCGCGCAGGGGTTCCTGCCGTCGACTCCGGGTGGCGGCGCATCCTTGGGTGTGCGGCCCAGGAGCGTCCGCAGGCGCCTCACTGCCCCACGACGTGGCTCCATGGCCAGGACCACGGCCAGTACCAGTGAGCCTGTCAGCAACAACGAAAGCAGCACCGCCATCAGCAGGGCTCCGGAAGTTCGGGGGCCATCCCCAGGCGGGCTGCGAGATCCGCCCAGGCGGGGCCCTGGCGGACGCTTCCATCCACCACTTCAAGGGCTGGCACCACGGCCAGTTGGCCGTCCCGGTCCATGACCCACCCGATGCAGGTGAGCCGCCTCCCGCTGGATGTGCGGTCAACGTGGATCACTGCGTCCAAGGCACTGGCCGCCTGGAGCCGTACGGCCTGCTGGTCCAGCCCGGCCAGTGCGCCCAGGGCCGTCAGCCGGGCTGGAACCGCAACGGCCGTGTTCGCGTGGATGGTGCCGCCTCCGCCGGTATGCCCGGTGTTCATGGCGGTCAGCAGATCACGGACTTCGGCGCCCCCATTCGCCCACCAACAGCCTGTCCGGGCGCATGCGAAGCGCCTGCCGGACGAGTTCCGGAAGGTCCACGCCACCGCCGCCTTCAAGGTTCCCGTGCCGGGTCTCCAGGGTCACTACGTGCGGGTGGACAGGGTTAAGTTCCGCGGCGTCCTCGATGAGCACCAGCCGCTCTCCTGGCGGGCACAGCCCCAGCAGCGTCGAGAGCAGCGTGGTCTTGCCGGACCCGGTTGCTCCGCTGATGAGGAAACTGAGGCGGCACGAAATGATGCGCTCCAGAATTTCGTGGATAAGGCTGCCGAAAAGCCCGCTGTTCCGAAGTTCATCGAGGGAAAACACCTGCTCACGCCGGATCCGGATGCTCAGCAGCGTGCCGACCGTGGAGATCGGCGGCAGCACTGCGTGGACCCGGTAACCGGCTTCGAGGCGCACATCCACACACGGCGAACCGTCGTCCAGCCGGCGTCCGCCGGCCGCCACCAACCGGGCGGCAAGGGA
The DNA here is from genome assembly GCF_049810315.1 of Pseudarthrobacter sp. J47. Classification (GTDB taxonomy): domain Bacteria; phylum Actinomycetota; class Actinomycetes; order Actinomycetales; family Micrococcaceae; genus Arthrobacter. The sequence goes on from NZ_CP187358.1 coordinate 3,322,152, forward strand.
TCTCACATGTTCTTCACCGGCGAAAGAGATCCCGGTACGTTCCAGGCCGGCGCCGCGATCCACCCACACGGAGTCCGGCGCGTTCACGAAGATGTCCGTCACCGCGGTGTCACGGGTCAGCTCCTGGAGCGGTCCCAGCCCGTTCAGTTCGGCACTGAGCCGTTCAGCCACTGCCAGGGAACCGGCGGTTCCCAACAGCCTTCCCGTTGCCTGCACTGCTGCGGCAACCCGCGACGGCGTCACCGGCCCGGCCTCGGCCATTACAGATTCGCGGACTGTTTCCAGCAGGCCGGCATCCATGAGCCCCGGGCCTACCCGCGCGGATGCCGCGCCGGGAGCAATACGTCCTGGCTCGCCCTGACCGGCGTCAGCACTCCGGCGTTCACCATTCCGGACGTCAACCGGACCCGCAAGGCGTCGACGCCGGCCCGCCGGCAGTGCGTTCATGCCAGGTCCGCCGGGTACAGGACATCGTCCACGGCGTCCAGCACGCCCACCGCAAAACGGCGCACGGACCGCCGCTTCCCGAGGTCCAGCAGGCCGCCGGCTTCCGTGGCCGCGGCTGTGCCCCGGACTTCCGGAATGTAACCGTGAATGGGCAGCCTGACAGCTTCGGAAACCATGGCGGCGTCGAGCGCGGTCCTGGCCCGGCCCCGGACCAGCATGCCCGTCTCCACCGGAGGAAGCTCCTGCACCAGTCTTGCCGCGGCCACCGCTGCCTTGAGTTGGGGCGGGATCACGATCAGGATCCTGTCGCAGTCCCAGGCGAACTGCTGGAACTGCTCCGGGGCCCGCCCAACATCCACCACCACTACCTCGAATCCGCGCCGGGCGGCATCCAGGACGCCGGCCAGTGTTTCCCCGGGAATGACGGCGGGCCTGTCGCGGCTGCCCGGCCAGGAGAGGAATGAAAAGCCGCCGGCAACGGGCAGCGACTGCTTCAGTTGTTCGGAGTCGATGCTGCCGCTGGCCTCCGCGAGGTCCGGCCAGCGCAGGCCTGCCGATTCCTCAGCCGCCAGGGCCAGTTCCAGCCCGCCACCCCAGGGATCGCCGTCTATCAGGAGGGCGCTTGCCCCCAGCCCGGCAGCTGCCTGGGCCAGCCAGATGGCCGCAGTGCTGGCCCCGGCCCCGCCGCAGCCGCCCGTCACTCCAATCACAAGCCCGCCTGCTTCCGGCGACCTGGAACGTGCCAGATGCTCCGCCAGCCAGCCGGCTGCGTCCGGGAGCACCGCAACACGCTCGGCTCCGAGCGACGCGGCCAGATGCCACAGTCCGTCACCTTCACCGCTGGTTCCCACCAGGACAGCGGGAGCCCGACGGCGGGGCGGCAGTTCGCGGACGTCGCTGCCCACCAGGACGGCCTCCGCGGAATCCCAGTAGGGCGCCGCCTGGACGGCGTCATCCACGCAGCGCAGCTGCCCGCCGGCGGCCGCCACAATGCGGCCGACTTCATTGCGCAGGAAATCGAAGGCAGTAACCAGCAGGATCTCGCCCGATTCCCCAGGCAGCCACGGCTCGTCGCGGTCCACAACAATGCGCTCCACCTGGCCGCCGGAACGTGGATGCACGGCGGACGGAAGGGTGGCCGCGGGACGGAGCGGCTGGGCTGCCGGAAGCGCCGGTGATCCTGTGGGCTGTTGGTGCCTGTTCATGGAGCCACTGTGCCCGCCCGGAACCTGGCAGGTAAGGGACCGAACCCGCTATGTGGAAAACCGTGGAGGGCGAAGCCACCTGTCCACATACGGAAACCAGCGGTACGGAGACCACCTCAGGAACGGGCAGAATTGATATATGTACCTGCTCCTCGCCTCCCACCCTGACGGGGCGGCGCTGCAGGCACTGACAGCCGACGGCGATCCCCACCCCGACCGCCCCGAACCCAGGGTTGTGCGCGCCGCAGAACTTCCCGCCGTCGTCCGCGGCCTGGAAAATGCCGGAAGCAGCACCCGGCCGCGCTGGGTCTGGCACCGCACGCAGGACTGGTATCCGCGGTTCCTGGCTGCCGGCGTCGAGCTGGAACGCTGCCATGACCTGACGCTGTGCGGGAACATCCTGGCGTTCTCCGAATTCACGCTCCACACGGATTATGCGCAGTCCAGTGACAGGCTTCCGGCAGAGGAGGGCCTTGCAGAGCCGCCGCGGGCGCTTCGTCCGCCGCCCCCGCCCGCCAACCAGGGTTCGCTGTTCGACGCGCCGCAGCACCTGGGCGCGGGCCCGGCCGGCCCGGGAAGCGCAACAGGCCCGGCCAACGGCCAGGGGCTCCGGTTGAAGGATCTGCGGGACGAGTTCGAGGCCCAGCAGCAGGCAGTCGCCGAGGTCCCCCGGGAGGGAAACCAGCGGCACAGGCTCCAGCTCCTGCTCGCCGCGGAGTCGGCCTCCGCCATGATCGCTGCGGAAATGCAGCATGCCGGTGTCCCGTGGCGTGAGGAAATCCACGGCAGCATCCTGGAGGATTTCCTGGGTCCCCGCCCTGCCAACGGCCACCGGCCCGCCAAGCTGGAGGCCCTGGGCAATGAGCTGCGGCGGCTGCTGGATTCTCCCCGGCTGAACCCCGATTCGCCGCAGGAACTGATCCGTGCGCTGCACCGCAACGGCATTGAAGTGAAATCCACCAGGCAGTGGGAGCTAAAGGAATCGGACCATCCCGCCATCGCGCCGCTGCTGGAATACAAGAAGCTCTCGCGTCTGCACACCGCCAACGGCTGGGCATGGCTTGACGCGTGGGTGGCGGATGGCCGGTTCAGGCCCGAATACGTGGTGGGCGGCGTGGTGTCCGGGAGGTGGGCCTCGCGGGGCGGCGGAGCCCTGCAGATCCCGCGCCAGATCAGGGGCGCCGTGCATGCTGAACCCGGCCACAAGCTGATTGTTGCGGACGCCGCGCAGCTGGAACCGCGCGTCCTGGTCGCTCTTGCGCAGGACACCAAAATGGCGGAGGCGGCCCGGGACAAGGACCTTTATGCCGGCATCGCCGCGCAGGGTTTTGGCGGCGACCGTGCCAAGGCAAAGGTGGCCCTGCTCGGGGCGATCTATGGTGCCACTACCGGTGAATCCGGCCGCCTGATGCCGCAGCTGGCGCGGACCTATCCACGCGCCGTCGAGTATGTGGAGCGGGCGGCCCGGGATGGAGAGGCCGGGCGGACCGTGAGCACCCGGCTGGGCAGGAGCACCCCGCCGCCCTCCGAAGCCTGGTACCGGAGCCAGCGTTCGACGTCTGCGGAAGAGCAGCGGCGCGCGGAATCGATCGCCCGGTCCAGGGGTAGGTTCACCAGGAATTTTGTGGTGCAGGGATCGGCTGCGGATTGGGCGTCGTGCTGGCTGGCGGAATTACGACGGCGGCTGCGGGCCTTGGGTGCCGGCGGCTCGGCCACCGGGGAACTGGTGTTCTTCCTGCATGACGAAGTGATGGTGCACGCACCTGTTGCGGCAGTGCCGGCGTGTGTTGCGGCCATTGAGGACGCCGCCAACTCCGCCAAGGAGCTGCTGTTCGGCAGGATCCCGGTGGAGTTCCCGGTGAGTGTGGCCGTGGTGGATTCGTACGACGCCGCCAAGTAGGCGGGCCGCATAGGTTGCCGCAGGCCACGGACGGGTGGAAACTGGCGCCATGAGCCATGACAAAGCCAAGACGGCAGCCGGAAAGGGCCGGAAGTCCGACGCCGGGGCCGCGCTGCTGCACTATGCGCGGCTTCAGCTGACGGAACTTGACGGGCATCTGGGCCTCGCCGCCGGTGCTGATCCCGAGGCAGTCCATGGCGCCCGGCTGGCGCTGCGGCGGTTCAGGTCCGCCGTCAGCGCGTACCGGAAATTCCTGCCGCCGCTTCCCCTGCAGGACCTGAAAAAGCTCAAGAACCTGGCCCGCGGGCTGGGTGAATCCCGTGACGCCTACGTCTTGGCCCGGCGCCTGGAGCTTGCCATGGATACCGGGAGACCGTGGCGGCGCCCCGCCGCCCTCCGGGGATTTATTGGAGCGTTGGACGCGCACTCGGCAGCCCGGGCGAAACTGCTGGCCTCGGAGGCCCCTGGGCTCGACGAATACCGGCTCGCGATCAAGGGACTGCAGACCGCGCTTGATTCCAGTGCCGTCGAAAATATGGGCCGCAAGAAGGCGCGGGCGGCTCTGGAGTCCCGCTGGAAAAAGGTCCGGAAGCGTCTGGAAGCAACCATGGCTGAAACTCCCGAGGACGCACACTTCACAGCCCTCCATGAGACGCGCAAGGCGCTGAAGAAACTGCGCTACGCAGTGGAGGCAGTGGCGGATGCCTTCCCGGACAGGGCCGGAACCATCCTTGAACCGGCGGTGATCCAGCAACGCCTCCTGGGCGAACAGCACGACGCCGTGGTGGCCCGGGCCAGACTGAATGCGGCCGCCGGCAGCCATGCCCTGGACGCGTCCGATGCTGCCGCCCTGGAGAGTATGGAATCAGCCCGGGCGCACAGCGCGGAGGTGGAGTTTTACCGGGCCGTGGGGCAAAACCCGGTTCCGGCGCCCAAGACCGCCCTCAAAAAGTAGGCGTCCTTACAGAAGAATCGGGTACTCGCGGTCCCGGTCCCACGGCACGGCCCAGCCCAGTTGTTCGAACAGCTCGTTGAGGATCATCCCGGTGAAGCCCCACACCACCACGTCCCGGACCAGGAAGGCAGGGCTCTTGTGGGTTTGCCCGCCCGCGGTAATGGTGGCGGTAACCCGGTTGGCAGGGTCCAGGAGGTCCCGGACCGGGATGCGGAAGACCTGCGCCGATTCGCCGTAGTCCACCACCCGGACCGGGGAGGGCGCCGCCCACCAGGCCAGTACGGGGCGCACCAGGAAATTGCTCCGGATCAGGCCGAGCTCCGGAAGCACACCGAGGATTTCGACGCCGGAGGGGTCCAGTCCCGTTTCCTCCTCGGCTTCGCGCAGGGCTGCTTCCACTGCGGCTTCTCCCCCGGAGTCGATCCCGCCGCCGGGGAAGGCCACCTGGCCGGGGTGTGAGTTCAGGGTATGGGCGCGTTCCAGGAGCAACAGGTCCAGGTCTGCCGCGGCATAGGGCTTGTCCGATTCGGCCGGGACGTCGTCCAGGACTCCGAAAAGGACCAGCACGGCAGCCCGTCGTGCCAGGGTGGCGTCGACGGCGGCCGGATCAAGATGCGGATGGCCGGCGGCTCCGGCACCTGATTCGTGGGCCGCCACCAGGGCAAGGAGGTCTTCCCGGGCGCTCAACTGTTTTGTTTCTGTGAGGCCAACTTCTGGGAGGCCAGTTTCTGTGCAGCGAGCTGCGAGGCCTGCTTCTGGGAGGCCATCCGGATTTCCGCGGCACGGTGCGTTTCGGTCAGGAGCTGGTTCAGGAGCGCCTCGTTGCCGGGCGCCAGTTCGTACTTGCGCAGCTTGGCCGCTTTGACGGGATCTGTCTCGCCCAGCCCAAAGCTGGGGCACCAGTTGGCCACCGGGCAGGCACCGCACGCGGGCCGCCTCGCGTGGCAGACCCGGCGTCCGTGGAACACCACGCGGTGGGACAGCATGGTCCAGTCCTTGCGTTCAAACAGCGCCGCGACGTCGGATTCGATGCGGACCGGGTCCTCGGATGTGGTCCACCCGAACCGCCGTGCGAGCCTGCCGAAGTGGGTGTCCACGGTGATTCCGGGGACGCCGAAGGCGTTGCCCAGCACCACGTTCGCGGTTTTCCGGCCCACGCCGGGAAGCGTCACCAGGTCTTTGAGCCTGCCGGGGACCTCGCCGTCGAACTCGTCCACCACCTTGTTGGCCAGGGCCAGCAGGTTCCGGGACTTAGCCCGGAAGAAGCCCGTGGGTTTGAGGAGTTCTTCCAGCTCGGCCGGATCGGCTTCGGCAAGGTGCCGCGCGTCAGGGTACTTGGCGAACAGCAGGGGCGTGATCTTGTTGATCAGGACGTCGGTGGTCTGGGCGGACAGGACGGTGGCCACCAGGAGCTCGAACGCGTTGCGGAAGTCCAGTTCCGCGTGTGCGTAAGGGTAGGCGATTGCCAGTTCCCTGTTGATCCGGCGGGCACGCCGTTTGAGGGCCAGCAACGATTCTCCGTGCACCGGCTTGCCCGCTGCTTCCTGCGGCGCGGGATCTGCGGGCAGGCCGTCCTGGTCGCCCAGGGATTCCACCGGGGTGGTCATGGTGGTGCTAGCCCCGTTCGATATTGCTGAGGTCGCGCAGGATTCCTACCCGGCCGTCAGTGTGCTGGACCAGGAATTCGTGGCCGCGGTCCTCGAGCGCCAGCACCCAGCCACCCGGCTCGATCACAAAGGCCGGCGCGCCCGTACGCGGGTCCACTGCCGTCCGGGGCTGTGCCACGGCGAACCAGAAGGCCTCGTAGGCCGGCTGCTGTTCCTCGGGACGGTGGGCGGGATCCACTGTGGCGCCGATTGGCTCCTGCTTCCGGACCTGCGGATTAACAGTGGTGGCGGGAAGGGCGGAGTCACTGCCGGCGGCAGCATCCTGGTGCTGGGCTGCGCCGGAGGCACCTGAAGCGGCCTGCGCATCTTCGGTGTGGGGAGGTACGACGGCGGAGGCAGCCGTGGGTGCCCCGGCGGCGGCAGGAGCAGCTGCTGCAGCCTGACCGGAAGCAGGTGCGGAAGCTGCAGTACCGGACGCTGTGCCGGATGCGGCAGCGGGCGTGCCGGCTGCGGTGCCCACAAAGGCGCCGGTGGACGCGGCACCGGCCGCAGTTCCGGCGTCGGACGTTGCATTGCCTGCACCGGCGTGATCCTTCTTCGCTGAACCGCTGTTCTCTGCATCGCCCTTGCCGGTAACCGAGGCCACGGCGGCGGCGGTCTTGGCAGCGGCGGCCTTCCAGGTGGCGGCAGCACCGCTGGCGACTGACTGGGACGCAGGCACGGCGCGGCCGGAGCCTTCAGTGGTGGTGGCAGCCTTGGCGGCCTTGGGGGCACGGGGCTTGCGGACCGGAGCTGCGGCATCGCGCGCAACGAGGTGGGCAGGAACCTCAGCCCGGTTCAGGAAGTCGCCCGCGAAGTAGGGGATGAAGCGGCCCAGGACGGTTGCCGCGAACAGGACAAGCGCGCCGAGCAGGCCAAGGAGCAGGGTGGGCTCGAAGGATGCCGCGGCGGCCAGGAAAAAGAAGCCCAGGGTGTAGGACGCCGTGACCGAGGCGAACTGGTCGATGGAGAGCGAACCGATGCGCAGGTTTGCCTGGGGGGACAACCGCCGGGCCACAAAGAGTGCCACCACAATCAGCGGCAGGAGGATCCCCAGGCCCAGGGAGAACAGGCTGCCGAGGTTCCACAGGTTAAACGTCCCAGCGAACAGTGGCAGCAGCGAGGCGATGAACAGAATGAGTCCTGCACCGAAGACCGTGAGGTCCCGGACGGTGAAGGGGCCAAGGACGGCCTGGTTGGCAGCGCCAGCGGTCCCAGTGGCCGGAGTCCCGGACGTGGCGGACGCGCCGGACGCGCCGGACGTCCCGGACGTGGCAGCGCCGGGTACCGCGGCTCCTGCCGTTGGGGAGCCGGTGGTGCTGTCCTGGCGGCTTTCGGCCTCAGCCGGGCTTTGCTTGTTCATTCGGTTCTCCTTAGCGTGGCGCCCGCGGGTGCGGGCTTCCCGGCGATGGCCGGCAGTGCCACAAAATTCAGTGCCACAAAATCACAATTCCATCTCAGCCTAGCCAACGGCCCTGACGATCACTAGCTGGACGCACTCCCCGGCCGGCCGCAAATACCCAGCACGAAGCAGAGATCAGCGCGCCATTCAGCGCTTAATAAACGCCGCTCATCGGCACTGCCTGTGATGCCCGGCACAGCATGATGTGGCGTACGCGATAGTCTGTCAGCGGAACAGCTCCTTACGGGATGCTGCGTCCGGCCGCAGCCCAGCGAAGTGCCGGTGGCATACGCCTCCGCGGCCGGAACGGACAGCATTCCGGGTGCCAAGAACGACGAATGATGAGGTTCACAATGTCCCAGGACATCACCCCCGGTGCCGCCGTCGACACCGGAGCAAAGCAGGGCGACGCTTTCGAGAACCTGCTCCATGAGCACCGCCGGTTCGAGCCGTCCGCCGAATTCAAGGCTTCCGCAGTCGTCACCGAGGACGATTACGCCGAGGCCGAGGCGGACCGTCCGGCTTTTTGGGCGAAGAAGGCCCGTGAGCTGCTGACCTGGAGCAAGGACTTCGACCAGACCCTGGACTGGACCAACCCGCCGTTCGCCAAATGGTTCGTGGGCGGCGAGGTCAACGCCGCGTACAACGCGCTGGACCGCCACGTGGAAAACGGCCTGGGAGACCGGGTGGCCATCTACTTCGAAGGCGAGCCCGGGGATACCCGCCAGTACACGTACGCGCAGCTCACCGAAGAGGTCAAGAAGGCTGCCAACGCGTTTGAGTCCCTGGGTGTGGCCAAGGGAGACCGCGTGGCCGTCTACCTGCCCATGATCCCCGAAGCCGTGATCACCCTGCTGGCGTGCGCCCGGATCGGCGCCGTGCACTCGGTGGTGTTCGGCGGTTTCTCGGCGGATGCGCTGCGTTCCCGGATCGAGGACGCCGAAGCCAAACTGGTGGTCACCGCTGACGGAACGTACCGCCGCGGCAAGCCCAGCGCCCTGAAGCCGGCCGTGGATGACGCCCTCGCCCGGGACGGCCACACCGTGCAGAACGTCATTGTGGTCAAGCGCAACGGCCAGGACGTGGACTGGCACACGGACCGCGATCTGTGGTGGGACGAAACTGTTGGCGCCGCGTCAACGGAACACACCGCCGTCGGGCATGACTCCGAGCACCCGCTGTTCATCCTCTACACCTCCGGCACCACGGGAAAGCCCAAGGGCATCCTGCACACCACCGGCGGCTACCTCACCCAGGGCGCGTACACGCACCGGGCAGTGTTCGACCTCCACCCGGAAACGGATGTGTACTGGTGCACCGCCGACGTCGGATGGGTCACCGGGCACACGTACGTGGCCTACGCGCCGCTGATCAACGGCGCCACGCAGGTGATGTACGAAGGCACCCCCGATTCCCCGCACCAGGGACGCTGGTGGGAGATCGTGGAGAAGTACAAGGTCTCCATCCTCTACACGGCGCCCACGGCCATCCGGACGTTTATGAAGTGGGGACGCGAGATCCCGGACAAGTACGATCTCTCCTCGCTGCGCCTGCTCGGTTCGGTGGGCGAATCCATCAACCCCGAGGCCTGGATGTGGTACCGGGACGTGATTGGCGGCAACAGGACGCCCATCGTGGATACCTGGTGGCAGACCGAAACCGGTGCGCAGATGATCGCGCCGCTGCCCGGCGTGACCGCCACCAAGCCCGGCTCCGCGCAGGTTCCGCTGCCCGGCATCGCGGTGGACGTGGTGGATGAAATGGGCCAGTCCGTACCTGACGGTCACGGCGGCTTCCTGGTGATCCGCGAGCCGTGGCCCTCCATGCTCCGCGGCATCTGGGGCGATCCCGAGCGTTTCAAGGACACCTACTGGTCCCGGTTCGAGACCATGTACTTCGCCGGCGACGGCGCCAAGAAGGACGAAGACGGCGACATCTGGCTCCTGGGCCGCGTGGATGACGTGATGAACGTGTCCGGGCACCGGCTCTCCACCACGGAGATCGAGTCGGCGCTGGTGAGCCACCCCGCGGTGGCGGAGGCCGCCGTCGTGGGTGCCGCGGACGAGACCACCGGCCAGGCCGTGGTGGCCTTCGTGATCCTCCGCGGCGACGTGGTGGATTCCGGCGACGAGATCGTCCAGGAACTGCGCAACCACGTGGGCAAGGAAATCGGGCCGATCGCCAAGCCCAAGAACATCCTGGTGGTCCCGGAACTGCCCAAGACCCGCTCCGGCAAGATCATGCGCCGCCTGCTCAAGGACGTCGCCGAAGGCCGCGAAGTCGGGGACGCCACCACGCTCTCGGACAACACCGTGATGCAGCAGATCGCCACGTCACTGAGGAAGTAACGGCAGGCAGTAAAAAGTACGGCGGCGGCGCTTCCCACCCAGCGGGAGGCGCCGCCGCCGTATGCTGGGGTCAGTCCTGCCTGACCGACCAAAGGAACCGTCCCCATGCTCCCTGCCGCACGCCACCAGGTGATTGTGGACGCCGTCCAGCGGGAACGTGTGGTCCGTGTCTCGGATCTCGCGCAGCAACTGGGCGTTTCCCTGATGACGATCCGCCGCGATATTGAGCTGCTGGAAGAGTCCGGACAGGTGGAACGCATCCACGGCGGTGCCAAGCTTCCCGGCGCGGCCAGCACCCACGAGCCCGGCTTCGAATTGAAATCCACGCAGTTGACGGCGGAAAAACGGGCCATCGCCGTAGAAGCTGCGGGGATGGTGCAGGAAGGCATGGCCGTTGGCCTCAGTGCCGGCACCACCACATGGGCGCTGGCAGAACAGCTGGTCCACGGCCCCCGGATCACCGTGGTGACCAATTCCATCCGGATTGCCGATCTGTTCCACCGCGGTTCATCCGCCGGCGCGGCCCGGTTCTCCTCCACGGTGATCCTGACCGGCGGCGAGCGCACACCGTCGGACGCGCTGGTGGGTCCGATCGCGACCGCGGCGCTGAAGCAGCTGCACCTGGACCTGCTGTTCCTGGGCGTCCACGGCATGGACGAGGCCGCCGGATTTACCACCCCCAACATCCTGGAGGCGGAAACCAACAGGGCGTTCGTGGCCACTGCCCGCAAGGTGGTGGTGCTCGCGGACCACAGCAAGTGGGGCACCCTGGGCATGAGCAGCATCGCGGACCTGGAAGACGCAGACGAGGTCATCAGCGATGACGGCCTGAGCCCCGAGGCCCAGCGGATCCTGGGCGATCGGGCCGGGAAACTGCGGATCGCCCGGCTGGCGTCGTCGTCCGTTTCCGCGTAAGAAACGCGTTCCTGGGCCCGCAACACGATAGATTGCAGGCATGACTGACACGCCTTCCGCCGCCGACGCCGGCCGCACCATCCTGGTCATCAACGGACCCAACCTGAACCTGCTGGGCACCCGGGAACCGGAAAAGTACGGCACGTCCACGCTGGCCGACGTCGAGCAGCTCGCCATCCAGGCCGCCTCCGCGCACGGGCTCACGGTTGACTGTGTCCAGTCCAACCATGAGGGCGACCTCCTTGACGCCATCCACGCGGCGCGCGGCACGGCCATGGGCATCGTCATCAACGCTGGTGCCTACACGCACACGTCGGTGGCACTGCGTGACGCCCTGGCAGCCGTGGATCTTCCCGCCGTCGAGGTCCACATCACCAACGTGCACCAGCGCGAGGAATTCCGCCACCACTCCTACCTCTCCCCTGTGTGCACAGCGGTGATCGTGGGCGCCGGAGTCCAGGGTTACAAGCTGGCCATCGATTTCCTCGCCACACGGCGGTAGCCCCGCGGTAGCTCCGCGGCAGCAGCAAACAGCTAAGCCGCAGCGCCCAGCCGGGACGAGATCGCGGAGCCCAGCAGCAGCACGCGGAACGTCCGCTCGGTGGCTTCACGCAGCAGCGTGGCGCCCTCGGCCACGGCCCGGTCCAGGTCCATGGGGATGGGGATGATGCCCGCAATGGCGTCGATCCCGGCCGCGTGCACGTCCGCTGCGTCCTTGCCGATGGAGCCGGCGAAGGCCAGGACCGGAACACCGGCGGCCTGGGACCTTCGGGCCACTTCGGCGGGAACCTTGCCACGCGGGGTCTGGAAGTCGATGGCGCCTTCGGCCGTGACCACCAGGTCCGCCGCACCAATGGCGTTGTCCAGGTCAATTCCCGCAAGGCCCGAATCCAGCAGCAGCTCAAAGCGGGGAACCAGCCGGGCACCGATTGCTGCCAGCCCCGCACCGAGTCCGCCGGACGCACCGGTGCCCGTTCCGGTCCGCAGGGACTCCTCGGAAAGTCCTGTGGCCTCCGCCAGCAGCGCGGCCCACCGGTCAAGCCCGTTGGAGAGTACCTCCACCTGTTCCGGGGTGGCGCCCTTCTGCGGCCCAAACACGCGGGCCACGCCCTGGCTGCCGCACAGCACGTTGTAGGGGTTTACGGCCAGCTCAATGCTGCAACCGGACAGCCGCGGGTCCAGTCCGCTGAGGTCAATGCCGGCAGCGTCGGCCAGCGCGGCACCGCCCTCCGGCAGGTCCTGGCCGTCAGTACCCGTGATCCGGGCGCCCAGGGCACGCAGGGCGCCCGCACCGCCGTCGGACGTTCCGGAATCCCCGCAGCCCACCACAATCCTTTCCACCCCCTGGTCCAGTGCGGCGAGGATCAGCTCGCCCACGCCGCGGGTGGTGGTGAGCCCCGGGTTGCGGAGGTCCGCCGGCACCAGCCGGAGGCCTGCCGCTGCGGCCATTTCCACGACGGCGGTGGGCCGGCCAACGCGGCCCAGCACCGCGAAGTGTGAGTCCACGGGCTGTCCGACGGACCCTGTGACCCTGACGGGGATGATCCGGCCGCCGGTGGCGCCGGCCAGCGCCTTCGCCGTGCCTTCACCGCCGTCGGCCATGGGGACAGCGTGTATCCGGACGCCGGGGATCACGCGGCGGATGCCGGCGGAGATCGCGGCGGCCACTTCCGCGGCGTCCAGGCTCTCTTTGAAGCCGGAGGGGGCAACGAGGATCCGTTGGGGAATGGACATCACCATGGGGCACCTTCTTCGTAATCCCGCATCAGCGGGAGGGGAACAGCGGCAGGCCCAGGACGGGCCACACCACAAAACTGAACAACAGGACGACGGCGGCACTCAGGGGCGCCAGCCAGGCGGAAAGGCGGAGCAGGTCGGCAGGCTCGTAATTGGCCGTGCCATCCGTGGAGGCGAAGATCGCCACGGGTTTGGCGGAGCTGGTGAGCGTGTGGCAGAAGCCGGCCGCCGCAGTGGAGGCGAAGGCGGCCGCCATGGGATCCACGCCCATGGGTGCGGCGGACGCCACCACAATGGGGATGAGGACGGCGGACCGTGCCGAGCGGGACTGGATCACCAGGTGCGCGGCGGTGGAAATGAGCACCACGGCCACCATGAAGACGTAGGGTTTCGCGCCACCCAGGAATTCCACGGGTCCCAGCAGCGACTGCGCCAGCCAGTCCGCCGCGCCTGAGGTGACCAGGCTGGACCCCAGCGCCAGGGTGGCTGCCATGAACAGCAGCATGGACCAGGGCACCTTCTTCAGCGCAGCGCCCAGGCGGACCGAACCGTACGACGGCGAGGAAACCACCAGCGCGCCAATCAGCGCCACCACCGCGGGGTCCAGGCCGTGGATGGGCTCGGTGCACCACAGGGTGACCACGGCCCCCAGGAGCAACAGCGAGCGCTGCTCATCCAGGCCAAGCGGCCCCGTCACCGGCGTGGGGCTGCCCTGCTGCAGGGTGTCCAGGCATACCCGGAGCGGACGGGTCCTGTCTTCGGTGGAGGTGAACAACCGGACCACCAGTTCAGTGGCCAGGAAGGAGGCCACCAGCGCCAGCGGCAGCCCCAGCAGCAGCCACGAGGCGAAATCGAAGCCGGCATAGCCAGCTGATTCCAGGACCTGGCTGGTGATCAGGTGCGCCCCGGCGCCGAGGAAGGAGCTCACGGCGGAGAGCAGGATGACCGTGGGAAAGAGGACGGCCAGCATCTTCACCACTGCCGGCCTGTCCTTCAGGGCGTTGCGGAGGGACAGGAAAATCGGCAGGACCAGCGCGGCCCGGCCCGAGGTTGCCGGGATGGCGAACGCCGTCACCACCAGGCCCAGGCAGGCCAGGTGCGCCAGTTGCCGCGCGGACCTGGCTCCGGTGAGCACAAACGCCGCTCCCCGCGCCGCGAGTCCGGTGGAGGCCACGGCGCTGGCGATCACAAACGCCGCCATCAGCAGCCAGATGGTGTCCTCGCCCAGGGCGGCGAAGAGGCTCTCCGTGGGCAGCGTCCCGGTGATCACCAGTGCGACGGCGGCACCCAGGGCCACGTAGGTATCCTCCACTTTGGAGAACACCCACAGCCATACCGCGGCAATGAAAATGCACAGCGTCAGTGCCGCGCTGCTGCCCAGCCCCCAGTTGTTGGCGGCGTTGACGGCCAGCCCCGCCATCATGGCCAGGGCCACCAGGAGCGCGACGGCGGCTGCCGGGCTGAGGATCCCCAGGAACCTCAGCTGCGGGTCAGGTTCCGGAAGGACCTGCCGGGGCGGCGCGGCACGGTAGTAGGTCTCGCTCATTGCAACCGGTATCCCGCGCCGCGCACCGTTTCCAGGCGTTCGGCGCCGATCTTGGCCCGGAGCGCGCGGACGTAAACGTCCACCACGTTCGACGCCGGATCAAAGTCCATGTCCCAGGCGTGCGAGATCAGCTGTTCCCGGCTGAGCACCTGCCGGGGGTGCCGGAGGAAGACCTCCAGCAGGGAGAACTCGCGGGCGGTAAGGTCCGCGACGGTGTCGCCGCGGCGCACCCGCCGGCTCCGCAGGTCCAGGGTCAGGTCCCCGTGGCTGAGTGTCAGGACGGGGGCCGGATCGGCTTCGTCGTTGAGGCGCAGGCGGATCCGGGCCAGCAGCTCAGCGAACTGGAACGGTTTGGTCATGTAATCGTTGGCGCCGCTTTCCAGGCCGTAAACGGTATCTGCCACGGAGTCACTGGCGGTCAGCACAATCACCGGGGTCTTGGATCCTTCGCCCCGGAGCCGTTCGAGCACTTCGAAGCCGCTGAGGGTAGGGAGCCCGATGTCCAGGATGAGCATGTCGAACTCGCCGGAGCGGGCCAGCAGGAGGGCGCTTGCGCCATCGTCCACCACCACGCAGGAGTAGCCGCCGGCCCGGAGGCCTTTTTCGACGAAGTCCGCGATGCGCCTGTCATCTTCGGCAATAAGTATCCGGCTCATCCGGCCTGCTCCTTCGTTCGGTCAGCTGCTGTGGGGGTTGTGGTGTGGCTCCCGCGGGACTCCCCGCCGTCGGGAATTCCCTGATCAGGCGCCGGAACACTGATGCCGAACGTGGCGCCCTTGCCGGGGCTGCTCCTGACCCAGGCTGCACCGTGGTGTGCCTCGGCGATGCTGCGGACTATCGCCAGCCCCAGCCCCGCTCCGGGGCGCACCCGGTCCGACTCATGGGCGGCGCTGCCGCGGTGGAAGCGCCCGAAGATCCGGGCTGCCTCTTCCTCGTCCACTCCCCTGCCTTCGTCTGAGACCCAGACGGTGAATTCGCGTGCCGCGCCCTCGCCGTCGAACCGTGATCCGAGGCTCACCACGCTGCCCTCGGGCGAGTACTGGCACGCGTTGGTGGCCAGTTGCAGTACGGCCTGCGTGATCCGCTGGGCATCCACCGTGATGGTGCCCTCGGCGATCTCAAGGATGGGCCAGCCCCTCGCGCCGAGCACCTGCGCCTTGGCTTCAATGTCCAGGAGCATGCCGGCGGCGTCTGTGGGTTTGGGTTGGCTGAATCCGGGCCGTTCCACCTTGGCCAGCAGCAACAGGTCAGAAACGATCCTGCCCATCCGCGCCAGTTCGTCGTCCACCAGGGCCAGCGTGCGTTGACGGTCGACGGCGTTGTCCTCCATCAGTTCCAGGTGGCCCCTGATCACGGTGATGGGCGTGCGGAGTTCGTGGGAGGCGTCATCGACGAACGCCCGCTGGGTGCGGTAGGCCGTTTCCAGCCGGTCCAGCATGGTGTTGAAGGTGACGGCCAGGGCGGAGATATCGTCATTGCCGCGGACAGGAACCCGTGACGTGAGGTCCGATTCGGAGATGTCCTCTGCCACCTCCCGCACAGCGCGGACCGGTTGCAGGATCTGCCCGGCCACCAGCCAGGCCATGCCCGCGGTGACCAACAGGCCACCCAGCGAGACGAAGAAGATTGTCAGGACGGTGTCTGCCACCTGGGCCTCACGCGGCGCCATGTAGTCCCCCACAATCAGGTACCCGGTGTCGTCGCCGGACTGCACGGCCAGGCGCACCCAATGCATCTCGCCCGCGCTGGTGTCCACAATGCCGGACACGTCGCCGCTGGTGCGGATGTGCTCCATCAGCGCGTTGTCCAGCGGCAATTCGTGGCCAACCGCATGGGTGCCCAGGGCACCGGTGGGCGTGTACATCACCCGCGGGCCAACGCTGCCGAGGATGACTTCGCCCCTGGCAGCGGACTGGCGGCTGAGGTAGACCCCCAGCATTTTTTCGATGGACGTAAAAGCCTGCGCCGTGGTGGGGTCCACGCCTTCCTTGGCAAAGGCCCTGAACTCCTCAAGTTCCTGGCTGAGGTCCTGGTGCGCCTGGTTCGTGGCACCGTTCAGGAGCAGCGAACGCATGGTCAGCATCACTGCCAGCAGCGTCAACGCGGTGGTCAGCAGGATCCACGCGGCAATCCGCCAGCGGGCAGGAATCCTCGAACCAAGGCGCTCGTTGTTGCAATGGCTCCTGGGATTGCGGGACGGAGGGGCAGGGACCGGCGCCGTCACGGACTCACCGGCTGGTTCCCGGGTTTGCTCGGACTGCTCGCCGTCCGCCGGCATAGCCAATACAGGCAGCGGCGCTGTTTGGGTGTCCGGGGCCGCGTTCCGGGCTCCGGTGATTGATGGCTTCATCAGTCGTCTCCCCCATCGTCGTCGGCATCATCGTCGTCGATCACAACCGGCGGGGCCGGCGCGGGCTGCACTGGCGCAGGTGCCGGAGGTGCAGGTGCGGGCGGGGCCGGCGCTGGCGCGGGCGGCGCGGGAGCAGGTGGTGCCGGAGCCGGTGGTGCCGGTGCTGCGGGTTCGGGCTTTGGCGCGGGAACCGGTGCAGGATCGGGCGGTGGGGCGGACGCCGTCGTGGGTTCCATGGCGGGTGCCGGATTTCCGTCCGGCCCGGCGCCCATCTCCACCGGGCGGGAGTCAACCTGTGCGGGCCCGGCCGGAGCCGCCAGCAGGGAGCCGGCCAGCGCCAGCAGCACCGGAACCAGGAGCACCGCCGCCAGGAGGAGAATGCGTCGCATCATTTGCATGCATTCATCGTTGCAGGCCTACATGAGGCCATCATGAAACGGGGATGAAGAAAATTTCATCTGCCCCACGGGGCGGGCGCACTACTTCTGGATGCAGGGTCCCGGGGCTACGGCGGCGTTCAGGGACGGCGCCTGCGCGGCCAGCGGCGCCAGGTCAGCCATGGTGATAGCGAAGCCCATCTCGGTATCGGACGTGGCCTTGGCAAACACCACGCCAACTACAGAACCGTCCATGGCCAGCAGCGGGCCACCGGAGTTGCCGGGCTGCACGTTGCCGGCGAGCCTGTAAACCTCTTGGGGTGCGGCGTTGTTGCCGTAGATATCGGGGACCAGGACTGTGGCGATGTCCTGGACGCTGGCCGGCTGCGCCTGGAAGGGGCCACCGTGCGGGTAGCCGGAGAACGCTGCGGTGGATCCGGCAGGCAGGTCATCGCCCAGGAGCAGCGGATCCGCCGGCAAACCGCTCACAGAGAGCACAGCGAGGTCGTTCACGGTGTCGAAGTACACCACCGATCCCGGCAGCGCACCCGCCCCCGGAATCTCCACCACGGGCTGCGACACGCCCGCCACAACATGCGCGTTCGTGACTACTTTCCCGTCAGCCACCACAAAGCCGGTGCCTGTCTGGTTCTGCCCGCATTGGAAGGCTGTTCCTGTGATCTTGAGGACAGAACGTGCTGCTGCATTGAGTTCGGGGGTGTCGGTGCGGGCATCCGGAATCACCGCAGGCTGGCCCTGGCCGATGCCCATGAGGGTGGGAATACCGTCCCCGATCACGGCTGAACGGAGCTGCGCCATGGTGGCCTTGACGGGGGTGGGAGTGGCGCCGTCGATGAACCGGATCACCTTGGATTGCGCCAGCTCCTGGGACAGGAACGGCACACCCAGGGTACTGACGCTGAATGCCAGCATGGACATCACCAGCGCGGAAACCACCACGTTCACCACGCCGCCCACCAGGCGGTCGATCGCGCGGAGGGGCTGGATCCGCACGGCACCGCGGATTTTGCGCCCAATCATGGTGCCCAGGCCGTGGCCCATTACTACCAGTACGACGGCGGCTGCAACGATCGCGGTCAGGCGCCAGTTACTGTCCGGGACCAGCTGGCTGACCAGGGGGATGGCCAGGAACGCAGCCACGGCACCTGCCGCGAATCCGGCAATGCCACCGACTGTGACGAGGAATCCGTTGCGCAGGCCGTAAAACAGGTAGGAAATCAGGGCCAGGATTAACGCCAAGTCCAGAAGGGTCAGGCCAAACACTAAGGCTCCTCACAAAGGGGTCAAGCACCAATTCTAATGTTTGGGGCTGGGAGCCAGCGCCAAAAGCAGTGCCAAACCCGCCCCGTCCGGGCGTTTCGCGTGCCAAGTACGTCACAGACTGTTGAAAATTCTGAAACAATGGCAAAAGCGTCACAGCCGACTTATAAATTCAGGAGATTTCATGGACATCGAGGTACTGCGCCGAGCGCCCCTTTTCGCCACGCTCGACGACGAGGCTTTCCGTCTGCTGACAGATGAGCTGACTGAAGTGGACCTGTCGCGCGGTGCATCGGTATTCCGTGAAGGAGACCAGGGCGACCAGCTGTATTTCATCGTCTCCGGCAAGGTAAAGCTGGGCCGCACGTCCCCCGATGGCCGCGAGTCCCTGCTGGCCATCCTCGGCCCGGGTGAACTCTTCGGCGAGATGGCACTGTTCGATCCCAGCCCCCGCACCGCCACCGCCACGGCCGTTTCGGAGACCCGCCTCGCGGGCCTGCGCAATGACAGCCTCAACACCCTGCTGCGCACCCGTCCCGAGGTGTCCGCGCAGCTGCTGCAGGCACTGGCCCGCCGGCTCCGCCGCACCAACGACTCCCTGTCCGACCTCGTCTTCTCCGACGTCCCCGGTCGTGTGGCCAAGGCGCTGCTGGACCTCGCGGACCGCTTCGGCCGGCCCGCCACGGACGGCGTCCTCGTGGCGCACGAGCTCACGCAGGAAGAACTGGCCCAGCTGGTTGGCGCATCCCGCGAGACCGTGAACAAGGCCTTGGCAGAGTTCGTCCAGCGCGGCTGGCTCCGCCTCGAAGCCCGCGCCGTGGTCATCCTGGACATGCAGCGCCTCCGCCAGCGCTCCCGCTAGACCACCCTCCCGGCGGTCGAGCCCGTCGAGACCCCGGTGGTCGAGCCTGTCGAGACCCCGGTGGTCGAGCCTGTCGAGACCCCGGTGTTCGAGCCTGTCGAGACCCAAGTAAGGCCGGCACCGTTGAACGGTGCCGGCCTTACTCATACCCGGTGGTCGAGCTTGTCGAGACCTGCAGTGGTAGTGGAGTCTGTCGAGACTCCGGGTTATCCACATAGACGACCCGATACCTTCCTTCATTCGGGAACGTCTACGCAGAATTGGCAGATGCCATTTGCCTACATGCTCAGCTGCTCTGACGGCTCCTACTACGTAGGCAGCACGAAAAATTTGGAGATGCGTTTAGCGCAGCATCAAACGGGCGAAGGCGCAGCCTATACGCGTCGTCGCAGGCCAGTGAAACTAGTTTGGTTCGAAGAGTTTTCGCGCGTTGATCAGGCCTTTGCGCGGGAGAAACAGGTGCAAGGATGGGGTCGCGCCAAACGGGACGCCCTCATCAGCGGTCGTTACAACGATCTGCCGGCGCTATCGGTAAGCCGCAGTTCACAATCGAGGCGGCAGGTCTCGACAAGCTCGACCACCGGGGCTGCCGGGTCTCGACAAGCTCGACCACCGCGGTTGCAGGGTCCCAGGTCTCGACAAGCTCGACCACCGGGTCCCTAGCGTTCGCGCTGTGGCTCTCCGGCGACGGTTTTGGCAGCTTCGACCTCGAGCATCAACTGGCCGTTTTCCTCCACCAGGCGTGGCTGGTAGACGTGGGCTTTGCGCTTGTAGCTGAGGTACGCGATGCAGCCGTTCGCGTTCGCCATCTTTTCCAGCATGATTTCGGAGCCGGGGACCAGGAGCTCCCCGAGTTTCCGGCCCACGGTGTTGGGCTGGCCCACCTCGTCACCCAGGGCGGTGGTGTCCCGGGTGGCCATAACAGCGGCCGGACTGACCCACCGCGCCCAGACTCCCTTCTCGTCCAGAAGCGTAGGCTGCTGGTTCATGGGGACCGTGGCGGCAAAGTAGCGGGTGTTGAAGCGGCGGTGCGCGAAGTCCGGGCTGAGCCAGTTGACCAGGGGCTTCAGGAGATCAGTCCGCACGGAAAGGCCGCGCTTGGCCAGGAGTTCCGTGAAGGATTTCTCCTGTTCGGCCACGGCGGTCCGGACCCGCATCCATTCCGGCGTGAAGGTTGATTCCACGGTGGTGGAAAGGTCGGTGCCCGCCAAAAGGACGCCTGTTTCCTCAAAGAGTTCGCGGATGGCTCCCACCACGTGGCGGCGCGCCAGCCCGACGTCGTCTGTTCCCATCAGCTCGGCCCACTGCTGGGGTGAGGGGCCCAGCCAGCCGATTGCGTCGTCGTCCGTTGGTTCCAGGGAACCGCCCGGGAACGCCACAACGCCCAGCGGCGAGGAACCTGGCCGGTAGGTCAGCCAGGTTTCCAGGCCGTTGGGCGAATCGCGGAGCAGCACCACCGAGGAGGCAAAGCGCGCCGCGCGGGCGGTACGTTCGCCGTGCTCCAGCCAGCTTTGCGCCGAGCCAACAAGCTCGTCGGGTAGAACAAACAATCGTCTGGCTAGCTGAGGCAAGGGAAAACGGTCCTAGCTGAATTCGGCAATCAGTTCGACTTCCACCGGGGAGTCGAGGGGCAAAACGGCAACGCCAACGGCGGAGCGGGCGTGCTGGCCGGCGTCGCCCAGGACCTGGCCCAGGAGTTCGGAGGCGCCGTTGATCACGCCGGGCTGGCCGGTGAAGGAGGGATCGGAGGCAACGAAGCCAACGACTTTGACCACCCGGGTAATCCGGTCGAGGTCACCGATGACGCTCTTGACTGCTGCCAGGGCGTTTACGGCGCAAACAGCGGCGTAGCGCTTGGCGTCCTCGGGAGAGATGGTGGCCTCATCAGAGGTACCTTCGGTTCCGGCGGAGACTTTGCCGGTTCCTTGGAGTTTGCCGTTAATAAAAGGCAGCTGTCCGGAGGTGTAAACGTGGTTTCCGGAGATGATCGCGGGAACGTAGGCGGCTACCGGGGCTGCAACCTCAGGCAGCTCCAGTCCCAGCTCCGCAAGGCGCTGTTCGACGGCGGAAACGGGGGCCGCAGCCGCGCCGGCAGTGGTTTCGGAAGGGGTAGTCATTGCTACTGCTTCTCCCTCTTAAGGTAGGCAACAAGGCCATTGCCGTCAGGTCCTGCGACCACCTGGACGAGCTCCCAGCCGTCCTCGCCCCATTGGTCAAGGATCTGCTTGGTGGCGTGAATAATGAGCGGAATTGTCGCGTACTCCCATTTGGTCATGAGCTAAAGCCTAGCCCTTGCCGGTAAAGTGGAAAACATGGTGACTCGCAAGAACCCACTTTTCGACACTGCTACTACCCTGGGAAAGTTACTCGGCTTCCTGGGCGTAAGTGCCATTTGTGGTGTCCTCGTGGCGGGCCTTCTGGTTCCCGCCGCTGCTGTGAGCGGCACGGCCGCCAGCAGTTCCATCGAATTCTTTGACGCCCTCCCGGCGGAGCTGCAGGTGCAGCCACCCAGCCAGTCCACCAAGGTTCTGGCGGCGGACGGCAGCGTTATTGCCACGTTGTTTGAGGAAAACCGGACCCGGGTTGGCCTGGACCAGATTTCGCCCTTTATGACCGAAGCCGTCATCGCGGTGGAGGACAGCCGCTTCTACGAGCACGGCGGCGTTGATACCACGGGTATCCTCCGTGCTGTAGTAGCTACCGCCCAAGGCAACCGGCAGGGCGCGTCCACCATCACGCAGCAGTACGTCAACAACGTCCTCAACTCCAAGCTTGCCGCTGAAGGCAAGGACGAGGACATCATCCTCAACGGCGTTAACAAGGGTGTGGGAGACAAGCTCCGTGAGATGAAGCTTGCCATCGCGTTGGAGAAGGAGTTCACCAAGGACCAGATCCTTGAGGGCTACCTGAATATCGTCTTCTTCAACACCAACGCGTATGGCATCGAGGCTGCGTCCAGGCTGTTCTTCAGCACCTCGGCCAAGGACCTGACGCTTCCCCAGGCGGCATTGCTTGCCGGCCTGGTTAACAGCCCATCCGCGTTCGACCCCATTGCACACCCGGAGGCCTCCAAGCAGCGCCGTGACCTGGTGCTGGGCCTTATGCTCAACCAGAAGAAGATCACCCAGGAAGAGCACGACGCCGCCGTGGCGACTCCGGTGGAAACCAACGTCACTCCCACCCGTCAGGGTTGTTCCTACGCGTCCATGGCGCCGTACTTCTGCGACTACGTCCTCCACCTGCTGCTGAACAATCCGGCCTACGGTGCCACCCCCGAGGACCGTCAGAATGCCGTTTTCCGTGGCGGCCTCACCATTACCACCACGCTGGATCCGGTGGCACAGAACACTGCCCAGGTCCAGGCCGACTCCGCTGCCGGGGCAAACCCGGATATGTGGGGCGCCTCCATGGTTTCCGTGCAGCCCAACACCGGCAAGATCGTCACCATGGCCCAGAACACCACTCCGTTGCCGGCGGACGGCAAGTTCCACCAGACGCAGAACTTCAACGTGGACCAGCAGGACAAGGACGGCAACGACCTCAACGGCCTGGGTGGCTTCCAGCCCGGCTCAACCATGAAGCCCTTCACGTTCGCCCAGTGGCTGAACGAGGGCAAATCGATGAACACCACGGTCAATGCTGCGGTACGCAAGTATCCGCAAAACTTCCGGTGGCGCAACACCTGCCCCACTCCGGTGGATGGTTTCTACGATGCCAACGTCCCGGGGAGCTTTGACCTCCAGAACGCCGAGCCGCAGTTCTACCGGAACATGGACGTCCTCTTCGGTTTCAAGAACTCCATCAACACCGCCACCTTCGCGTCCGCCGCCCAAGTGGACCTCTGCGGCATCCAGAAGATCGTGGATGCGGTAGGCATCCACGGTGGCAACCCGAAGGGGGGCGATCCCAATCCGAAGGTCCCAATGACCACGCTGGGTAACCTCATCGGTTCAACGCAGACTGCCCCGCTCACCATGGCTGCTGCCTTCGCTGCGTTCGCCAATGACGGCCGCTACTGCGAGCCCATCGCCATCACCTCCGTCACGGATCCCACCGGCGCACAACTGCCGGCCCAGTCCAGCAACTGCGTGGACGCAGTCAAGCCTGAGGTTGCCCGGGGTGTGGCCTATGGCATGCAGGAAGTCATGAATTCGGGTTCGGGCTCCCTGATCCAGCCCCGTCTGTCCACGCGGACCAGCTTCCCGATCGCGGCCAAGACGGGCACCAATGACTCCAACGGTTCCACCTGGGTCGTCGGCTACACCACGGGTCTGGCGACCGCCGCCTGGTTCGGTGATCCGCTGGGGAACCAGAGCCGGCCAGGCCGGAACCTGACGATCAACGGAAACTTCTACGAGTCCGTTGATGGTTACATGATCGCCGGCCCCATGTTCACCAGCTTTATGCGCGACATTGCGCCGGGCTACGGAACCAATCCGTTCACCCCGCCGCCCAGCAACATGGTTTCCGGCGCCCCCACGCGGACGCCCACCCCCGCCACGCAGGCTCCCGCGCCGGCAACGCAGGCCCCCGCACCGGCACCAGCGCCCGCCCCGGCGGAGCCCGAGAAGGGTAACGGCAATGGCAACGGAAACGACGGGGACGACTAAACCACATGGCTGATGCATCCGCGTTCGCGGCCCGGGCCCGGTCCCTGGGCCGCGGAGTCGCCGGCACCGCTGGGGTGGGTGCCGCCGTCGGGCTTGCCGCCTTTGGTTATGGTCTCTGGGAGAAGAACCAGTTTGTGCTCCGCGAGGAGTCCCTGGCCATTCTCCCTGAAGGACAGCAGCCGTTCCGGATCCTGCATCTGAGCGACATCCATTTTGTCCCCGGGCAGCAGGCCAAGGCGGAGTGGCTGAAGTCCCTGGCGGAGCTTGAACCGGATCTGGTGGTTAACACCGGCGACAACCTGAGCCACCCTGGTGCCATCGATCCCCTGCTGGGTGCGTTGGCGCCGCTGCTGAAGTTTCCGGGCGTTTTTGTCCCGGGCTCCAACGACTACTTCGCTCCGTCGCTGAAGAACCCGGCCGCGTACCTGCTGGGCCCGTCCAAGGCACGGCAGGATCCAAAAAAGCTGGACTGGCCCCGTTTGCGCTCGGCGTTCGGCAATGCCGGCTGGGTGGACCTGACCAACCGCCACCAGTCGATCCCCCTGAACGGCATGCGCTTCGACTTCTCCGGAGTGGATGATCCCCACCTCAAGCGCGAGCAATATGCCGGGTGGCCGCGCGGGACCAAGGGCCAGGACAGCAAGCCCCACCTGCGCGTCGCCGTCATCCATGCGCCGTACCAGCGGGTGCTGGACCACTTCACCGAGGACGGCGCGGACCTCCTGCTGGCCGGCCACACGCATGGCGGCCAGCTGTGCATCCCGGGCTACGGCGCACTGGTCACCAACTGCGACCTCCCCACCTGGCGGGCCAGGGGCCTCCACGACTGGGACAGCAACGGATCCACGACGCCGGTGAACGTCTCCGGCGGGATCGGCACCTCACGTTTCGCGCCCATCCGCATCGCCTGCAGGCCGGAAGCGGTACTGCTCACCCTCACTTCCCCCAACTGACTCGCACTTGACGCACTCAAAACGCCTTTTGACGACGTTAAGTGCGGGTCAGTTGGGAAGGGCAGCGCTTGACTCGACGCCCCACCTAAAGTCGCAACCCACCATGTGGGAAAGCCCTGAATCGTATCACCGCATGACATAGGGTAGTTGCTAGGGGAAACTACTTCGATAGAGGCTTGAGAAGCGGCATGGCGAAGACTCAAAGTTCATTTTTCACATCAATCAGCCGTCTATATCCGCACGTACGGCCCATCATGCCCCAGCTGCTGATGGGCCTGATCTGTGCGCTGCTGGCCAGCCTGGTGGCGCTGACGATTCCTCAAGTGCTCCGGGTGCTGATCAACGAGACCCTCCATGCGGGCGGAGCCACCACGGCCGTCTGGATCTCCGCCGGCGTCGTACTGGTCCTGGGTGTGGCGGAGGCTGGGCTGGTGTCGTTGCGCCGCTACTTCGTGATCAAGCCGGCAACCACCGTGGAAACCCGTATGCGGGTATCGCTGTATGACCACCTGCAGGACCTGACTGTCTCCTTCCACGATCGATGGGGGTCCGGGCAGCTGCTCTCGCGGGCCATGAGCGACCTCAACTTCCTGCGGCGCTGGATGGCCTTCGGCGCGATCATGCTGGTGGTCACCAGCCTCATGGTG
Organism: Pseudarthrobacter sp. J47; assembly: GCF_049810315.1. GTDB lineage: Bacteria > Actinomycetota > Actinomycetes > Actinomycetales > Micrococcaceae > Arthrobacter. The sequence continues at coordinate 3,347,333 of NZ_CP187358.1, forward strand.
ATTATTGGTATCGCCGTCATGTTCGCGATGAGCTGGCAGCTCGCGCTGATCTTCCTGGCCGCAGCCGTCCCCATCATGATCAACGCCTTCCGATTCCGCACCCGCTTCAGCAAGGTCGCCAGGCTGAGCCAGGACCAGGCGGGGGACCTCGCCACCACCGTTGAGGAGTCCGTCCACGGCATCCGCGTCCTGAAGGCGTTCGGCCGCGGACGCGAAGCACTGGAGAACTTCAACGAGCAGGCCGAGGAACTCCGGCAGACGGAGATCCTCAAGGCCAAACACCTCGCCACGTTCACCATGGTGGTCACGCTGCTGCCTGAACTGGCCCTCGGTGCAGGACTGGTGACGGGTGTCCTGCTGGTTGCGGACGGCAGCCTGAGCATCGGCGCGCTGGTTGCCTTCTTCGCCACAGCGGCGGTTATTGCCACGCCTGTGGAGTTTTGCGGCATGCTGCTGGCCATGGCACTGACCGCCAAGACCGCCGTCGACCGTCACTTTGAGGTGATGGATTCCGTCAACACCATCACCAGCCCGGAAAATCCGGTCCGCCCGGCAGAGGTACGCGGTGCGTTGTCCTTCAACAACGCCACCTTCGCGTTCGAGGACGCGCCGGACAAGCCCATCCTCAAGGACATCAACCTCGAGGTGAAGCCCGGCGAGACCATGGCGCTGGTGGGCATCACGGGCAGCGGCAAGAGTGCGCTGCTGCAGCTTGTCCCCCGCCTCTACGAGGTCACCGAGGGGTCCGTCACGATCGACGGCGTGGACCTGCGGGAGTACGACGTCGGACACTTGCGCAAGGTGGTGGCCGTCGCCTTCGAAGACACCACCCTTTTCTCCAGTTCCGTCCGGGACAACGTGCTGTTAGGTGCCCCGGAACCCACCGATGAGGCGCTGGACGAAGCCCTGGATGTGGCGCAGGCGCAGTTTGCGTACGCGCTGCCGGACGGCGTCGAAACGCTCATCGGCGAGGAAGGCCTGAGCCTGTCCGGCGGGCAGCGGCAGCGAATTGCCCTGGCCCGCGCCATTGCGGCGAAGCCCCGGGTGCTGGTGCTGGATGATCCGCTCTCCGCCCTGGACGTCAACACCGAGGAACTGGTGGAAGCGCGGCTGCGGGAAGTCCTGGCGGACACCACCACGCTGATCGTGGCGCACCGCCCCTCCACCGTGGCACTCGCGGACCGGGTGGCCCTCCTGGAGGACGGCCGGATCACTGCCGTCGGAACGCACTCGGAGCTGCTGGCGGGGAACCCGCACTACCGGTACGTGATCGCCAGCCTGGAAACAGAGCCGCGGGACCTGGATTCAGAACTATCGGACCTCGACGACGAGGCAGAGGACGCCATCCGATGAGCACCACGACTTTTGGCACAGCCAATGAGGACAATGCCCACCTCAGCAAGAGCGACAGCAAAGCAGTACGACGCCGGTCGCTCGCCTTGCTGGGTTCGCTGATCCACCCGCTGCGGGTCAGGTTCTGGCTGACGATCGCCATGGTGGTGGTCTCCCAGGCCGCCCGGGTGGCGGGGCCGGCCCTGATCGCGTTCGGCATTGACCGTGCCCTGCCTGCCCTGCAGTCCGGGGACAACCTGCCCCTGGTGATGGCCGGCGTCGCCTATCTTTGCGCTGCCGTGATCGCCGCCGTACTCACGTCCATGTACGTGACGTCCACGGCCAAGCTGAGCCAGGCAATGCTCCTGGACCTGCGCGTCCGGGTTTTCCGGCACACGCAGCGGCTGAGCCTGGAATTCCATGAAAACTACACCTCAGGCCGGATCATCGCGCGGCAGACCTCGGACCTTGAGGCACTGCGCGAACTGCTGGATTCGGGCGTGAGCTCGCTGGCATCCGGCATGCTCTTTATGGTGTTCACGGCAGCCACGATCTTCGCCCTGGACTGGCGCAGCGGTTTGCTGATCCTCGCCGCCGGGGTTCCAATGTTTTTCCTGACCCGCTGGTACCAGAAGCATTCGCAGATCGCTTTCCGTGAATCCCGGGTGGTTTCGGCACGGCTGATCGTCCACTTCGTGGAGACCATGACCGGCATCCGCGCGGTGAAGGCCTTCCGCAAGGAACGCGAAAACGCCGCCACGTATGGCCAGCTGGCTGAGGACTACCGGCTGGTGACCGTCCGCTCCATCAACCTCAACGGCATCTTCCAGCCGGGCCTGGTGCTGATCGGCAACGTCTGCGTCGCCGTCGTCCTGCTGGTGGGTGGCTTCCGGGTCCTTGACGGGGGTCTGGAGGTGGGCGTGCTGCTGGCCCTGATCCTGTCCACCAAGCGCTTCTTCCAGCCCGTGGACCAGATGGCCATGTTCTACAACTCGTTCCAGAGCGCGCAGGCGGCACTGGAGAAGGTGTCCGGGCTCCTCGAGGAGGTTCCCACCGTCCGGCCGCCCAAGAACCCTGTGGCGCTGAAGGAGGCCAAGGGCGAGATCCACTTCAGCGACGTCGAATTCCGCTACGGCAACGGCCCGCTGGTGGTCCCCCGCCTGAACCTGCATATCCCTGCAGGCCAGACCGTTGCCCTTGTGGGCCAGACCGGCGCGGGGAAGTCCACGCTGGCCAAGCTCATCGCCCGGTTCTACGACGTCTCCGCCGGCTCCATCACCCTGGACGGCGTGGACCTGCGGAAACTGGCCACGCAGGATCTCCGGCACAACATCGTGATGGTCACGCAGGAGGCCTTCCTGTTCAGCGGCTCGGTGGCGGACAACATTGCCCTGGGCCGCCCGGATGCGTCCCGCGCGGAGATTGAGGAAGCCGCCCGTGCCGTGGGCGCCCACGACTTCATCACCGAGCTCCCCGAAGGCTACGACACCGACGTCAACAAACGCGGCGGCCGTGTGTCCTCCGGGCAGCGGCAGCTGATCAGCTTCGCCCGCGCCTACCTGGCCAAACCTGCCGTACTGATCCTGGATGAAGCCACGTCCTCGCTGGACATTCCCTCCGAGCGTCTGGTCCAGACCGGGCTGTCCCGGCTGCTGGCAGGCGTCTCCGGAAGTGCCGGGCGCACCGCCCTGATCATTGCGCACCGGCTCTCCACTGTGGAAACCGCGGACCGTGTCCTGGTGGTGCACGACGGCCGCGTGGTGGAGGACGGCACCCCTGCGGAACTGATCGGCGACGGCGGCCGGTTCGCCAAGCTGCATGGCGCCTGGAAGGACTCCCTCGTCTAAGTCCCGGCACCGTTCTGCGGGAGGGTGGCACTTTTCGCGGGAGGTTTCGGGTGGCTGTCGCGCCGATTTCGCTTCCGGACCAGGCATCCGCTATTCTTGTAAAGTTGCTTTTGCAGCGGATCGGGATGTGGCGCAGCTTGGTAGCGCGCGTCGTTCGGGACGACGAGGTCGCAGGTTCAAATCCTGTCATCCCGACCAAAAACAAAAAGAGGGCCTCCACGCGGAGGCCCTCTTTTTGTGGTTCAGCGGGTGCTTACATCGGGTCAGGCCAGTTGCCAACAGCCTGCGGGTTGCTCATGGGGTCAGGCCAGTTGCCTACCGCGGTGGAGACGTTGGTGGAATCCGTAGCGGAACCTGCAGATAGGATCGCTGGACCAGCAGCGGAGAACGCCAACGCCCCGGCCAGAACGGCCGCGGCTGCAATCTTCTTCAACATGTGAGTTCCTCAATACGAGTCGGATTCGTTACAGAGGCGAGCACCGCCCTTGTTGACATACATTGTAAAATGTTTTCCACAGAGACTGTCAAGCATTGGCGGTAATTCTGTGATTAAAGAGGAGGACATCCCGTGGGGAACGGATTCGGGGAGAAGCTCCGCGCTGAGCGACTTGATCGTGGATTAACGCAGGCCGAGCTCGGAAAAGGCCTCTACTCCCCCAGCTACATATCCCTTCTGGAGAGCGGCCGGCGTGAGCCCACGGCGGACGTTATCGAAGAACTTGCCCGCCGGCTGGAGCTCGCCCCCAAGGCCCTCGAGGCCTGGAGTCAGCCCATCTCGGTGAGCGATGCAGAATACGTGCTGGCCGGGCTGTACGCGCGCCAGGCCTGGGACCTGCGGGACTACCCGCTCGCCGCCAGCCACGCCGCCACCGCCGCGCAGATCGCCCTGGAAGGCAAGAACACCAGCGCCTGGTGGAACATGACGTACATGCAGGCCGAGTGCCTGATCAAGCAGGGTGAATGGCAGGAATGCCAGAACATCATGGAGCACCTGCTGGACCACCCCATGGCCAAGGAATCCGCAGGGCTCGGCGTCCGCGCCCGGCAGATGCTTGCGGCAGTCCATCAGGGGCAGGGGCAGCTCAGTGCCGCCGTCGAACATGCCATGGAAGCCGTCCGCCTCTGCGAACAGCTGCCGCAGGGCTCCACGCTGATCATCGGCGCCTACCGTGCGGCCATCGGCGCCCTCGCGGAAAGCGGCCGGCTGGAAGAGGCCTGGAACTACTGCCAGGCCATGACGGCGCAGGTGGATGAAAACTCCATGTCCCAGCTGGCCGGCGAAGTTGCCTGGGTGGTGGGCAACGTGGCGTTCATGCGGCATGACTACCCGGAGGGCATCAAGTACCACGAGCGCGCTGCGAAGATGCTCTCCCCCGCAAACGACATCGAGCTCTGGGCCCGTTTCAACAAGGCCTCCGCTGCGGTACGCCTGTCCTCCGGCATCGTTGAGCCGGAAACCCTGTCTGCGATTGAACGTGCCGAGCTGGCGCTGTCGATCGTGGGCGGGAACAAGACGGACCAGTTGGAAGTCGCGTTCATCAGGGCCCGCTGGCTCTACCTGACCGGGGACATCGACGGCGCCGTAGCGAAGCTGCGTTCCATCCACGCGGAGCGCGAATCCCTGGCCCGCCATACGTCCGGCGAAGTCTCCCTGCTTCTTGGCAAGGCACTGAAAGCCGCCGGAGAGGCTGAGGAAGCACTCGACTACCTGGACGAAGCCCAGAAGGACTTCAGTGCAGCCGGCGCCAATGACCGCGTCCAACAGGCGCTGGACGCGGTCCTGGAAATCAGGCTGGCACAGCAGCGGGCCGCGGCATCATCCAACGCCGGCTGACACAGCCGGGAGAGACACAGCCGGGAGAAACACAGCCCGCTGGCACAGCACCGAGGGATGGCAGCTCGTGCGGGGCTGGCCCTGCGTACGGGCCTCGGCTACCGGGCCCGTCCGCCTAGGCGAACGTGAGCCCGGTGAGTTTCTCGTACGCCTCGACGTAGCGGCTGCGGGTGCGCGCCACAACGTCCTCGGGCAGTGCCGGCGGGGGTGTGTCCGAGGACTTGTCCCAGCCGGACTCCGGGGACGTCAGCCAGTCGCGGACGTACTGCTTGTCATAGGACGGCTGGGCCTGCCCGGGCCTGTACGTGGCCGCATCCCAGAAGCGGGATGAATCGGGGGTCAGCACTTCATCGCCCAGCGTGATGCTTCCGGACACGGCGTCATACCCGAACTCCACCTTGGTGTCCGCCAGGATGATGCCGCGGCGGCGGGCGATCTCTTCGGCGCGCGTGTAGATGTGCAGGGTGAGCTCGCGCAGGCGCGCGGCGATGTCATCCCCCACCATGGAAACCACGGCGTCATAGGTGATGTTCTCGTCGTGTTCGCCCACTTCGGCCTTGGCCGACGGCGAGAAGATGGCGGCGTCCAGCCGTGAACCATCCACCAGGCCTTCCGGCAGCGGGATGCTGCAGACAGTGCCGGACTCGCGGTATTCGGCCAGCCCGGTGCCCGTGAGGTAGCCGCGGGCGATGCATTCCACCGGGAACATGTCCAGTTTCTTGCAGATCATGGCACGGCCGGCAACAGCCTCCGGAACGCCGTCCTCCACGGTGGAGGCCAGGACGTGGTGCTCAACATCCAACTGGTCAAACCACCACAGGCTCAGCTGGGTGAGGATGCGGCCCTTATCCGGGATCTCGCTGGAGAGCACGTGGTCAAAGGCGCTGATGCGGTCGCTGGCCACCACCAGAACGCAGTCCTGGCCGTGGGCTTCCCGGACCGACTGGTCAGCCGGCTCGTAAAGATCGCGCACCTTGCCGGAGTACACATGGGTCCAGCCGGGCAGGTCCAGGGCATTGGTTTCCAGGCCGCCGGGGGAATTCGCTGTCACGTTAGTCCTTTGTTGTGGCTACAGGTGTTTTGGTGACGGGCAGGGCGCCGGTGCGCGCGCCCGTCACTTTGATCTCGCCGCGGGCAGCCTTGCGCCCGATGTCCGTCCGGAACTGTGCGCCGTCCAGCTTGACCAGTTCGACGCCGTCGTACGCCTTTTCCCGGGCCTCCACCAGGTCACGGCCCAGCGCAACCACGGCGAGCACGCGGCCGCCGGCGGAGACAACTTTGCCGTCTTCATCCAGGGCGGTGCCCGCGTGGATGACGTGGACGCCTTCCAGCTGCGCCACCTTTTTCAGGCCGCGGATCCGGTCTCCCGTGCGGGGCTTGTCAGGGTAGTTCTCCGAGGCAACCACGACGGCGACAGCGGTCTCGCGGGACCAGCGCAGTTCCTCGGCCTTGTCCAGTTCGCCCTTGGCAGCTGCCAGCAGCAGCGCACCCAGCGGAGTCTTGAGCCGGGCCAGGACGGCCTGGGTTTCGGGATCCCCGAAGCGGACGTTGAACTCGATGACCCGGGTGCCGCGGGAGGTCAGGGCCAGGCCGACGAAGAGCACACCAACGAAGGGCGTGCCTCGGCGGGCCATCTCGTTGACGGTGGGCTGGGCGACGCGGTCCAGTACTTCCTGAACCAGGCCTTCCGGGGCCCATTCCAGCGGCGTGTAGGCGCCCATGCCGCCGGTGTTCGGGCCTTCATCGTTGTCAAAGATGCGCTTGAAGTCCTGCGCCGGAGAGAGGGCCACCGTGTTCTGGCCATCGCACAGGACAAAAATGGAGACCTCGGGGCCGTCCAGGAATTCCTCGATCACCACGGATCCGCCGGCGTCGAAGCAGGTCTGGGCGTGGGCCAGGGCCTCGGCGCGGTCCTTGGTGACCACCACTCCCTTGCCGGCTGCCAGGCCGTCATCCTTGACCACGTACGGTGCGCCGAAGGTATCAAGCGCGGACTCGGCTTCCGCCGCATTGGTGGCAACGAGGGCCATGGCTGTAGGAACGCCGGCTTCGGCCATGACTTCCTTGGCGAAGGCTTTGGATGCCTCAAGCTGCGCTGCCGCCTTGCTGGGCCCGAACACAGGAATGCCTGCTTCGCGGACGGCGTCAGATACACCGGCTGCCAGCGGAGCTTCGGGGCCAACCACTACAAGGTCCACCGCAAGCTTGGTGGCAAGGGCGGCTACGGCATCAGGATCATTGCCGTCAATGGCGTGGGTGGGAACCAGCTGGCTGATGCCCGCATTGCCCGGAGCTGCGTGGACCTGGGTGACGTTGGGGTCTGCCAGCAGGGAACGGACAATGGCGTGTTCGCGGCCTCCAGGGCCAATGACGAGTACCTTCACAGTCTCCAAGCGTACTTTGTGCCCCGCCGCGATCCTAAGCTGGGTGCGGCTATGTGCGTATCGCGCGCATGTTCGTCCGTAATATCCACATACGGCCAGACCCGCTTGCCACCCGCCCGGCACGGGCGGAGGATCAGGGCATGGCAACGTTTGTCCCCTCCTTTCGGCAGCTGCTGCGGCGGCCGGAAACCCTCGCGTCGCTGGCCGGCGTGCTCGCCGCCGCCGTCGTACTTTCCGTTGCCGAACTGCTGGGGACTTTCTTTACAGCCCGGCTGACTCCTGTCTTCGCCCTGGGTTCCACGTTCATCGATTTCACGCCGTCGTGGCTGAAGGACTTCGCGATAGCCGCGTTTGGCACCCAGGACAAAGCCGCCCTGCTGGTGGGGATGGCGATCACCATCGCAGCCCTGGCCTGCGTTCTGGGTGTCCTGGCGTACCGGCGGTGGTGGGTGGGCGTTGCCGGTGTGCTGCTGATGGGGACCATCATGGTGGCATGTGTGCTGACACGGTCCGGAGCAGAAGCATCCGATGCCCTGCCCACACTGGCAGGCACCGCCGCCGGCGTGCTGGCACTGCGGCTGTTGATCACCCTGGTGCCGCCAGCCGCCCCGGAATCAGGAAGAGCAACTGATTCGCCGCAGCGCGCTGAGCCGCTTGGCCCAACGGGTGCCGCTGAACCGGGCCCTGGCCCATCCCGTCGGTTCTTCCTCGCGGCTGCCGGCGTCGCAGCTGTGGCCGCCCTGGTGGGAGCAGGCGCCCAGTTCCTCGGGGCTGCCCGGAACGCTGCGGTGCAGGCTCGAAGTATCCTCAAACTCCCCCGGCCCGCCCGGCCCGCGCCACCCGTTCCTGCGGCGGTGCAGTCCGCTACGCCGGGCGTGGCGCCCTGGCTCACTCCCAACGTGGACTTCTACCGGATCGATACAGCGTTGCGGGTCCCTGACATCGACGCCGGCATCTGGGCCTTGCGGGTTCACGGCCTGGTGGAGGAAGAAATCACCCTCACCTTCCAGGACCTCCTGGACTCGGACCTGATCGAGGCGCACGTGACCCTGGCATGTGTTTCCAACCCCGTTGGCGGAGAGCTGGTGGGAAATGCCAAGTGGCTGGGCCTGCCGCTGCGTGACGTCCTGGCAAGGGCCAGGCCCACGGCCACGGCAGACATGGTCCTGTCCACGTCCATTGACGGCTTCACGGCTTCCACGCCTTTGGAAGTCCTGCAGGACAGCCGGGATGCCATCCTTGCGATCGGCATGAACGATGAGCCCCTCCCCCTTGAGCACGGGTACCCGGTCCGGATGGTTGTGCCAGGGCTGTACGGCTTTGTTTCCGCAACCAAGTGGGTGGTGGACCTGGAAGTCACCCGGTTCGAGGATAAGGAGGCTTACTGGACGGGCAGGGGATGGTCCGAACGCGGCCCGGTCAAGACCATGGCTCGGCTGGAAGTCCCGCGCGAATCCGCCAGGGTGCGGGCCGGGACGGTGGCAGTGGGCGGCACGGCGTGGGCACAGCAGCGCGGCATCCGTTCAGTGGAAATACAGGTGGATGACGGCGAATGGGCAGCCGCCACCTTGGCTGATGAAGCCTCGGTGGACACCTGGCGGCAGTGGTCATTCCAGTGGGAGGCTACTCCCGGGCGGCACAAGTTGAGGGTACGGGCAACAGACGGCTCCGGAGACGTCCAGACCGGGGAGGAGGCCGATGTTGTACCGGACGGCGCAACGGGCTGGCACACGGTGTCCGTAACGGTGGAGTAGGCACCCGGTCCCCTAGACTTGCTGCATGCCCCACAACCCGCACGCAACTTTCACAGTTGAGTCCGCCGTCGAACTCGCCGTCCTGGAGCGCAGCGGCTTTGTGGAGTCCCGGCACATCGGCTCGGCCGTGGTTCTGGCCGCTGACGGATCCGTAGTGACCGAGCTGGGCGACATCAACTCGCCCGTGTTTGCCCGTTCCGCCCTCAAGCCCTTCCAGGCGCTGGCCGCCATGCAGTCCGGGGTGCCACTTCGCGGCGCACAGGTGGCACTGGCATGCGGCAGCCACGTTGGGTCGCTGGATCACATGGACATTGTTGAGGGCATGCTCAAGGCCGCCGGTGTCACGGTCAAGGACCTCCAATGCCCGGCAGACTGGCCGCAGGACGAAACAGCCAGGGAATGGCTGGTCCGCTCCGGAAACGGGAAGTCCAAGCTGGCCTTCAACTGCTCCGGCAAGCATGCCGCGTTCCTCTGGGCATGCACGGAGAACGGCTGGGACCTGCACAGCTACCTCGAACCAAACCACCCGCTCCAGCAGCGGATCCGCGCCGTCATCGAAGAGTACACAGGCGAGCGGATTGCGCATTTGGGCATCGACGGCTGCGGCGCACCCGTGGCGGCAGTGTCGCTGACCGGCCTTGCACGGGCATACTCACTGCTGGCCAAGGCGCCCGGGGACAAGAATTCCAACGCCCGGGCAGCCACCATCGCCACGTCCATGCTGGACTATCCCTGGGCTGTTCAGGGCCAGGGCGAAGCGAACACCACCGTAATGGACGAACTGGGGATCATCGCCAAGATCGGTGCCGAGGGCGTTCTGGCCATGGCAACACCGCAAGGCGTGTCAGTAGCGGTGAAGATGCTGGACGGGAACATCCGGGCAACGTCCCTGGTGGCCCTGACCCTGTTGGCCGTAGCCGACGCCGTGGACATCCCGGGTGTGGCCAGCGTCCTGGAGAAGGTAGTCAGCCCGGTGCTGGGTGGCGGCCGGCCGGTGGGCAAGATCCGGTTGGGCAAGGCAGTATCGGCGCTGCTCGAATAATGGTGAAGGAGGCCGGGCCATGGCTGTAGCACGCCGCCGGATCGATATCGAAGAGGGCAGGGCCGCCCTCGGGGCGTGGCGGGAAGCTGCCACTCAGGAAGCTGCCACCGGGGAGTCCGCACCGCCGCAAGTGGCCCGGTCCGTGACCGCCACCGCCGTCCGCTATTCGCTTGAGGAGATCACTGCCCGGGCGCCCGGCAATTCCGTGGAGGTCCGTGTGCCGCCATTCGGGGTGACGCAGTGCGTGGAGGGCCCGCGGCATACGCGCGGGACACCCCCCAATGTCATTGAGTGCGACGCCGCCACCTGGCTGGCGATGGTTACCGGCCGGTTGAGCTGGGACGAGGCCGTGCAGGCCGGCAAGGTGGCAGCCTCAGGCCTGCGGGCAGACCTGTCCGCGCTGCTCCCGCTCTAGCTGCCCGTTTGCCCGGCCGCCCCACCGGCCGTTTGACCAGCGGTTTGATCAGTTGCAGGCACCGACGCCGGGTGCGGAACGGTGTTCTGGAGCCGGGTGGACAACGCCATGATGACTGCCAGGACGAACGCCACCAGCGCGATCAGCACGGACATCACTGCAACGTTGCCGTAGCCGTCAATCCGCGGATCCAGGAACGGGTAGGGGTACCAGTCGGCAATGGGCCCGCGGATCAGGCTGTAGACCAGGTACAGCAGTGGAAAGGCCAGGAAAACCAGCGATTCCTTGAGTGAGATCCGCCGTCGGGGCAGGTCCACCAGCCAGTCGATCACCACCACGGTAGGCACTGTGTAGTGCAGCACCACGTTAATCCACGGCACCGCAGTATCCACCTGGACATTGCTCAGCAGCAGGCTGTACACAATGCCGGTGATCGTCATGTACATGGTGGCCCCGCCGCGTAGGAATTCGAGCCAGCGCGGGCTCTGCCCCTTCCAGGCGTACCAGCCGCCGATAGCGAAAGCCGCCACGGCAATAATGTTCGATTCAATCGTGAAGAAGCTGAAAAAGTTCAGCGGGCGGTAATCGTCAATGTTCTGGACGTTGAAAGCGAATTGGGACGCGATCGCCGCGAACCCCAATGCCGCAAAGAAGAATCTGAAAAGCGCTTACCCCCGGTTTGCCATCATGAGTTGATCCTAGGCCACGGCAGCCCCGTTCCAGGGCCGCGCAGCTATGGTGTTGAAATGGGGCTCCAGGAACTACAAATGCAACAGGCGCAACATACGACGGCGGTGCTGCTTGCTGCGGGTGCCGGCACCCGGCTGGGGCGGGGCCCCAAGGCCCTGCTTCCGTTCCGCGGCCGCACCCTTGTGGAGGTCCAGGCGGACGTACTGTTCGACGGCGGCATCCAGCACGTGGTGGTCGTGGCCGGGGCGGGTGGCGAGGCCGTGCACAAGCTCCCCGGGCTGGCCCGCTGCACGGTGGTGGACAACCCGGACTGGGCATCCGGCATGGCCGGCTCACTCAGGACAGGCCTGGCCGCTGCGGATCCGGCGGACGACGTCCTGATAGCGCTGGTGGACCAGCCCGGAGCATCGCCGGAACTTGTCAAGAGACTGCTGGGAAACCACCGGCCCGGCAGGGTCACAGCTGCCGCCTACCAGGACGCAGGCGGGAAAATCAGGCGCGGCCACCCCCTCGTGATTGACGCATCACTCCGGGCCGGAGCCGCGGCGTCGGCCACCGGGGACGCCGGGGCCCGCGCCTTCCTGCAGGCCAACTCCGGCCTGGTGGACCTGGTGGACTGCAGCGACCTGGATACGGGCGCTGACATCGATACGCCGGCCCAGCTGCCGCTCCTGGAGCCGTAGCCGGCACTGCCGGCTACGGCCCCGTTACCAGCGGGGGTGGATTGATTCGCGGAAGTAGTGGTCGTAGATCCAGCGGACGCCGGCGTCGAAATTGGCATCAAGAGCAAGATCCCCGGCGGCGGCGTTGAGCCTGGCCTGTTCAACGCTGCGGGCACCGGGAATGACTGAGCTGACGCCGTCCTGCGCGATGATCCACGCGATGGCGGCCTGGGCAGCCGTAGAGCCCTCCGGAACAATGGCCTGGAACTCAGAGGCGGCCTTCAGCCCCTGGGCGTAATCCACTCCGGAGAAGGTCTCGCCGACGTCGAACGAGCTGCCGTCCCGGTTGTAGTTCCGGTGGTCGTTGGCCGCGAAAGCAGTGTCCTTCGTGTACTTCCCGGACAGCAGCCCGGATGCCAGCGGAACCCGGGCAATGATCCCCACGCCGGCGGCCTTGGCTGCGGGCAGCACCTCGTCCAGCGGCTTGAGGCGGAAAGCGTTGAGGATGATCTGGACGGACGCGGTCCCTTCGTGGCGGATGGCTTCGAGGGCCTCGTCAGTGCGCTCCACACTCACGCCGTAGTTGGCGATGGCACCTTCTGCCACCAGGGTGTCCAGGGCGTCGTAAACCTCATTGCTGCTGTAGACCGACGACGGCGGGCAGTGCAGCTGCACCAGGTCCAGCCGGTCCGTGCGCAGGTTCTTCCGCGACCGGTCAACCCATTCGCGGAAGTTTGCGAGGTTGTAATGCCGGGCCTCCTGTTCCACGCGGCGGCCCATCTTTGTTGCCACCGTGATGTCCAGGTCCGGGTTGTCGGCCAGGAAGGCGCCGATGGCCTGTTCGCTGCGTCCGTCACCGTAGACGTCCGCGGTATCAAAGAGCGTCACCCCGGCTTCCACGGACGCCTCAAGAATGCCGCGGGCCTGCTGGGCGTCTACGTTTCCCCAGTCGGCTCCAAGCTGCCACGTGCCCAGCCCTACGGTGGAGACGTTACGTCCTGTTTTTCCGAGTGTGCGTTGTTCCATCGTTCGACTATACGTCGGACGGAATATATGACGGCAGATTTCGCGCCTCCGGACAGGAAGCGGAGTCAGCTGCGACGCGCGTTGCGGGTGCCGATCCGGTATCCGAGCCAGAACACCAAGAGGGCAATTCCCAGGCCCACCACGGCCCAGCCAGCCAGTTCCTGCCTGTTCAGGATGACGGCGTTCCCGGCCACGAATCCGAAATCCGTGCTGAGCGGCGCGTACGCGAACCAGCCTTGGGTCGGGGAGGATGTCAGGATCACCACCAGGCCCGTTACGGCCACCGCCACCGCGAGGACGGGCAGCAGCCACTGCAGCCAGTGCACGGTTCCGCCCCCGGAGGCACGGTTCTGTTCATGATTCGATGCTGTATCCCCCATGCCCCACACCCTAGTACACCCCTGAACAGGCTGTCTGGACTGGAACAACCTCCTCCGGACGCTCGACGGCGGGCCGTTGCGGCGTTAGGTTGAAAATCTGAGTGTCTGAGGCCCGAACCAGAGGAGGACAAACCCCATGGATTTTGCACCCCGAACGGCGATAGTCACCGGCAGCGACTCCGGGATCGGACGGGCCACCGCAGTGGAGTTGGCCCGGGCCGGCATGGACGTCGGCATCACCTGGCATTCGGACCGCGACGGCGCTGGACACACCGCGGACCAGGTGCGCGAGGCGGGCCGCAAGGCGTATGTCCGGCAGCTGGATACCAGCGATGTCCCGGGCTGCGGCGCCGTGATCGAGGCACTCATCCAGGACTTGGGCGGCGTGGACGTCTTCGTGAATAACGCCGGAGCCGGTGATGGCCGCAGCTTCCTGGAACTGGATCCGGACACGTGGAAGCAGACCATGGACATCAACCTCAACGGCGCGTTCGTCTGCATCCAGGCGGCAGCACGGCACATGGTGGACGCCGGCCGGGGCGGCAGGATCATCGCTGTGACATCAGTCCACGAGACCCAGCCGAAGGTCCACGCCTCCGCCTATGTTGCCGCGAAGCACGGCCTGGGCGGGCTGATCAAGACGATTGCGCTGGAACTGTCCGAATTCGGCATCACTGCCAACTCAGTGGCGCCCGGCGCCATCTCGACGCCGATGTCCGGCAGGGAGGGCGATGACCCGGAGCCGGACATGAACCCCGGCATCCCCCTGGGACGTTCCGGACGCGCAGTGGAGATTGCCGCCGTCGTGAATTTCCTGGCGTCACCTGCCGCGGCGTATGTCACCGGAGCATCCTGGCCCGTGGACGGCGGAATGCTGCAGATGGGACCCATGGGCTGCGCGCACCTCTCATCCAACGAGTGGCGTGAAAACGGGAAGAACTGACCGGAAACCTTGAATATCAGTAAACTGTGCACCATCAGCGACGGAAGGCGGCAGCATGTCCATCTACGATCCAGAACCTGTGGAAATCTCCACCCGGATGCGTCCGGGCGAATGGAGTGAAGAGACCCTCGCCCACCTCGTGGCCGGGTACCAGGAGAAAATCATGGCGATGGGGGCGCTGGCCGAGGACGTCATCACCAGCATCCACCGCGACCACGACGGCGGCGTCTCCGTGAAGGTTTCCTGGGACAAAGCCGAGGCCATCGAGGACCCGCTGCCTGAATAGCTCAGCCTTCCGCGAGCTTCCCGATGGAGCTGCTGTCCAGCTTGGCCAGCAGCTCATCCGGCCCGCTGTAAACCTCGGCCGCGCCGGCTTCACGCAACTCCGCCTCGCCCGTGCCGCCACACAGGACCCCAACGGCGGGCATTCCGGCCCGGCCGGCGGCCATCATGTCCCACACCGCGTCCCCCACAAAGACCGCGTGCTCCACGGCAACACCCACCCGCTCCAGGGCAGCCAGCAGGATGTCCGGCTCCGGCTTGCTCGCCGTGACGTCCTTGGAACTGGTGGCGGCATCGATAAAGCCGTCAGCGTCGATGGCCCGGCGCAGTTCCTGCAGGTCCCTGTCCCGGGCGGACGTTGCGAGCACCACCTTCAGGCCGAGTTCCCTGCAGCGCGCCAGCAGGTCCCGGGCGCCGTCCACCGCCTGCAGTGACGGCCAGAACGTTGCGAAGATGGCGCTGTGGGACGCCAGGATCTCCGAATCCACTTCAGGATCCCTGTCCGCCGGCAGTGCCTCGTCCACCAGTTTTTTGCCCGTCATGCCCACGAGCCTGTGGATCCGGGCCATCGGGACGATGAATCCGGCCTGCCGGAAGGCCTGCCACCACGCCAGCGTGTGAAGGTAGGCCGAGTCCACCAGCGTGCCGTCGACGTCGAAAATCACCGCACGCGGTGCGGATGAATGCGGCGGCATCACGATCCCGCGGCAGCCTGCGTGCCGTGGCCGGCCGCGCCGTGGTTAATCCCGTGGCCAACCGGACCGTGGCTGACCTTGCCGTTCCGGGAACCGCGGGCCTCATGGCTGCGGTCCCGGATGAGTCCGGTTCCGGCGATTTCCCGGGCCCTGGACACTCCTGCCACGGCCGCGCGTTTTGTGGGGAAGGTGACGGAGATGGCCATCAGTTTCCCGGTACCGTCCAACATCCTGATCCGGTAGCCGCCGTCGGGTGCGTCCACGAGTTCAAAATACCCGGACATTTAACACCACTCCCCTTTGTTCACTTCATCGTGAGCCGCGGGGCCTCCCCGCATTTAGTAAGTGTACTTATTTTATCGCTCATCGCCCAACCGGGCCGCAGTTAAAGGGGCTCGTCGCTCCGGGGGGCCTCGGCCTGCTGCAGGGCGATGGCGCTGGTGACCAGGGCGAAGTGGCTGAAGGCCTGCGGCGTGTTGCCCAGCTGCCGGCCCGCGTTCACGGCCCACTCCTCACTGAGCAGGCCAACATCATTCTGCAGCTTCAGCAGCCGCTCAAACAGTTCGGTGGCTTCCCCGCGGCGGCCGGCACCCAACAGTGCTTCGACCAGCCAGAAGGAGCAGGCCAGGAAAACCCCCTCGTTGCCCGGCAGCCCGTCGTCGCTCACTTCCGGGCGGTAACGCAGCACAAAGCCGTCCTGGCTCAGCTCCTCCTGGACGGCGTCGATGGTGCCCAGGACCTTCGGATCATCCGGCGGCAGGAAGCCCACGCGGGGAATCAGGAGCAGGCTCGCGTCCAGTTCGGGCCGCCCATACGCCTGGACAAACGTGTTGCGGGCCGGGTCATAACCGTTGGCCATAATGTCCGCCCGGATGGTCTCGCGCAGCCGCTCCCAACGCTCCACCGGGCCATCCAGGCCCCATTCCTGCACGCCCTTGACCATCCGGTCCGCAGCAACCCACGCCATCACCTTCGAATGCGTGAAATGGCGGCGCGGTCCGCGCATTTCCCAGAGCCCGTTGTCCGGCTGGTCCCAGATCTTCTCCAGGTGGCGCATCAGGGTTTTCTGCAGGGCCCACGCCTCATCGCTGTGTTTGAGCAGGGAGTGCCGGGTCAGGGCCAGGCAGTCCAGGACTTCTCCCCAGACGTCCAGCTGCAGCTGGTCCGCGGCGCCGTTTCCGATCCGCACGGGCCGTGAGTCCTCGTACCCGCGAAGCCATGGAATATCGGTTTCCGGCAGCCGCCGCTCGCCGTGGATCCCGTACATGATCTGCAGATCGGCGGGATCGCCGGCGACGGCCCGGAGGAGCCAGTCCCGCCAGCGGGCGGCCTCCTCTGTGTAACCCACCGCCAGCAGTGCCTGGAGCGTCAACGTACCGTCACGCAGCCAGCAATACCGGTAATCCCAGTTCCGCGGACCGCCCGGCTGCTCCGGGAGCGATGTGGTCACCGCCGCCACAATCCCGCCGGTAGGCGCGTAGGTCAGCGCCTTCAAGGTGATCAGGGAACGTTCGACGGCGGCACGGTAGGGTCCGCCCACCGTGCACCTTTCCATCCACTCACGCCAGAAGGTCACGGTCTGCTCCAGCACCAGTTCCGCGTCCACGGACCGGGGCCGCGGCTTGTGGCTGGGCGCCCACGTCAGGACGAAGGGCACGCGCTGGCCGGCCTCGACCGTGAAGTCGCTGACGGTGTGCATGTTTTCGCCGTGCAGCGGCGCGGGAGTTACCAGGTAGACCGAATCCGGCCCCGCTATGGCGTGCAGGCCCGCTTTGTCCCTGCGGACCCACGGGATGACGTGCCCGTAGTCGAACCGGAGCACCAGCTCGCCGCGCATCCTGACGCTGCCGCTGACGCCTTCCACGATCCGGACAATATCGGCCACCTCGTCACGGGGCGGCATGAAGTCCAGGACCCGGACCGTGCCCCCGGAAGTCTCCCACGTGGTTTCCAGGACGAGTGTCTGTTCAAGGTACCGCCGGCTGGTACAGCGCCCTCCGCCGTCGGGAGCCAACAGCCAGCGCCCGGCCTCCGGTGCGTCCAGGAGCGCGTTGAAGCACGCCGGGGAATCAAACCGCGGCAGGCACATCCAGTCGATGGAACCTTCGGTACTGATCAGGGCCGCCGTGTGAAGGTCCCCCACCATTGCGTAGTCCTCAATGAGTGCCATGAGTCCAAGGTTGCCACAAGGTCCGCCGTGCGGCCCCGGGTGTAGTCTGAAGGGACGGTATGCAGTTGCCAGCGGGTATCAACCCTGCGCCCTTTGGGGGCGCACCACGCACCGCGCTCCACGCGCGCCGCACCAGCCGGAGCCATCATGACCGAACCTTCCACCCACACATCCGTCATAGAAAAGATCCAGGACCTGCTGCTGGACACGCAGGATGTGGAGGACTTCCTGGCTGAACTGGCACGGCATTGCGCCGAGGCACTGTCCGGGCCCAACGGCAAGGTCCTTGCCGGCATCACGCTGATGCGCCAACGGTCTGCCTTCACGGTTGCTTCAAGCAGCAACGAAGCCCAACAGCTGGATGAAGTCCAGTACAAGTTCAAGGACGGCCCGTGCCTGAAAGCCTGCCGCGAGAAAGTCCTGATCCACGTCCCCGACCTTTCCAGGGACCAGACGTGGCCCGAATACAGCGACGTCATCGTCAAACGGGGCATCCGGTCAGTCCTTGCGGTGCCGTTCGAGCTCACCGGAGATGAGGCCCGGGCAGGGCTCAACCTCTATTCCGACCAGCCCAAGGCCTTCGGCCAGGACGAAGTGAAGGAAGCAATCGGCTTGGTGGAGCAGGCCTCCACGGGGCTGAGCCTGGCCGTCCGGCTGGCCAACAGCACGGAAACGGCCAACCACCTGCGGGCCGCCATGGAAGCACGAACGGTGATCGACACAGCGATCGGCGTGATCATCGGCCAGAACCGCTGCAGCCAGGAGGAAGCCATCCGGCTCATCAAGTCCGCCTCCAGCAGCCGGAACATGAAACTCCGGGACGTCGCGGTGGCTATCGTCCAATCGGCAGGCGGCGGCGAGCTGCGCACGCACTTCGACTAGACCCGGGGAAGACCAGGACAGCGAACGCCGGGACTGCGGAAAGGGGACGCGTGGGCATCCAGATCGGCACCTCCGGGTGGAGCTACGACCACTGGGAGAACGTGCTGTATCCGCCTGGCCTGCCCGCAGCGAAGCGCCTGGCGTACTACACGGACCGTTTCAGCACGGTCGAGTTAAATGCCAGCTTCTACCGCTGGCCCCGGGACACCTCCTTTGCCAGCTGGCGGAACCGGCTGCCGGAAGGTTTCGCCATGTCCGTCAAGGCACCGCGTGGACTGACGCACGGCAAGCGGCTGCTCACGCCTGAGGTTTGGGTGGAACGGATCAGCCGCTGCTGGCACGAACTGGGCCCACGCCGCGCCGTACTCCTGGCCCAGTTGCCCCCGGACATGGCTCGCGACGACGCCCGGCTGGACTACTTCCTGGCCAGCCTTCCGGACTGGATCAGGACCGCCGTCGAATTCCGCCATCCATCCTGGGAACACGAGGACGTGTACCGCATCCTGGAACACCACCGGGCCGCGTACTGCGTGATGAGCGGCGCCGGCCTGCCCTGCGTGCTGCGCTCGACGTCGGACTTCACCTATGTGCGCCTGCACGGGCCGGACCACCAGCACCTTTACGGTGGTTCCTACTCGGACGCGGACCTCCATTGGTGGGCGGACCGGATCCGTGAGTGGGACGGAGCCGGGCAGGACGTCTACGCGTATTTCAACAACGACGGCGGCGGCAACGCGGTGCGGAACGCACTGACTTTGCGGGGCTTACTGGGGCAGTAATGTGCCGGTACCGGGGCGCCCGCAACGCCCGGCTGTGGCAGAGTGGACCCCATGGAAACGGCCCGACAGGACTCCCCCTCGCAGCACCCTGCCGATGACAACACGGCACAGCCGGCTGCCGCCGTCGGAACCCCCGCACTGCGGCTGGCGCACAGGGTTTCCGACGCCGCCAACGGTATCCGGTTGAAGCTGGCCCGCGGCTGGAACTTCAAACCCAAGATGATCGCCTACTACGGCTACGGCTCCACGGAATGGGTGCGCGTGTTCGGCAGGGTACTGCTGGCCAGCTCGCCCAAGCCCGGCAGCCGGGCGGACACCGCCGTCCGCAACGGCACCCAGAACGTCCGCGGCTGGCGGGCTTTCACCAGCACGCCCATCCAGCACGCGGACGTGGACATCGAGATCGGCGGCGTGCACACCCGCGTAAAGGCGGACCGCGGCGGTCTGGTGGACGAGGTCATCAAGGTGCAGCTGGAACCCGGCTGGCACACCGTCACCTTCCGCACCAACGACGCCGAGGAAGCGCAGGCCCAGGTCCAGGTGATCGGCCCGGAAACCCGGCTGGGCATTGTCAGCGACATTGACGACACCGTGATGGTCACCGCCCTGCCCCGGCCTTTCCTTGCCCTCTGGAACACGTTTGTGCTGAGCGAACGCGCCAGGATGGCCACGCCCGGCATGGCCGTGCTGTTGGATCGGATGACGGTCCGACACCCGGACACCCCGGTCATCTACCTCTCCACCGGACCCTGGAATGCCGCCCCCACCCTTGCCAGATTCCTTGCCCGGAACATGTACCCCGCCGGCGCCCTGCTGCTGACGGACTGGGGCCTCACGGCGGACCGCTGGTTCCGCAGCGGGCAGGAACACAAGCACCGCAACCTGGAACGGCTGGCCAGCGAATTTCCGGGCATGAAGTGGCTGCTGATCGGCGACAACGGCCAGCATGACGAGCAGATCTACTCCGAGTTTTCCGCCAAATTCCCGGACAAGGTGGCCGCCATTGCCATCCGCCAGCTGTCCGTCAGCGAATCCGTGCTGGCCGGCGGGCACAGCGAACACGGGGACCACAGCGCCGAGCAGGTGCCGTGGATCTACTCACCGGACGGCGCCGGGATCGCCCGACGCCTGGAGAACCTGGGGCTGATGTAACGGGCGCCTACGGCACTACCTCCGGCCCGGTGCCTGTTGCGGCCGCGGCCACCGCCTGGTCTGCGCTGGAAACCAGCTTCCGCTCCTCAATTAACTCCTGGAACCAGTAGTAGGACGCCTTGGGGCTGCGTTCCTGCGTTTCAAAGTCCACGTGGACCAGCCCGAACCGCTGCTCGTAGCCGCCGGACCATTCGAAGTTGTCCAGCAGCGACCACACGTAGTATCCGCGCAGGTCGATCGATTCCGCCTCGCCACCGGGAGCCGTGGCGCGCAGCGCGGTTTCCAGGTGGTCTGACAGGTACTTGAGCCGCCGCTCGTCAGGAATGAAGCTGCGGTTGGTGGACTTGTCCCGCACCACAATGTCCTCGAAGCTGGCGCCGCCTTCCGTGATGATCACCGGGGGCAGGTTCGGGTAGCGCTCGGCCATCTCCTTCAGCGCCACCGCCAGGTACTCCGGCTTGACCGGCCAGCCGTACGCCGTGGTGGGTGTGTCCGGCCACGGCGTGATGTGGAAGGGCGTCACTCCTGACTGCTCGTCCATGTCCTCGCCCAGTGCATCCGCCATACCCTGGGGCACCACGCCGTCGCCCTGGCCTGCCGCCACCCTGGTGGGCATGTAGTAGTTGAGCCCGTAGAAATCCAGCGGCTGGGAGATCAGCTTCATATCCTCCGCCGGGTGGTCGAAGGAGGAGAAGAACTTGGCGGCGCGGATCATGTCCGGGTAGTTGCCGGTGAGCACCGGATCGGCGTAGAGCCGGTTCTGGGCCAGGTCCAGGATGCCGGCGGCAATCTTGTCCAGCGGGTTGATCGAGTTGGGCACGGTGGGCGAATAGACGTTGGTCATGCCCACCTCTCCGGCCACCTTGGCGTTGCGCAATGCCTGCAACGCCAGCCCGTGCCCCAGGAGCTGGTGGTGCACAGTGGGGAAAGACTTCAGGAAGAGCTTCTCCCCCGGGGCATGGAGCCCCAGCGCATAGCCGTTGGCCGTGACGGTGGCGGGTTCATTGATGGTGACCCAGCGGTCCACCCGGTCACCGAACGCCTCGGCAGCAATCGCCGCGAATTCGCCCAGCCGGTAGGCGGTGTCCCGGTTCATCCACCCGCCGTCGTCATCCAGGGGCAACGGGGTGTCCCAGTGGTAAAGGGTGGCCATGGGCGAGATTCCGTTGGCCAGGAGCTCATCGATCAGCCGGTCATAGAAGTCCAGCCCCGCCTGGTTGGCCGGACCTTTCCCGGTGGGCTGGATGCGGGGCCAGGCAAGGGAGAACCGGTAGGAATCCACCCCCAGCTGCTTCAAAAGTTCGACGTCGGCGGGCATCCGGTGGTAGTGGTCGGCAGCTACCGCGGGGCTGTGGTTGCTGACGATCGCGCCCTCCTTGGTGGCGAAAACATCCCACCCGGCCGGGCCGCGGCCACCCTCGTTCACCGCCCCCTCAATCTGGAAGGCCGAAGTTGCCACACCCAGGGTGAAATCCGGCGGGATCAGGGCCGCCAGTTCCTTGGCACTGATGTGCATGGACGCCGTTCCTCACTTCCCGGGGCCCCTGGGTCCGTGACTTTTTCCGGACCGCCAAGCCCCTAAGGTCCCAGAATCGCACACCCTGCGCGGACTGACGAGTCCCCGCCCTCCCCAGCCCAGGTAACTCGCATTAGATGCTCCCAAACGGCGGTTTGGGAGCGTTACCTGCCAGTCAGTTGGGTGCTCATGCACCGGCCGATAATCCGGGCACCCTCCCCAAACCCGGCGGGGTTGGGGCCCGCGTAGTTGAGCCGGAGGTACGGACCGGCGGGCTCGGCCGGGAACCACTCCGCGCCGGCTGCGATCATCACGCCTTCACGCTCGCAGTCGGCCCCCAGCCTGACCGGATCCACCGCATCCGGCAGCCGCACCCAGAGGTTCAGCCCGCCCTCGGGGACCCGCGTGATGTGCACCTCCGGCGCGTGCTCCCGGAGGCTGACCACCAGAAAGTCCCGCCGCGACTGCAGCTGGTGGCGGAGGCTGCGAAGGTGCGCCTGCCAGCCGGGCTGGGTGACGACGTCCAGCGCTGCCGCCTGCAACAGTCCGCTGACGTACATGGATTCGGCGGCCCTGTCCGCCTGCAGCCGTTCGCGCGCCGGGCCACGGGCAATCACCGCTGCCACCCGGATGGCCGGCGAAACACTCTTGGTCAGCGACCGCAGGTAGACGACGTGCCCTGAATCGTCCATGCCTGCCAACGGAACGGGGCTGGTGGTGATGCCGAAATCGTGCGCCCAGTCATCCTCAACAATGAACGCCCCATACTGCCGGGCCACGTCAAGGATCTCCCGACGGCGGTCTGCGGACCATTGTGCCCCGGTGGGGTTGGCGTAGTTGGGCTGGGCATAGAACAGCCGGGACCCGCTCTCCTCGAAGGCCCGGGCCAGCTCAGCGGGATCGGGCCCATCCGGGCCGCTGGGTACGGGGACCACCGGAACACCCACCTGGGCGGCCGCCAGGATCGCGCCCCAATAGGTCGGCGATTCCATCAGGACCGGCTGGCCGTTGCCCGGAAGCGCCCGGAAAATCGAGCTGAGGCCGCTCTGGCTGCCGGGCAGCACCACCACGTCAGCCGGCGTGGGCGGCGTGACACCGGCCGGAGTGCTGGCGGCGAGCCCCTGCGCAAACCAGGACTGCAGTTCCGGAAGCCCGGAGGCGGGCGGGCGGCTGATGGCGGCATCGCTCCGGGCAGCCCGGGCCAGCGCCGTACGGACCAGCCGTTCGGGCAGGAGTTCACGGTCCGGGTAGCCCGAGTGGAAGGCAATAACGTGGTTCGGCGCGTCCCGCAACGCCGTCACCGCCGTCCGCCGCGGCCCCTGTGACGCCCGCAGCGCCGCAGTCTGCCAGCCGTAATCCGCGGGCCTGGCGGTTCGGACCGCGCGCACGAAGGTGCCAACACCGGGCCGGCTTTCCACCAGGCCACGGGCAGTCAACGTCTGGAGCGCTTTCTGGACGGTGACCGGGCTGGCCTGGAATTCGGTTACGAGCGAGCGTGTGGACGGCAGCCGGGCGCCGGGAGCAGCGCCTGCTATCCAGGCGGACAGTCGCTCCACAATCCTCGAGCTGCTATCGTTATTCATGAGAGCCAATAGTAGCGCTACTGCCCAAATTCAAGGCGTGGTACCGGAACATTCCCGGTCCGGGCTCCTATGGGGCCTCCTCGGAGTAGCAGCATTCTCTTTTACCGTCCCCTTCACCCGCGTGGCCGTCGAAGGTATGTCTGCACTCTTCATCGGCTCCGGACGGGCCGTAGTCGCCGCGGTTCTCGCCGCCGCCGCCCTGGCACTGACCCGGCAACGGCTGCCCCAAGGTATCCAATGGCGCCGGCTTGCTGTCACCGCCGGGGGCATCGTCGTCGGGTTTCCGCTGCTCACGTCCTACGCCCTCACCACCACCCCCGCCAGCCACGGTGCCGTGGTGATCGCCCTGCTCCCCGCAGCCACCGCCACCGCGGCAGCGCTCCGCGGCCGCGAGAAACTTCCGCCGGCGTTCTGGTGGGCAACACTGGCCGGTGCCCTGGCCGCCGTCGTCTTCGCAGTGATGCACTCCGGCGGCGGCCTGCACCTGCAATGGCCTGACCTGCTGCTGCTTGGCGCGGTGGCCGCCGCAGCCATCGGATACGCGGAAGGCGGCTTGCTGGCCCGCGAACTGGGCGCTTGGCAAACCGTTTCCTGGAGCCTGGTGCTGGCCTCTCCCCTGATGGTGGCGCTTACGCTCGTAGCCATGGCGGAGCAGCCACCCTCCGGAAATCTGGAGCAGTGGGCAGCCTTCGCCTACCTCGGCGTGGTGAGCATGTTCCTGGGCTTCTTCGCCTGGTACCGCGGCCTGGCGATCGGGCCCATGGCCCAGGTCAGCCAGATCCAGCTGGTCCAGCCCGTCCTCAGCATCTGCTGGGCCGGACTCATGCTGGGTGAGGAGCTGACCTGGACCACCATGGTGGGTGGCCTGGCCGTGATCCTGTGCGCCGGAATCGCGGTCCGGGTCCGGCTCCGGCGCTAGTGCTAGACCTTCTCCCGGGCGAAAACCAGCTTGTAGACAATGGCGGCCAGCGCGGCGCCGGCCACAGGCGCCAGGAGGAAGACCCACAGCTGGCCCAGCGCCCAGGTGTCCCCATACAGTGCCGTGGCGATTGAACGGGCCGGGTTCACCGACGTGTTGGTCACCGGGATGCTGATGAGGTGGATCAGCGTCAGGGACAGGCCGATGGTCAGTGCGGCGAACCCCGGAGTGGCGCGGCGATCCGTCACACCCAGGATGACGAACAGGAACACGGCCGTCAGGATGACCTCGATCAGGATGGCCGACAGCAGCGAGAAGCCGCCCGGTGAGTGCTCGCCAAATCCATTGGAAGCGAAGCCGCCCGCGCGGGCCGCGTCAAAGAACCCCGCAGGTCCGCCCGCGGCGATGGCCGCCAGCAGGCTGGTAGCCAGTGCGCCGCCAACAATCTGTGCCACGACGTAACCCACAATGTCCTTGGCCGGGAAGCGCCCCGCCACGAACAGGCCGATGGTGACCGCCGGGTTGAAGTGGCCGCCGGAAATGTGGCCCACCGCGTACGCGGCGCCCACTACGGTCAGGCCGAAGGCGAGGGCAACGCCCAGGAAGCCGACGCCCAGGGGGTTGGCCTCGTCAGGGAACTGCGCGGCGAAGAGGGCAGTGCCCACGCCGCCAAAAACAAGGATGAAGGTGCCCAGCACTTCGGCGCCAAGCCGGGAAATAGTGGAGGGGCTTGCATTGACGTCCGGGGCTACGGGGGCCGCTTTGAGATTGTCCTTGACCATGGTGCGCCTTTCAGGAGTTGCGAGTGTTCCGTGAAAATGGGCACCGATGGCGGGAGAGCAAGACCGTTCCCCCTCCGGCTGCCGCCCTTGCAGTGTAGGTGCAGGTCAGGGGCGAATGACAGGGGTTGTCACAAGAGTTAACCAAAAGGAAATACTGCGTCTTCCGAAGCACGCCGGGAACGGCAGGCAGTGCACCTTACGCCCAGGGGCCACTCTCCCAGCGGACGGGTGTGATCTGGATGGACGTGCTCCCCTGCCGCTGCTGCTCCCGCGGCGCATGGCGTACAGGGATGTCCCGGCCGTTCCGTCCCCGCGCCGGGTTACGGCGGGCACTCTCCCGGGTGCCGGCGTCGTCCCTCTCAGGCTGTTCCGCGCCTCCCTGCCGCTGCGCCCTGCTCCCCAGCCGCCGCGAGTCATACTCACGGCGCCGCACGGGATCCCTCAGTACCGCGAAGGCCTCCATGATCCGCAGGAGCTCGGTGCGATCCTCCGGGGCATGTTCGACGTCGGGATGATGGCTGCGCATCAGGGTGCGGTAGGCGCGCGCAACCTCCGCCGGCGTCGCCTTGGGGTCGATGCCGAGGATAGCGTAGTAATCAGGCTGGCCCATGACTGTTCAACTCCGCCTCACGCGCCGGTCCGCGAAGGGAATCCCGGAAGGGACCTCTTCCACGAATGGCGCCGCTGCACGGATTAGCTGTTGATCTCGTGCATGTCCTTCTTGGTTTCGATCTCGATCTTCCGCGGCTTGGCCTGTTCGGCAACAGGGATCCGCAGGGTCAGGACGCCGTCGCTGTAGTTTGCCTTGACCTTCTCGGTATCCAGGGATTCGCCCAGGATCAGCTGGCGGCTGAAGACGCCACGCGGGCGTTCGGCGGCAACCAGTTCCACGTTCGGCTGCGTGGGATCCCGGCGCTCGGCACGGACTGTCAGGACGTTGCGCTCCACGTTGAGGTCAACGGAGTCAACATCCACGCCGGGCAGATCGAAGGCAACCACAAATTCGCCGTCCTCCTGCCATGCGTCCATTGGCATGGCCGCCGGCCGTGCGGTGGTCCCAAACACCTGCTGGGTCAGTCGGTCCAGCTCACGGAACGGGTCCGTACGCATCAGCATCATTTTCCCACTCCTTAGGGTCTTGATGTGCTTTACTTTTCCCTACCCACCGGCCATTTATCTATGGTGGTGGATATAGATTTTTTATAGCATTAGAGGCAAGTTGTCGCAAGTACCCGAGCGAAGGATTTTGGAGAAAAATGTCCACGGAAGCAGACAGGCGCTCCGGCATGGAACCCGCGGGCACACAACCCGCGGGCACAGAACCTGCCCGGGGGCGCTACGCCATATCCGTTGTAGCGGCGCTGGTGGGCACCGGCCAACAGAACATCCGGCTCTACGAGACGCGCGGGCTGCTGACCCCGCACCGCACACCCGGTGGGACGCGCCAATACAGCGACAGGGACGTTGCCGTGCTGATCAGGATCAGCGAACTGCTGGAGGAAGGCCTGAACCTTGCGGGCATAGCGAAGGTCCTGGAGCTGGAAGCCGTCAACGCGAAGCTGCGGGCGGACCTGAAACGCGCCAGGAACCGGCTGCGGAAGCAGGACGCCCAGTAGCTGGCCGGGTGGGCTGGGCTCTGTGGCCCAGGCCTCCTGGCCCAGGCGTTTAGGAAGGGTCGGCGGGATTCTCGGCCGTGGACAGCTCGCCGGTAATGGGTTCACCCGGGATCCGCGCCGTCCGCCACGTGTCCAGGGCAATGATTCCGCCCAGGATCACCAGGGCCAGCGAGGCCGACGCGAACGCGTCAGTAAACCAGTGGTAGCCCAGGTACAGCCGGCTGAGTGCGGCCAGCACAATTCCGACGGCGGCCAGGGCGAAGCAGGACACGCTCACCTTCGGTTTCCGCGACCTTGAGGCGATGAGATAGGCGCCGATCAACAGGAAGTCGCAGGCTCCCAGTACATGCCCGGACGGGAATGAATAGGTGTGGTCGGCCCCGAAAAGCATCAGTTCAACCGGCGGCCGGGCCCGGTCCACCAGGTGCAGGATGATCTGCGAGATGATGACGCCGGTGATCATGCCCCCTGCAAGCAGGATGGGCCGCCAAGCGTGTTTCGCGGCAAATCCCCAGGCCACATTGACCACCAGCACAATGACGGGCAGGGCAATGGGCCCGAAGATCACTGCCAGGAACTGCATGATCCCGGTAGCCAGCTCCGATCGGGTGCCCAGCAGCCAGTTCCGCAGCGGTTCATCGATCGCCGCCAGTCCGCCGTCGAACAACACGCTCCCCAGCGCCACCAGGAACAACAGGGTGCCCACCGCGGCCAGTACGACGGCTGCCCGGTACAGGCGGCTGCGGTCCGCCGGTTCCATGTACCGCTCCTCCACCACAAACTTCTGGTTGAAGCCCTGCCACCAGCCTGAAGGTGCCTTGTCCTGTGCTGTCACTGGATAGTCCGTTCGTACGGTCGGGAACATGTCGTGCTGAAAACTGTATCCCGGCGGGCGCGTCCCCGCATGGAGCCCCGCACCGATCCCGCACCGGAGGTAGCCTGAACCCGTGGGCGCCATGAACGAGCTGATCAACAAAGACAACGTGCGGAAACTGGCCGCCACCCTGGCCGCGGCCGGACCCCTGCCGGCACCGGCCTGGGACCGTGTCGCAGCGGCCGGCGAGGGACTTGATGACCTGAGCCTCCGCGCGCGGACTGACAAGGTTGCCGCGGCCATCGTGGACGTCCTGCAGGAGCCAGCCAACCCGGCGCCCGGGATCGCCACCGCAGCGCCTGAAGCGGGATATCCGACGGCGGCACGCATCTTCCGGGAGGCACTCACCCGCAGTGGGGACGACAGTGGACCCTCCGCCCCTGGCTCCACGGAGCCGGAGCTCACCGGCTGGGTGATCTGGCCCGTCTCCGAAGCTGCGGTGACCCTGGCACTGGAATCCGGTAGTACCGCGGACTTTGACGACTGCATGGCCCTCCTGGCGGAACTCACCCACCGGCTGACGTGCGAATTTGCCATCCGGCGGCTGCTGGCGGCCCGGCCCGACCGCGCCCTCCACCTGATCCTGGACTGGACTAAGAGCCCGGATGAGCACGTCCGCCGGCTGGCCAGCGAAGGAACCAGGCCATACCTGCCATGGGCCATCCGGGTTCCGGCGTTCACCGGCAGTTCGCATACCGGCCCTCCGCCCACGCTCCCCCTGTTGGACGAGTTGCACAGGGACCCCAGCGAGTACGTCCGCAGGTCCGTGGCGAACCACCTCAATGACCTTGCCCGGCATGCTCCGGACGCAGTGGTTGAGGCTGCAGGCCGCTGGCTGTCGGCACCGGGCGGCCCGGACGCGTCCACCATCCGGTTGGTACGCCATGGCCTTCGCACGTTGATCAAGAAGGCGCACCCCGGTGCGCTGGCGCTGATGGGGTTCAGGCCGGCGTCGGTAGTCCTGAGCGGTCCCCGGCTGGAACGTGCGCAGCTGAGCATGCCTGATGAACTGAGGTTCGACGTCGAGATCACGAACACGGGCACCGTGGACGCGCTGCTGGCTGTGGACTACGTGGTCCACTACCTCAAGGCAAACGGGAGCCACTCCGGCAAGGTCTTCAAGTTGGCGTCGTTGAGCCTGGGACCGGGCGAAACCCGCCGGTTATCCAAGGGCCACGCCTTCCGGCAGATGACTACCCGGGTCCATCATCCGGGTACCCATGTGCTGGAGCTTCAGGTCAACGGCCAGCGCCATGGACGCGCGGAGTTTACTCTCCTGGGCTAGGCCCGCGCATTCCTACCGGAGGGTAGGTCCGCCAACTCGAAATCATGCCTTTGACATGCAATACTTTCCACACGGTTAAGCAGAGGCCGTAGGAAAGTTCGTCGATCCGCCTTTGCTTCCGCCGCCCGCCCCGCATCCAGGGATCGGTAGAAGCAGGGCCGGCTCGTTTTGACCTGAGCGAATGGCACCAATCCCCCGTGGCCAGCGAGTCAACAGCGCAATTTGAAGAAAAAATATCGGAGCACCTGCACCAGCTTGTCCTGGACAGCGAAGACGTGGAGGTGTTTCTCCGTGAGCTCGCCGGTATCTCCGCGAGGACATTGTCCTCGCCGGGAGACGAAGTCCTCTGCGGCGTCACACTGTGGCGGCACCGTAAACCCGTCACGGTAGCGAACAGCAATGAGGCGGCCGAGAAAATCGGCCAGATCCAGTACCGGTTCAGTGACAGCCCCTGCATGAAGGCCTCACGTGAGCAGGTCACGATCGAACTTCCTGACCTGGAAGAAAGCACCGACTGGCCCGTCTATTCAGAACTGGTGATGGACCTGGGCATCCGTTCCCTCCTTGCGGTGCCGTTCAAGCTGGAAGGCGATACCCGCGCCGCGCTCATTCTCTACTCCGGCCGGGTCAACCGTTTCGAGGGGCGGACCCGGGCCATCGCCGAGGACTTTGTCCGCCAGACCTCGATGGCACTGGACCTCGCCGTCCGCCTCGCCCGCTACAGCGAGGCGGCAGCGGACCTCAGGGCCACGCTGGAGACACGGACGGTGATCGACATGGCCGTGGGCATCATCATGGCGCAGAACCGGTGCTCGCAGATTGAAGCGTTCAACATCCTGAAGACGGCGTCGAGCACGCGCAATATCAAACTCCGCGAAGTGGCCCGCACCGTGGTGCTTAATCTGGGCCAGGGACCGGTCAAGACGTACTACGACGCCTGAAGGGCGCGTCTCCTTGATCACGTAGCCCGATCAGAAGGTCATTCACGACGGCCAGGTATGCCGAGGTGGCATCCGGTTCTTCGTCGCTGGCGGCCAGTAGCGTAACGAAGGCCCGCTCCCGTGCGGAGCAGGCCTTCGTTGGGGGCTAGCTGGTGGTGCAGGTTCCTGTGCTGTGGTTGTAGCCGCCGGTGCCGTTGGCTTCCACGAAGTTAGTCTCCAGCAGGCAGTTCAATCCGTCTGAGTAGGAGAGGATGTCGACACCGTCGACCCGGGTCACCTTCGCGTCGTAGTAGATCGTCCCGTCCGGCGTCACGATCGATGATCCGAAGACCGAGACGTAACGGCGGGTTCCCTCACCAGACTGTGAGCCGCCGGGGTAGGTGGTGGAGTCGGAGAATTCACGATATCCCTGCAGTATCGCCACGCCGGACGGAGTCACGACCACGTTGCGGCGCTCGGCCATGGTGAGGCACGTCGTAACCTCAGGCGCCAGTTCCGTGCAGGTACTGGTGTCTGTCATTGTGGTGCCCTCGCTGCTGGCTGCGTGGGCCGGCGAGGCGGCACCCATTAGAGCTGCGGCGGCGGCGGCGCAGGCTGACAGGCGGAGAAGGTTTTTGGTACGCATGAGTCGGGTCCCCCGAGACGTAGAAGGCGACCCCAGTGGCCGCTTGCGCAGCCTATCAGCACCGCCCTCTTAGCTCCGGTGTTTGTCGCGGCCGTCGTTGCGGTGGTGCTTGCCCTAGCTGCCGGTGCTGATCCGAAGCGTGTCCTCGCGGGTGCATTGTGGACGCGGCTGTCCATAGACTGGTGGCGGCGGGAGGATCCCCGCCGCTGACGGGT
Organism: Pseudarthrobacter sp. J47; assembly: GCF_049810315.1. Classification (GTDB taxonomy): domain Bacteria; phylum Actinomycetota; class Actinomycetes; order Actinomycetales; family Micrococcaceae; genus Arthrobacter. Next base: position 3,377,958 of record NZ_CP187358.1, read on the forward strand.
AATAGTTTGGGCAACTGACGCATTCGAAAGGACCGCCGCGATGGCTTTCATCACCGTTGGAACCGAGAACAGCACGGACATCGAGCTCTACTACGAGGATCACGGGACGGGGCAGCCGGTGGTGCTGATCCACGGATATCCGCTGGACGGCTCCTCATGGGAGAAGCAGACCACTGCCCTCCTGGACGCCGGCTACCGTGTGATCACCTATGACCGCCGCGGCTTTGGCCAGTCCAGCAAGCCCACCACAGGCTTCGACTACAACACCTTCGCCGCTGATCTGAACGTCCTGATGGAAACGCTGGACCTCAGCGACGCCGTGCTGGTGGGGTTCTCCATGGGCACCGGCGAAGTGGCCCGCTACCTCTCCACCTATGGTTCCGGGCGGGTATCCAAGGCGGCGTTCCTGGGCTCCCTGGAGCCGTACCTGCTGCAGGCCGAGGACAACCCGGAGGGCGTGCCTGCGGAGGTCTTTACGGGACTGTACGACGCCGTCACCCAGGACAGGTACGCGTTCTTCACCGAATTCTTCAAGAACTTCTACAACACGGATACCTTCCTGGGCACCGAAAGGCTCAGCCAGGAAGCACTCACCGCCAGCTGGAACCTTGCGTCCAGGTCAGGTGCCGTGGCCTCTGTTGCTGCCCAGCCCACGTGGGTGACCGACTTCCGCGCGGACATCCCGAAGATCGATGTTCCGGCCCTGATCGTGCACGGCACGGCGGACAACATCCTGCCCATCGACGTGACCGGGCGGCGGTTCGCCAAGGCCCTGCCGTCCGCCGAATACCTGGAAATCGACGGCGCCCCGCACGGCCTGTTGTGGACGCACGGGGCGGAAGTCAGCGAGGCGCTCCTGGCGTTCCTCGCGAAGTAGCTGCCAGGGAAGCAGCCGCCGGGGCTACTTGCCGGGCAGGGCCAGCTTGAAGACCTTGGCCCAGGAGGAGCCAACCTGCTTCAGCAACGGCCCGGTGGTGTACTTCAGGCCGTAACGCTGGCAGATCTCGCGGACCTTGGGCGCCACTTCGGCGTACCGGTTGGACGGCAGGTCCGGGAACAGGTGGTGCTCGATCTGGTGCGACAGGTTGCCGGTCATCAGGTGCATGAACTTGGAGCCGGAGATGTTGGCTGAGCCGATCATCTGGCGGACGTACCAGTCGCCGCGGGTTTCGCCGTCCACCATTTCCTCGGTGAACGTGTCAGTTCCCTCAGGGAAGTGGCCGCAGAAGATGACGGCGTGGGCCCAGACGTTGCGGACGGCGTTGGCCGTGAGCGTACCCACCAGCGCCTGCTTTCCGGAGCCCGTGAGCATGGCCAGCGCCGGTGTGGCGGCGTAGTCCTTGGTGAACTGGGTGACCACCTTCCGGCCCAGGGACTTGAGGTCCTTGAGCATGGCGTCCTTGGACTTCAGCCCCTCTTTGTACTCGGGGATCTCGAGGTCGTAAACGGCGATGCCCCACTCGAAGATGGGTGCCAGCACGGCGTTGTACAGCGGGTTGCCCAGGTTGAAGGGCTTCCACTCCTGGTCCGGGTCCATGCGCAGGAGGTTGTATCCGACGTCGCGGTCCTTGCCCACAACGTTGGTCCAGCGGTGGTGGAGGTCATTGTGGGTGTGCTGCCATGAGCGGGCCGGGGTGACGAAGTCCCATTCCCAGGTGGTGGAGTGGATGTCCGGATCCCGCATCCAGTCCCACTGGCCGTGGAGGATGTTGTGGCCCAGTTCCATGCTGGACATGATCTTGGACAGGCTCAGCATGGCAGTGCCGGCAACCCAGGCGGCCTTGTTCTTGCTGACCAGCAGGGTGGCCCGGCCGCCCAGCTCCAGGCCGCGCTGGATCTTGATCATGCGGCGGATGTACGCGGCATCCTCGGCGCCCCGCTTGGCCAGGACCTCGTCCCGGATGGCGTCCAGCTCACGGCCCAGTTCCGCAACCTGCTCGTCCGTGAGGTGGGCTGCCGCCGGGGGGCGGACCAGGGGGCTGCCGGAGTCGGCGAGCGCGCCCGGACGCGGCTTGGTGGTGCCTGACGTTGATGGCCTTGCTGCTGTAACTACTGACATTCGTTGCTCCTCAGATTTCGAGGTTGACGGGTCCGGCGGCTGCCGAAACACACGTTTGGATTAACTGGCCCGGTTCGCCGGAGACTTCACCGGTGCGGAGGTCCCGGACACTGCCGGAAAGAAGCGGGGTAAGGCAACTGTGGCAGATACCCATGCGGCAGCCGCTGGGCATCAGTACCCCGGCGTCCTCGCCGACGTCCAGAAGGGGTGTGGCGCCGTCGGCCTGGACCTCACGGTCCGAAGACTCAAAGGTGACCAGTCCGCCGTCGTGCCCTTCACCTCCTGAGAGATTGGTGCTGAAGCGTTCGATCTTGAGGGTGCAGGCGCCGGCTGAACCGGCACTCCCCTGGCCGGGTGCGGTCAGCGCGGCCTGGCCCCAGAGGGCTTCGGCGTCGTCCAGGAAGCTTTCGGGGCCACAGGCGTAGGCGGCGCGTTCGGTCCAGTCAGGGCAGATCTCCTCGATCTCCTTCATGGAACTGAAGTTCATGCGGCCCTGGCGGCGGGTGAACCACTGGGCCAGCCGGAAGTTGGGGAACTGGTCCGCCAGCTCAGCGAGTTCTTCGCGGAACAGGCTCTCACCGGGGGTGCGGGAGGAATGGATGAGTACGACGTCGGCATCCGGGCGCCGTGGAATCAGCGTGCGGATCATGGACATCACCGGAGTAATGCCGCTGCCGGCGGTCAGCATAAGGAGCGGACGGGGGTGCTCCGGGAGAACGAAATCGCCCTGCGGGGGTGCCAGGAACAGGACATCTCCGGGCTTGGTGTTGCGCACCAGGGTGCCTGAAACCGCGCCCATGTCAGTGACAGTGATGGCGGGGTTCTTGCCGGCGGGCGCGCTCAAGGAATAGGAGCGCCAGTGCCGCACGCCGTCCAGTTCGACGCCGATGCGCGCCCACTGTCCGGCAAGGTGCGCGTGCCAGCCGCGGCCCGGGCGGAAGAAGATGGTGGCGGAATCCGCCGTCTCCTTAACAACGCGCGTCACAACACCGCGCAACTGACGCGAAGAGAACACCGGGTTGAACAGGGCCAGAAAATCTTCGGGCGTCAGCGGTGTGGTCATTACGGATGCGGCGTGCGCCAGCCGTCGGAGCCGGATCATGCAGTTAAGCCTAAGTGGGCTCGGGTCATTTGTCCTGCTTCCGTCATGTGACCGGGGTGGGTCATTGATGACATAGTGATTAGCCCCCAAAGCCGTTAATACCCCAACGGACAGTGTGACGGGTTGGTTCCCCCGAAGCAAATCAGGTAGCTGACTACCGTCTTTATGATGGTGGTGTCCACCCGATCGCCGGCGCAATATGACCGGTGATGGTGCCCAGGAGCTTGGCGTTGAAGTCCACACCCAGCTGGTTGGGAACGGTCAGCATCACCAGGTCAGCTTCCTGGACGGCGGCGTCCTGGCTGAGCTGCTCCGCCAGCACGTCCGGCGCGCCAACGTAGCTCTTCCCGAAACGGGCGATGGAACCATCAATGCTTCCCACCTGGTCCCGGACATCCCGCAGCGCCGAGCCACCGAAATACCGCTGGTCCTCCTCGTCCACGATCGGCAGCACGCTCCGGCTGACCGAAACCTGCGGCGTAAAACCGTGGCCTGCTTCTTTCCAGGCGCTGCGGAACACCTGGATCTGCTCGGCCTGCAGTTCATCGAACGGCACGCCGGTGTCCTCGGTGAGCAGCGTGGAGCTCATCAGGTTCATGCCCTGGCCAGCAGCCCATTCGGCAGTCTTCCTGGTGCCGGCACCCCACCAGATCCGCTGGCTCAGACCCGGGGACTGCGGAAGTACCGGCAGCAGACCGGACGTACCCGCGAACCGTGGATCCGCCGTCGCAATTCCTGCTCCACTGATGGCCTTCCGGAACAGCGCCGTGTGCTCGCGCGCAAGGTCCGCGTCCGTACTGCCCGGAGCCGGGATGTAGCCGAAGTTTTCGGCGCCGCGCAGGGCAGGCTCGGGTGAACCGCGGCTCACACCGAGCTGCAACCTGCCGCCACTGATCAGGTCAACAGCCGCGGCCTCTTCCGCCATATAAAGGGGATTTTCGTACCGCATATCAACGACGCCGGTACCCATCTGGATCCTGCTGGTCCGGGCCGCGATGGCCGCCAGCAGAGGGAACGGCGAAGCCTGCTGCTTTGCGAAGTGATGCACCCGGAAGAAAGCACCGTCAACACCCAGTTCCTCCGCCGCCACCGCCAGCTCAATTGCCTGGGTCAGGGCCTCTCCGGCCGTCCGCGTGCGTGAACCGTGGCCGGGGCCCCAGTGGCCGAAGGAAAGGAATCCGATGCGTGTCATGCCGGAGGAACGGGTTTGGAGGCCCGGACATTCCCGGAGGCCGGCGATTGGGCCCGTCCGGTGATCGAGCCTGTCCCCGGTTTCGACAGGCTCAACCACCGAGGGTTTCGACAAGCTCAACCACCGGACGCGGTTTCGACAAGCTCAACCACCGACATGCCGTCTAAACTGTGACCGTGCCCAGCGACCAGTCCCCTTCCGAACCAGAGCCCTTCCGGCGCAGCAAGCTCGCCGAACGTCTGCTTCCTGGCGGTACCGAGCCGGATCCGCGGTTTACGCTGGCCAACGAGCGGACGTTCCTGGCCTGGATCCGGACGTCCCTTGCCCTGCTGGCCGGCGGTATTGCCATCGAGGCCTTCACCGCTGACTTGTTTGTGCAGCCCGTCCGCCAGGGCATCGCCATCCTGTTGCTGGCCCTGGGCATGCTGCTCAGCGCTGGCGCCGCGGTCCGCTGGCTGCGGGTTGAACGGAGCATGCGGCGGAAGGCCCCGCTGCCGTTGCCGCTGATAGTTCCGCTCCTGGCCGCTGCCGGAGCTCTGGCTGCGGCGGTCATCATCGTCGTCATCGCACTGGGCTAGGCACCGGGCCAAGCCATGCCATCCAACAACCTGCTTCCGGTCCAACACCAGGACCCGGGCCTGCAACCGGAGCGGACCAGCCTGGCGTGGGGCCGCACCATGATGGCACTGATAACCGTCAGCGCCATCTTCCTGCGCTGGCTGCCCCACCATGGCCTGCCCATCCTGGCACTCTTCGGCGTAGCGGCGGTGGCCGCGGCAGGTATCTACCTCACCCAGCGACGCCGGTACCGGACCAGTTCGCGCGGGATTTCGAGCGAGCAGCTCAGCGCGGACGCCGGTGCCGTGCTTTGGACCACCGTGGCCTGCGTGGCACTGGGCGGCCTGGGCATCACGATCGTTGTGGCGGGCTGAACTAAAGCCCCATGGCCGTGCGGACCTCGTCCAGGATGTGATGCATGGCTGTTTCGGCTGCGGCAGCATTGCCCTCGGCCACCGCAAACGCCACATCCTCGTGGGCCTTCAGCGCTTCGGGTCGCGGCTTGAACGGCATAAGCCCCTGACGCGTACGGCTGGAGAGGACCTCCGCCACCATCACATCCAGTGCCTTGAACATTTCATTGCCGCAGCTGTGCAGGAGCAGCTGGTGGAACTCGATGTCCACAGCCAGGAACGCCTCAAGGTCCCCAGCCTCCCCCAGCCTCCGCAGCTCGCCGGCGAGCGCCGCCAGCCGCCGTCGTTCTCCTGCTCCGGCGCGTTTCGCGGCACCTGCTGCAGCGATGGGTTCGACGGCGATGCGCAGCTCCGTGAGGCTGGCGTACTGTTCTGCGCGGTGTCTGGATGCCAGGCGCCAGTGGACCAGCTTGGGATCGTAGTAGTTCCAGTACTCCTGTTCCTGGACCACAATGCCCACGCGGCGGCGCGAATACACCAGGTTCATGGACTCCAGGACGCGCATGGTGTCGCGGGCAAGCGTGCGGGAGATGTCGTACTCCTGCTGCAGGCCTTCGAGCGTGAGGCGCTGGCCGGGGGGAAGGTCGCCGGAGACGATCGCCTCGCCCAGCGCATCCAGCACCCGGCTGTGCAGCGCGTCAGGGGCTGCACCGGGAACGGCGCGCGGCCCGGCACCCGGCACCGAAGCTGTTTCCCTCACCGGGCCCCGTACCTGTCCGGACTGTCGTGTCGCCGTCGACATTGTTGCCTCCTCTGCGCCCGCGGCGCATGCACAGTTTATTCGATTTTGACGAAAGATATGACCAGTCTCACGAAAAGATAGTACCTAAACGCCAAAATGGTGCTATCTTATTTTTCAAGCCGAGTATTGTCGGTTGCCTGGAGCTTCACCCGAAGCCAACGACGTCTTCTACGGAGGTAGAACAATGAAGTCTGCTGCCACGCACCTTGTGGTCATGGGTGTTGCCGGCGCCGGCAAAACCACCCTCGCCGAAGCACTCTCCGCCCGGCTCGGCTGGGCTATGGCCGAGGCTGATGAATTCCACCCGCAGTCCAACATCGCCAAGATGAACAGCGGCACCCCGTTGGACGACGAGGACCGCTGGCCGTGGCTGAGGGCCATCCGCGACTGGATGACCGCTCAGGCGCAGGCCGGCCAGAGCACAGTCCTGACCTGCTCGGCCCTGAAGCAGAGCTACCGCGAACTGCTCAGCGAAGCCGAGGGAAACGTCGTCTTCCTGCACCTCTCCGGCGATCCGGAACTGCTGGGCGAACGGATCCGCCACCGCACCGGGCACTTTATGCCGTCCACCTTGCTGCCCAGCCAGCTCGCCACCCTGGAACCCCTTACGGACCAGGAAATCGCCACCGGCAGCCTGGTCCTGGACATCAGCCGCACGCCCCAGCAGCTGGTTGAGGACGTCCTGTCCGCACTCCACCTGCACGCGAACAACTAATTCCCCCCGATAACCCCGTTTCAAAGGAGAACCATGACCATCGAAGGATGGGAACAAACCCTCGGAGCAGGCCCGCTGCTCCTGATCGCCGGCCTGGCGATCGTGGCCCTGCTGTTCCTCATTATCAAACTGCGCATGCACGCGCTGCTTGCGCTGATCCTGATCAGCCTGGCCACGGCCTTCGCCACCGGCATCCCGGCGGACAAGGTTGTCTCGGTCCTGGTGGGCGGCTTCGGCAGCACCCTGGGAACAGTTGCGCTCCTGGTGGGCCTTGGCGCCATGCTGGGCCGAATCGTTGAGACGAGCGGCGGTGCCAAGACGCTGGCCGACTACCTCATCAACCTCTTCGGTGAAAAGCGCGCCCCCTTCGCGCTGGGCGTGGCCTCGCTGATCTTCGGCTTCCCCATCTTCTTCGACGCCGGCCTGGTAGTGATGCTGCCGGTAGTCTTCGCTGTTGCCCACCGGCTGGGCGGCGGCGTGCTCCGCTACGGCCTCCCCGCGGCCGGCGCCTTCTCCGTGATGCACATCTTCCTGCCGCCGCACCCGGGCCCGGTTGCCGCTGCAACGTTCTTTGACGCCAACGTCGGCCTGGTTGTTATTGTCGGCCTCATCGCCGCCATCCCCACCTGGTACGTCACGGCATACCTCTTCGGCCTGTGGACCGGCAAGAAACTGGTCCTGCCGGTTCCGGAAATCCTTGGCCGCGCTGACGCGGAGGCGGAAGCCAACCCGCCCCGGTTCCGTACCGTAGTGCTGCTCCTGCTCCTGCCCCTGGTGCTGATCTTCCTCAACACCGGCCTGAGCACTGCCGCTTCCGCCGGCCTCCTGCCGGAGACGGCCAAGTCGGAAACCTGGTACCAGGTGCTGCGCACCATTGGTGAAACCCCTGTTGCCCTGCTGATCGCCGTCCTGGTGGCCATGTTCGTCCTGGGCCGCAGGCGCGGCACAGGTGCCGGAGCGCTGGAGAAGCTGCTGGAATCCTCGCTCGGCCCTGTCTGCTCGGTCATCCTGATCACCGGCGCCGGTGGTATGTTCGGCGGCGTGCTCCGCACCTCAGGCATCGGCAAGGCACTCGCTGACGTCCTGGGCGACGCCGGCATTCCGCTGATCCTGGCCGGCTTCCTGATCTCGGCCATCCTTCGCATCGCCCAGGGTTCTGCCACGGTAGCCCTGACCACCACCGCCGGCCTGATTGCTCCGGCTGTTGCCCTCGCGGGACTGAACGGCATGCAGGTGGCCTCGCTGGTCATCGCCGTTGCCGCCGGGTCCGTGGTTGTCTCGCACGTCAACGACTCCGGCTTCTGGCTGGTGGGCCGGTTCTTCGGCATGGACGTCAAGACCACGCTGATGACCTGGACCGTCATGGAAACCCTGATCGGCGTGATGGGCTTCGGCATCGCCGCAGTGGTGTTCGCAGTGGCAGGTGCCGCGGGTTAGCGGATTCTTTGGCGCTGTAACGGCAGTAAAGCTGTAACGTTCGACGGCGGGCGGTCACCCTTGGGGGTGGCCGCCCGCTTTTGTTTGAGGCTCCGTTGCCGTGAGGCCCCGTTTACAAACAGGAAACGAAACGGCGGGCGTCCCGTAGCCACACCCCGATTCGGGTGTTGGTAACAAACCCGAAACATGGCCGACACGTGAACTTCACGCAGCGCCGATTTACGTAACGTCACCGCAACTTTTGGACGCTTTTCCTGAAACATCCCGCCGGGAGCATTGATCCGGGGGAAAACCGGGCCGCTCACGGCCCACGCGCATGACGCAGGTTTCGTTGAAAGGGAACAGCAAGTGGAAATCACTGCCCAACATGTCTGGCTGATGGTCTCAGCCGCGATGGTGCTTTTCATGACCCCCGGCCTCGGCCTTTTCTACGGCGGCATGACCCGCGCCAAGGCAGCGCTGAACATGATCATGATGAGCTTCATCTCGGCGGGCATCGTGGGCGTGGTCTGGGTGCTGTGGGGCTACTCCATGACCACGGGCGAGGGTTTCCTGGGCCTGTTCGGCAACCCGCTGGCCAACTTTGGCCTGCAAAGCCTCATGGGCTCGCTCCAGCTGATCAACGCCGGCTACGGTGCCACGTTCGCGATCGTCACTGTCGCCCTGATCAGCGGCGCGATCGCCGACCGCGCCAAGTTCAGCTCCTGGGCCCTGTTCGTCCCCCTCTGGATCACGCTGGTCTACTGCCCCCTGGCCTACATGATCTGGGGCGGTGGCCTCATGAGCGCAGGCGGCGCAGTGACTGCCATCTTCGGCCAGGTGATCGACTTCGCCGGCGGCGCCGTCGTCGAAATCAGTTCCGGAACTGCCGCACTGGTGCTCGCCCTCATTGTGGGCCAGCGCCACGGCTTCGCCAAGGACCCCAGCCACCGCCCGCACAACCTCCCCTTCATCATGCTCGGTGCCGCCATCCTCTGGTTCGGCTGGTTCGGCTTCAACGGCGGCGCTGCAACAACTGCGGAGCAGGCAGGCCTGATCTGGGTCAACACCCTGGTGACGCCGGCGGCCGCCATGCTGGGCTGGCTGGTGGTGGAGAAGATCCGGCACGGCCACCCCACCTCCCTGGGCGCAGCATCAGGTGTAGTCGCGGGCCTCGTTGCGATCACTCCTTCCTGCGCCAACATCAGCCCGCTGGCCGCGATCGGCCTGGGTCTTGTGGCGGGAGCTGCATGCTGCTGGTTTGTTGACCTCAAGTACAGGTTCGGCCTGGACGATTCCCTGGATGTGGTGGGCGTGCACCTGGGCGGCGGGCTGATCGGCACCCTCGCCCTTGGCTTCATCGCACTCCCCGCGGAAGGGCAGGCCGGAGGCCTGTTCTACGGCGGCGGTTTCCAGCAGCTGGCGGCGCAGGCTGCAGCAGTCCTGATCACCGTGACGCTCTCCGGACTGGTGACTGCCGGCGTCGGGCTCCTGATCCACAAGACCATGGGCTTCCGCGTCAGCCACGAAGCCGAGACCGTGGGCGTTGACCTGGCCCTGCACGCCGAGCGTGCCTACTCCTTCGGTGACGCCGGCGGCGGGCACTTCACCCCTTCAGGAACCCCGGTCCAGCACGTTGCCGGCCACACCTCCATGCCGGCCCAGGAGAAGGCGCCCGCCCGGGAAAGCAGCCTGGTCTAAGAGATCCTGGTCCAGGAGAAACAGCGACCAGCAACTACCGGGCGGGAACCTGCACCACCTCAAACTGTGTGTCCTCCGGGTAGGCGAACTGGGCATTGACCACGGCGAGGGTGTTGCCAAACAGGGCAGCCGTCGTCGGGGTCCGGAAATCGGGGCTGGTAATGACGCCGTCCAGGGTGCCGGAGGACAGATCGTCGGCGAGGGTGATGCGGCTGATCTGGTCGAGGCGGTTCTGAACGGCCCACAGTGTGCCGCCGCGGATCTCGATGCCGTCAACTGCCGGGACGCTGACGCCTTCGATCAGGGCGCTGGCACCGGTGGCAGGATCCACCGTGTAGAGCTCGCCGCGGCTGGAATGCGCCACCACCAACGTGCCGTCAGGCGCCGTGGCGATGCCGTTCAGGTTGAAGCCCGGCCCCGATTCACCGGCGGGGCCGCTCATGTCCAGCACCTCAAAGTCGCCCACGGTCCCGTCCTTGGCCACCGGTACGAAGTACAACTCACCGGCATTGGAATTGGTGAACCAGGCACCCTCAGTGGTCAGCGTAACGTCATTGATGAACCCGGCGTCGGTGAAGTCGAACGTGGCAACGTCTTCGCCCGTCTCCGTGTTGTAGACGTAGGCATCGCCGGTGCCGCCGCCGGCCACGAACAGCAGGTTGTTCTTAACGTCCGCGATCATGCCGATCGCCACCCGGCCGTCCGGCGCATCAATAAAAACGTCAGCGGTGCCGTCCTGCACGTCGCCCCGGTAAATGTCGCCGTCCAGCCGGTCCCCCGCGTAGAAGGTGCCCTGCTTCCCGGCGGCTATCCCTTCCGCGCCGGTGGCTTCCGGGAGGGCGATCACCCCCGGAGGCTCCGGTGCAGCAACCGCGGCGGGGACAGTTCCGGTCAAGGCAAAAAGTACGACGGCGGCTGCCGCAGGGATCAGGGTACGCATGGTTTTCCTCCTGGAGGGGTCTTCCTAGGCAGGTCGGTGCGCGGGGCCAAAGGCGGCAGTTGCGCACCATTGTCCTGCCAGTCTAGGCAGCGGCCCGGCGGGCGGGAAGGGTGGATTGGTTCGCTCGCCGGGTCACACTTCGTCATCCGGGAAATATCTGCGGCCGATGCTCGGTTGCCCCGCACATGACAACAATCGGAATCATCGGTGCAGGACACATTGGCAGCCAGGTTGCCCGCAAGGCAGTGGAATCCGGCTATGACGTGGTGATCAGTAACTCGCGGGGCCCGGAGACACTGGCCGGGCTTGTTGAAGAGCTCGGACCGAAGGCCCGCGCGGCAACGGCGGCAGAGGCCGCTGAGGCAGGCGACTTTGCGGTGGTCACGGTTCCCCTCAAGGCCTCCAAGGACATTCCAGTGGAACCGCTGGCGGGAAAGACCGTGATCGACACCAACAACTACTACTGGGAACGGGATGGCCGCATCCCCGCCCTGGACAACGGCGAAGCCACCACTTCCGGGTTGCTGCAGGAGCACCTGGCCCAGTCGAAAGTAGCCAAGGGATTCAACCACATCATGGCCGCTGAGATCGCTACCGACGGCACACCCGCGGGGACGGAGAACCGCCGGGCACTGGTCACCTCCAGCGACTTCCCTGAGGCCGCCGAGCTGGTGGCCAAGCTGTATGACGAGTTCGGCTTCGACACCGTCAACGTCGGCCCGCTCTCCGAAAGCTGGCGTGCCGAACGTGACCGCCCGGCCTACGTGATCCGGCAGAACGCCGAGGAACTTCGGGCAAACCTGGCCAAGGCTCCACGCACCGTCTAAGCCGCCGGACGCTCTACGAACGCCTGCGCAGGAACCGCCGCCATCCGCCCTCTGATGGTTCGGCCGACGGCGGTTCCGCTGCCTTCCGAGCGTCCCGGCGTTCGCGCCAACGCTGCAGTTCGGCGTCGACGTCCCTGGTTTTAGTCACCACCGGCGGGCCGCCCTGCAGCTGGCGCCTGGCATCGATCACGCGGGCGTTGAAGTCCTCCAGCATGTCCCGGACCTGCTTTTCGGTGTACTGCGCATCCAGCCGGGCGTCCAGCCCAGCGTCTTCCTTGCGCAGCAGGATGGCCTTGGGACCCAGGCCGCTGAGGTCCTCGCGCTGCAGGAGTCCCTTCACCCACCAGTCCGGATCGTAGGCCTCGCCAAGTCCGGGGATGGGCTTACCCGCATATTTGAGGTTGTCGAACTTGCCCTGTGCCATGGCCTCCCGGACCAGGTAGTCGGCGCGGGCGGCCTCGCTGGTCTTCCGGCGCTTCTCCCTGTCGGCGGCCTCCGCTGCGGAGAGCTCCGCCTCCTCTTCAGGGGTGATCCCGGCGCCGCGGTAGGACCGGAGCTCCGCAAGGCGCTCCAGCCGCCGTCGAAAATCATCGCCCATAGCGCGCCACCGCCTTTAAGTATCTGACTGCCGGACCGCGGAAGTCCTTTTATCCAGTATGCCCAAGCTTGCCGCCCAGACGTTCGCGCATCAGCTCGCTGGCGTCATTGAGGCCGATGATCTGCACGTCCTTTCCGTGGGCGCGGTACTTGGCGGTAATGGCATCCAACGCGGCAATGGTCGACGCATCCCACAGGTGGGAGGCGTGCATGTCGATCACCACGTGCTCGGGATCGTGGGCGTATTCGAACTGGGTGTAGAGGTCATTGGAGGAAGCGAAGAACAGTTCTCCGTCCACCACGTAGGTGGCGGTTTCCTGGCCGTTTACCGTCTTGACCGTGCGCTCCACGGAGACGAAGTGGGCCACCCGGCGGGCGAACATCACCATGGCAACCAGCACACCCACGCCCACCCCGATGGCGAGGTTGTGGGTAGCCACCACCACAACGACGGTTGCCACCATCACCAGGGTTTCGCTCTTGGGCATCATCTTCAGGGTCCTGGGATGGATGCTGTGCCAGTCGAAGGTGGCCCAGGAAACGAAGATCATCACGGCAACCAGCGCAGCCATGGGGATGAGGGAAACGATGTCCCCCAGGGCCACCACCAGAATGAGCAGGAAGACGCCGGCCAGGAAGGTTGAGATCCGGGTGCGGGCGCCGGAGGCCTTGACGTTGATCATGGTCTGGCCGATCATCGCGCAGCCGCCCATGCCGCCCGTGAACCCGGTGACGATGTTTGCCACACCCTGACCCCACGACTCGCGGGTCTTGTTCGAGCGCGTGTCAGTGACGTCGTCCACCAGCTTGGCAGTCATCAGCGATTCGAGCAGGCCAACAAAGGCCATGGCCAGGGCGAACGGGAAGATGATCTGCAGGGTTTCCAGGCTGAACGGCACGTTGGGGATGAACAGCGACGGCAGCGACTCGGGCAGCTCACCCTTGTCCCCCACGGTCGGCACTGCGACGGAGGCAAGAACGGTGATCAGCGTCAGCACAACGATCGCCACCAGCGGGGCAGGGACGGCCCTGGTGAGTTTGGGCAGACCGAAGACGATGACCAGGCCAAGAACAACCAGCGGGTACACCAGCCAGGGAACGCCGAGGAGTTCGGGGACCTGTGACATAAAGATCAGGATGGCCAGGGCGTTGACGAATCCCACCATGACCGAGCGGGGGATGAACCGCATCAGCTTCGCCACGCCGGACAGGCCCAGGATGATCTGGAAAACACCGGCCAGGATGACGGCGGCAATAAAGTATTCGAGGCCGTGGGACTTCACAAGCGGCGCAATAACCAGGGCGATCGCTCCGGTGGCGGCCGAAATCATGGCCGGGCGCCCGCCCACAAAGGCGATGGTCACGGCCATGGTGAAGGAGGCGAAGAGTCCAAGCCGCGGGTCAACGCCGGCGATGATCGAGAAGGCGATGGCCTCCGGAATCAGCGCCAGGGCCACCACCAGGCCGGCCAGGACCTCGGTCTTCAGCCTGCGTGGGGACCTGAGGGTTTCCCGGACAGACTGCAGCTGCTCCGGGGTATAGGCGCGGGCATCCCCTGCGGTTTTGACGGCCATGACCGCTCCATTCGTGGTTGGGAAATCCAAACTCTACCCTAACGTGATGGTAGAGTTTGAATCCGACCACGACGGAGGCGTCCCATGACAAGCGAAGACCGGCAGCCTGACCATGCACATCGGTGAACTGGCCGAGCGGACCGGACTGTCCCTGCGCACCATCAGGCACTACGACGACGTGGGCCTGCTCCCCGCCCTCACCCGCACCGAGGGCGGCTTCAGGGTGTACTCGGAGGATGACTTCGACCGCCTGATGGTGATCAAGCAGATGAAGCCCCTCGGCTTCTCGCTTGAGGAAATGGCGGAGATCCTGGGCATCCTCCGCTCAGCCGAAACGCCCGGCGAGGCAGAGAAAGCCCGCTTGGCTGAGTTCCTGGAGCGGGCGGTCCGCGAGCGGGCCAAGATGGCACGGAACCTGGCTCAGGCGGACGAATTCATCGCGGGCCTGGCCAAAACGGACTAGGGCCGGCACAGCGGACCGGGCCCGGCAGGCACCCGGCAGGCCGGCATGCACCAACCAGGGCAGGCACGTCGCACGGACGATTCCCAGGCTTGTTCGCGAATCCTAAGCTTCAAGGTTCTGATCTGCGGACAAGCCTGGGATTGGAGGGCGCACGAGGCCGCGTCAGCGCTGGCGCTGCTCCGCCAGGATGCCGTCGATCTGCCCCATGGCCTCCTTCATGCCTTCCTCCATGCCCATCTCCAGCATCTTCTCCAGCTGGTCTTCGGACTCAAAGGTGGAGTGCACCGTCATCCGGGTCCGGTCCCCATCGGGCTCCAGGGTGACCACGGCATGGGTGGTCCCCAGATCCCCTACGGGTTCGCCGCGTTCGTCAGCAAAACCGTCGTCGAACTCCAGCTTGTTCGGCGCGTCCACGGCGGTGAAGCGCCACCAGCCGCGGGCCTTTTCGCCGTCCGGGCCGGTCATGTAGTAGCTCGCCTTGCCGCCGGGGACAAAGTCGTGCTGTTCAAAGGTGGCGGGCCAGGTGGGCGGTCCCCACCAGCGCTCAAGCTGGCGCGGATCCTGCCAGAGTTCCCAGACGCGTTCGACGCCGGCATCGAACTCCGCCACGAGGGTGAGGCTCAGTGCCTCCAGGTTCTTGGTGGAACTGACGACTGCCATGACTATCCCCTTCTTGTCATTCCTGCTGTTCATTCAGGATGTCCGCGATGCGGCCGGCACGCTGCCGCCACAACGCCTCATACTCGTCGAGCAGGCGGCGGGCCTTCGCCAGTCCTTCATGGTTGCCCCGCACAATCTGCTCCCGTCCGCGCTTCTCCTTGGTCACCAGGGAGGCGCGCTCCAATACCGCCACATGTTTCTGGACGGCGGCAAAGCTCATGGTGTACAGCGAAGCGAGGCCGGAAACGGTGAATTCCGACGACGTCACCCGGCTGACGATGTCACGCCGGGTTGCGTCCGCCAGGGCCTGGAAGACCCTGTCGATGTCTGCGTCGCTTCTCTGATCTACAACCATTTGGTTGTACGTTATGCCGCAAAGGCGTCCTTGTCAATGGTCAGGCATCAAAATGCAGGGGTTCGGGCGCGCCTCCCACTCCAGCCACCAGCCCCTCGGCAATATCCCGCAGCTTGCGGTTCCGGTGGCTCGAGGCCTGACTGAGGATTTCAAACGCCGATTCGGGCGTGCAGCGATTCTGGGCCATCAGGATTCCGCGGGCCAGGTCGATCGATGTCCTGGAGTCCATGGCCGCCTCGAGGTCGTTCGCCCGCAGCTCGGCGGCGGCGATCCTGAGCCCCAGCCGGAGCGCCCGGGAGGCCACCTCGGCGAACCGGGCGGCATCGTCGACGCTTGAGTCGGTGAAGTGCCCCGGCTCGGTGGCGAAGAAATTCAGCACGGCCGAGGCGCTCCCATCCACGTCCAGGGGAATGCCAAGGGTGCTCCGGAAGCCCTTCGCAATCATCTCCGCACGGAACACCGGCCAGCGGGGGTCCACGTTCAGGTCCCCCATCAGCACCGGAGCACCGGTGCGCAGGGCCTGCAGGCAGGGACCGTCCCCCAGCCGGTGTTCAATGCCGTCAAGGAGCAGGGCATCGGCGCTGCTGCCGGCCACGGTGTCCGGCCGCTTGCGCCGCTGCAGGGTCACGGCACACTCGACGCGCGCACCGGACATCCTGCTCAAGGTACAGGCCGCCAACGCGGTCATGCCGTCCAGGAATCCCTTGATGTCATCCATGTCGGCAACAAGGTCCTGCAACCGTTCAAGGTCATCGATGTCCGGAGTACCCATGGTGTCCCCTGCCTTAGGACGAAGTGTGTCAGCCGGCGTCACCGATGTGGCCGGGGGCATTCACGGCGAGGACACGCTGTACAAAGGCGCCATACTCGTCCATGTAATGCCGGAGGAAGCCCGCGGTGGATTCGTCATTGACCTCGCCGTCATCTCCGAAGACGTCCGGCTTGAAGGTGATGTACGCCTCCGGGGCATTGAGCTGCGGCGCGTCAAGGAAGCTCAACACGCTGCGCATTGACGACTGCATCACTGCCGTGCCGATGCCGCCCGGCGACGCGCCGATGATGCCGGTGGGTTTGCGGGCAAAGGAATTGGTGCCCCAGGGCCGTGAAGCCCAGTCAATGGCGTTCTTGAGCGCGCCGGGAATGGAGCGGTTGTACTCGGGCGAGACGATCAGGATTCCGTCCGAGCCTTCAATCGCCTGCTTCAGCGCGGTCCCCTCAGCCGGGAAATCGCCGTCGTAATCCTGGCTGTAGAGCGGCAGGTCACGGATGGGAATCTCCGTGAAGTCGAAGCCCTCCGGGGCCAGTTTGATCAGCGCCTTGGACAGCGTGCGGTTGATGGAGGTGGAGGACAGGCTCCCCACGAAATATCCGATGTTGTACTGTGCCACGAGCAACCCTTCCTTTGAGCCGGCAGCTGCCGGCTGACGGTATGAGGATGTAAAGCGGTACTGCCGGCGTGAGCCAATACCCAGTTGAGCACAGAAAAGGGCGCCCGGCCAGAGGTCCGCCGGCGCCTTTCGAGCAGCGCGGGGATGGCATGTCAGGCCGTGCACCCGCTACTACTCCTTGGGCATGTACCGGAGCTGGACCACCCCGTTGCCAAAGGTCCGGGTGCCCGCAAATTCAAGGTTCATCACCTGGTCCGGCAGCTGGAAAAGCCGCTTTCCCTTGCCGATCACCACAGGATGGATATAGAGCCGGTATTCATCGATCAGGCCATGGCGCATAAAACTGGCAGCAAGGTCGGGCCCGCCGACTGCCAGGTCACCGCCCATCCGGGCCTTCAGCTCCTTGATGCGTTCAGGCACGACGTCGGAAATCACCTCGGTGCTCCAGGGAACCGAGGTGAGGGTCCTGGAGAAAACGAACTTGGGCTTTTCCCGCCAGATTCCGGCGTATTCGGCCATGACCGGCGAGACGTCCGGGTCCTGGTCCGCGGTGGGCCAGAAGTCAGCCATCAATTCATGCGTAACGCGCCCCTCCAGGTATCCGGCCAAGGCGTTGCATTCGTCATTGAAATGCTGGTGCAGTTCCTCGTCCACCAGGCTCCAGCTGAGGTCCTGGTCCGGACCCTCGAAGAATCCGTCCAGGGACAGGGAGAGCATAAGGATGATCTTGGGCATGGGGCTCCTTCCTCCGCTTCCAGTGAACCACCAGCAGTGCCGCCTGCAGAGGGGCCGGGCAGGACAATTTCCGCATCGGTCCCACAAACCCTTGCGCCCGCAATGGTCCACGGCTACTTTTGAAACGAATCAGAAAACGCTTTCCGAATGGATGTCATGACCAATTCAACGCGCATCAGCTGGCTGGACGGCGGCGCACCCGCGGACCTCAATGGCGGAACAACGTGGGGCATGCCCTTTGCCCGCGGCACAGTGGCGGATGCCGCTGCCCTGGAAATCCGGGACGCGGACGGCCGGCCGGTGGCAAGCCAGGCATGGCCGCTGGCAACCTGGCCGGACGGTTCGCTCAAGTGGGCCGGCCTGGCGCTGGCGGCCTCGGAGTCGCCGTCGTCCTCCTATTCGGTGACCGCCGGGACGCAGGCCGCCGTCCCCGCAGCGGAAACCGATCGGGTTACGGTCACCGGGGACGCTGGCAGCGTGACCGTCTCCACCGGTGTTTCCACCATGGTCTTTGACCGCACCGGGCAGCACCTCTTTCGCTCCCTGAGCCGCGGCGGCACCGTGGTGGCAAAGAACGGCCGCCTGGTCAGCATGCTCCAGCAGGAGGTCCCGGAGGAGGCCGGGACCACTACCAGGACCGGCTTCACCGGGCAGGTCACGTCGGTGGCCGTGGAGCAGGACGGCCCCGTCCGCGCCGTTGTGAAAATCGAAGGGCAGCACCAGCAGGACGGCGGCGGCCGCTCCTGGCTGCCCTTTGTCATCCGCTTCTACTTCCACGCCGGCGCCCGCAGCATCCGCATGGTTCACAGCTTCGTCTGGGACGGCGACGCGGACCGGGATTTCCTTGCGGGCCTGGGCGTCCGGTTCAACGTCCCGCTCGCCGCCGAACTGCACAACCGGCACGTGCGGATCGCAGGAGCCGGGGGCGGCTTCCTGGCCGAAGGTGTCCGCGGCATCACCGGGCTGCGACGGGACCCGGGCCAGGCCGTGCGCGACGCCCAGGTTTCCGGGCAGCCAACGCCCCCGCCCGGGGAATGGAATCCGGAAGTCTCCGGGCGGCTGCACCTGGTTCCCACGTGGAGCGACTTCACACTGACCCAGCTCACGGCCGACGGTTTTGAACTGCGCAAGCGCACGGCACCGGGCCATGGCTGGGTGGGCATCAGCGGCGGAACGCGCGCCGGCGGCTTCTGCTCCCTCAGCACTCCCGACGGCGGCCTGGGGGTTGGCGTGCGCAACTTCTGGCAGTCCCACCCGGGGCAACTGGACATCCGTGGTGCCGCCGGAGACGAAGCCACGCTCACCGCATGGCTTTACTCCCCCGAAGCGCAGCCGATGGACCTGCGTTTCTATCACGACGGCCTGGGCCAGGACACCTTCGAGGACCAGCTGGAGGGCCTGGAAATCACCTATGAGGACTACGAGCCCGGATTCGGCAGCCCCACGGGCATTGCCCGCACGCACGAGCTGACGCTGTTTGCCTATGACGCCACGCCCGCCACGGAGCAGCTCGCTGCCGATGCTGCCGGCGTGGCCAGCCCGCCGCTGTTGCAGGCGGGCCCGGAATCGCTGCATGCGGCCGGCGTTTTTGGTGACTGGGCCCCGGTGGACCGCTCCACACCCGCCCGGGCGGACCTCGAGGACAAGCTGGACTTCCTCTTCGATTTCTACACGGGCCAGGTGGAACAGCGCCGCTGGTACGGCTTCTGGAACTACGGCGACGTGATGCACACCTATGACGCGGACCGGCACGTCTGGCGTTACGACGTCGGCGGTTATGCATGGGATAACTCCGAGCTCTCCCCGGACCTGTGGCTCTGGTACATGTACCTGCGCTCGGGACGGGCTGATGTGTTCCGGTTCGCGGAGGCCATGACCCGCCACACCGGTGAGGTGGACGTGTACCACCTTGGCCCCTGGCAGGGCCTGGGGACGCGGCACAACGTCCAGCACTGGGGCTGCAGCGCCAAGCAGTTGAGGATCAGCACGCCGGCCTACCGCCGCTTCCATTACTACCTCACGGCGGACGAGCGCACCGGGGACCTGCTGACCGAACTGGTGGACAGCGACCAGAACTTCCTGGGCCTGGACCCCGTCCGCAAAGTCCGCCCGGATGCCGCCACGTACCGGCCGGACCGCAATGCCCTGGGGGTGGGCCTTGGAACTGACTGGGGTTCGCTGGCGGCCACCTGGCTGACCGACTGGGAGCGGACCGGGAACCCGCGCTCCCGCGACCGGCTGCTGGGAACCATGGCGGATATCGGTTCCCTGAAGTACGGGTTCCTGACCGGAGAGGCGTTATATGACCTGGACAAGGGGAGGTTCGACGCCGGCCGCGAACGCATCAGCGTCTCCCACCTCAGCGCCGTGTTCGGCCTGGTGGAAATCTGCAGTGAGCTCCTCTCCCTGGTTCCGGACCCGGCTTTCGAGCGGGCCTGGCTGCAGTACTGCCGGCTGTTCCTGGCCACGCCGGAAGAACAACAGGCGGCGGTGGGCCAGCCCCTGCAGGGCATCTACCTGACACAGGCCCACAGCCGGCTGACCGCCTACGCCGCCGCCCGCCTCGGCGATCCGGACCTGGCGGCCCATGCCTGGAACAGCTTCAGGGTGGGCGGCGAACACCTTGACCCGTCCGTTGCCTTCAGCAGCGAAACCATCCTGCCGCCGTTCACCCTCCAGCCGGTGGAGGAGGCCCGTACGGTTTCCACGAACGACGCCGCCCAGTTCGGGCTGGCCGCCATCCAGAACCTGGCCCTGATCGGCGGCCACCTTCCTGCAGAGACGTGAGGACAGCCCCGTACTAGTGACCCACCGCTACCCTAAGTATGCTTAGGAATGTCAGCGTTCCACTCAGCAGAGTTGATCCAGCTAAGGAGACACCATGACTACAACAGTGGAGAAAGACATTCTGGTGGACGTGCCGGTGAGCACGGCCTACAACCAGTGGACCCAGTTCGAGGAATTTCCGTACTTTATGGGCGGCGTCAAGCGCGTCACCCAGCTCAGCGACGAGCAGCTGGAGTGGGAGGCGGAGATCAGCGGTGTGAAGCGGCAGTGGAAGGCCCGCATCCTGGAGCAGGTCCCGGACCGCAAGGTGGCCTGGACCGCGATCGAAGGCGCCACCAACTCAGGCAGCGTCGAGTTCGAGGATGCGGGCAACGGCCGGACCTCTATCCGGCTCACGCTCGAGTACGAGCCGGAAGGATTCGTCGAAAAGGCCGGCGACAAGCTCCACGTTGTGGAACGGCAGGCCGAGGCAGACCTCAAGCGCTTCAAGGAATTCATTGAGGATGAGGGCTACGCCACCGGCGCATGGCGTGGCACCATCGCCGGCGGAACCGCAACCGGAGCAGGTGCCGCAGGAGGTGCCGCCACTGCGGTGGAACCCGGCGTCGGACGGCCGTTTGACCAGACCGGCGGCTTGGTTGACCTGGAGGGCGACTCCGACGGCACCGCAGAAAGCGATACCCGCAGCGCCGCCGAACGTGAGCAGGACGAACGCTACGGCGGCCCCATCCCGCCCCTCGGAGGACCGCTGGGCAACCCGTAACTGTACAAAACCCGGTCAGCAGAAGCCGGTCCCGGGATTCGTGACCGGATTCGTGACCGGTGCAGGCAGGGGCCCGGCGGGCGCAGTGCGCGCCTGCCGGGCCCTGCCGTTTTGTGCGTGCCGGCTGCCAGGGATGGTGGAAGCTCCGCGGCCGGGCCCGGAGTAGGCTGGATGTTATGGCTTTTGAACAACACCCCGCTGAACGCCGCGAAGTAACGGTCCGCCGGGCGCCCCGTTATGTGCCCTTTATGATTCTGGGCGGCGTGCTGGGTTTTGTGGCTGCCGGCATCATCGCCTTCGCACTGCCCACCAGCCCGGGTTATGACGCGAATGCCGTGTTCGGATTCTTCCTGATTGTCTGCTGCATGGGCGGGGTATTGCTCGGCTCCGCTGCAGCGCTGGTACTGGACCGGCTGAGCATCAGGCGGTCCCGGACTGCCGTGGTGGAAGAAGTGCAGGATTCCTAAAGTCGCAGGCTAAATCCGGCGGAAATCCGCAACCCCATCTCGTGAGATAATCGACCAGTGGCACGCGGCGATGGAAAACTTTCCCATGATCTTCTCCCTGGCGAAAAAGGCCCGCAGGACGCTTGTGGCGTCTTCGGAGTCTGGGCACCAGGTGAAGAAGTAGCAAAACTTACCTATTACGGGCTGTATGCATTGCAGCACCGCGGTCAGGAGTCGGCTGGTATAGCTACCAGCGACGGCCAGCGGATCAACGTCTACAAGGACATGGGCCTCGTTTCCCAGGTCTTTGACGAGACCACGCTGAACACCCTGACCGGGCACCTGGCCGTGGGCCACTGCCGGTACTCCACCACGGGCGCCAGCCACTGGGCCAACGCCCAGCCCACCCTCGGTGCCACCAGCACCGGCACCGTGGCCCTGGCCCACAATGGCAACCTCACCAACACCGCCGAACTGAACGCCATGATCATGGAGCGCAACGGCGGCCAGCTCAGCGGCGAAATGAAGCAGGGCAACACCTCCGACACCGCGCTGGTGACGGCACTGCTGGAAGGCGAGGAGGGCAAGACCCTCGAAGACACCGCCATGGAACTGCTGCCCAAGATCAAGGGCGGCTTCTGCTTCGTCTTTATGGACGAAGGCACCCTCTACGCAGCCCGCGATACCTACGGCATCCGCCCGCTGGTCCTCGGCCGGCTGGAACGCGGCTGGGTCGTCGCCTCCGAACAGTCAGCCCTGGCCACCGTTGGCGCCAGCTTCATCCGCGAGATCGAACCCGGCGAGTTCATCGCAATCGATGAAGAAGGCGTGCGTTCCAAGCGCTTCGCCGAGCCGACGCCGGCCGGTTGCGTTTTCGAGTACGTTTACCTTGCGCGGCCGGACGCAGCCATTGCCGGCCGCTCCGTGTACGAATCCCGTGTGGAAATGGGCCGCCAGCTGGCCCGCGAAAACACCCAGGAAGCGGACATCGTCATTCCCGTTCCCGAATCCGGCACACCCGCAGCAGTGGGCTACGCAGAGGAATCAGGAATCCCGTTCGCGCACGGCTTCGTCAAGAACTCCTACGTGGGCCGCACGTTCATCCAGCCGTCCCAGACGCTGCGCCAGCTGGGTATCCGCCTGAAGCTCAACGCCCTGGAATCCGTGATCCGCGGCAAGCGCGTTGTGGTGGTGGATGACTCGATCGTCCGCGGCAACACGCAGCGCGCGATCGTCCGTATGCTCCGCGAGGCCGGCGCCGCCGCCGTCCACGTCAAGATTTCCTCCCCGCCCGTCCAGTGGCCCTGCTTCTACGGCATCGACTTCGCCTCCAGGGCCGAGCTCATTGCCAACGGCGCCACCATTGAGGAAATCTCCCAGGCCATCGGCGCCGATTCGCTGGCCTACATTTCCGAAGAAGGCATGATCGGCGCTACGCAGCAGCCGCGTGAGCGCCTGTGCACCGCCTGCTTTACCGGCAAGTACCCCATCGAACTGCCCGGCTCGGACAAACTGGGGAAGAACCTGCTGGAGCGCACGGACCTGGGCGGCCTTACGCCGGCGCCCTCCGCGCTTCCGGGCCAGACGGCAGCACTGGCCGTTACCGCCACGGAAGATCCTGCGGAGAAGGCCGGAGCCACGGGCTGCGACCCCGGGCCGGACGCCGAGTTCGAGAACCTGCTGACCGAGGCCGACCACGTGCCTGCCATCCACCACGATGCCGTCCCCGCCGGCGCCGACAAGAAGGAATCCCTATGACTTCCGCCACTCCTGCCGCAGGTGCCGCCTCAGGCATCACGTACGCCTCCGCCGGTGTTGACGTTGAAGCCGGCGACCGCGCCGTAGAACTGATGAAGGGTGCCGTAAAGGCCACCCACAATTCCTCGGTGATTGGCGGCGTCGGCGGTTTCGCAGGCCTGTACGACGTCTCACGCCTCCTGACCTACAAGAAGCCGCTGCTCGCCACCTCCACTGATGGCGTGGGCACCAAGGTTGCCATTGCCCAGGCCATGGACATCCACGACACCATCGGTTATGACCTGGTGGGCATGGTGGTTGATGACATCGTGGTGGTTGGCGCGGAGCCGCTGTACATGACCGACTACATCGCCTGCGGCAAGGTTGTTCCCGAGCGCATCGCGGACATCGTCCGTGGCATCGCAGCTGCCTGCTCCGTGGCCGGAACCGCACTGGTGGGCGGCGAAACCGCTGAGCACCCCGGACTGTTGGGCGAACACGAGTATGACGTTGCCGGTGCCGCCACCGGTGTTGTCGAAGCCGATCAGCTGCTGGGCCCGGACCGCGTCCGCGCCGGCGACGTGGTGATCGGCATGGCCTCCTCGGGCCTGCACTCCAACGGCTACTCCCTGGTTCGCCGCGTGATCAACCACGCAGGCTGGGCCCTGGACCGCCAGGTTTCCGAGCTGGGCCGCACCCTCGGCGAGGAACTCCTGGAACCTACGCGCGTTTACGCCGCAGACTGCCTGGACCTGGCCCGCACGTTCCCGGTTGCCTCAGCCAGTGGCGGCGTCAACGGCTTCAGCCACGTCACCGGCGGCGGCCTGGCCGCCAACCTGGCCCGCGTCCTTCCGCAGGGCCTGGTGGCCACGGTTGACCGCGCCACCTGGGAACTTCCGGCCATCTTCAAGCTGGTCTCCGAGCTGGGCAACGTGCCGCTGGCGGACCTGGAGCGCACACTGAACCTGGGCGTTGGCATGGTGGCCATCGTGTCCCCGCAGGTTGCCGACGCCGCGGTGGCCCGCCTCAATGAGCGCGGCCTGCCGTCCTGGATCATGGGCACCGTCGAAGCCGATTCGGACCTGATCATCAAGACCGGCCCGGACTACGTCCAGGGCGCCAAGGGTGTTGACGGCGGAGCAGTCCGGATGGTCAACAGCTACGCCTAAGCAGCTTTAAGGCAATCGGCTGCTCCACAACCGTCACTGAGGAAGTTCACCAGGACAGTTGGGGAGCAGCCGATTTGCTGTTTAAGGTCCCCGCTTGTGGGAAACACCGGAACGCGGAAAACCCGTTGTCCGCACCGGGTTTCCGGTGGGACAACGGGTTCAGGAGTGACGCCGGCTAGCCGATTCTGCGCGAATCCACTTCGTCGTCGTCCTCAACATCGTCCGCATACTTGTCCACATAAGCCGAGTAGTCCGGTTCAACCGGATCATTCGCGAAATGGCTCGGAGCACGACCCTCGGAACTCTTGAGCTCACGCTGAAGAGCGGAATAGTCAGTGTTCGGGGAATAGTACTTAATATCCCGAGCCTGCTTGGTAGCTTTTGCCTTTTGACGGCCGCGCCCCATGGCGTGACCCCCTTTTGTACTCGGACCGGAGGTGGTCACCATTGGCGTTAGTGAGGCCCCGGAATGTTTGGTCAATTTGTCGTACACCTAGATTACATGGTTTCAGCACTAACTGCTCGCCGGACGGGTTCGATAGAGTCTCCAGACAAGCACCGCACACCACCAGGGAGTTTCCGTGACCGAGCCAGAGGCCGGCAACGGGCCGCAGAGGCCCATTCCGCCCCGACCCGAAGCACCTCCAGGCGCAGCCCGGATTGACGCGCCCACGGAGCCCGCCGCCGTCGAAAATCATCCCGAAGAGGAACCGGAACGCGAGAGCTCCGGCGCCAGTTCCAAGGTGTGGTTCCTGGTGGCCCTGGCCGTTATTGCCCTCCTGCTGGTGGGGCTGGTGGTGTGGCTGCTGGCAACGGCAAACCGCGAGTCCGCGGACTCCACGCCGGCAGATGTTCCCACTCCGGGATCAGTGGTCACCACAACGGCGCCACCTCCATCCGCACTGCCCCTCCCCCGCGAAGCCGCCCCGGCCGATTTCCGGCTGGGCGACTGCTTCGCCGATTTTGCCCCCGAGTCCCAGAAAGCCACCATCGTGGCGTGCGATACCCCGCATTCCGCCCAGTTTGTGGCGAATTACACATACCAGGACGGCGACGTCTACCCCGGAGCCGACGCCCTCCGGGCGAAGGCCCTTGAGGCATGCCAGGCAGTTACCCTTGCCCCCGCCGCCGCCCAATACGTCCTGAACTATGAGCGGGTGTACCCCAGCAGCACCAGCTGGGAGGTGGGAGACCGCCGGGTTGACTGCTTCGTGAAGGCCCCGGAGGGCAACGTCATCAACGCAAGCGTGCTTCCCTAGGCCCTTTTCGCGAGGACCATTGCCGCGGGCTGAACACGCGCGTAGCATACTAAACATGCGTTCAGCATCGCGCCAGGCAACGACAGGCCGGTCTCCGGACATCACGGCCCGGGCACACCTGCGCGATACCGCGGTGAACCTGTTCGGCCATGAAGGCTTCGGTGTTTCCGTGCGTGCCATCGCAGAGGCAGCCGGTGTGAGCCCGGCACTGATCCTGCACCATTTCGGCTCCAAGGACGGACTGCGCCAGGAATGCGACAACTACGTCCTGGCGCGCATCAGGGAATACAAGGAAGACGCCGTCCGGAAGGCCACGCCGGGTGAACTGCTCTCACGCATGGCCAGCATGGATGAATCGGCGCCGCTGATCGGATACGCACTGCGCAGCCTCCAGGCCGGCGGTGAGTTGGCGCAGTCGTTCATCGAACACTTTGTGGAGGACGCCGAGGCTTGGCTGGCCCAGGGCGTCGCCGCCGGGACCATCCGCCCGTCCCTGGACGAAAAAGCGCGCGCCCGGTACCTCACCATCCAGGGTTTTGGCACGATGCTGCTGGACCTGGCCCTCAATCCGCCAGCGGAGCCTGGCGACTTCGCCGCGGCCCTGCGCGGCTACCTTGCCCGGAACGGCCTGCCCAGCACCGAACTCTTCGCCCAGGGCCTCATGACCGACCGTTCCATGCTGGACGCCTACCTGCTGTACGTGGTTGACCCGCCCGCCTGAGAGTTGCGCGCGCCCAATGCGCCCAGACGGATCATCCACCATTTTGCAAGGAAAGGCTCTGCCATGAATGCAGTTATTGACGTCCGCGGACTGAACAAGTCCTTCGGCCGCGTCCAGGCGCTGGATAACCTGGACCTCACCCTTGAACCCGGCGAAGTGCACGGTTTCCTTGGACCCAACGGTGCCGGTAAATCAACCACCATCCGCGTCCTGCTGGGCCTGCTGCGCGCGGATTCGGGCACCGTGCGGGTGTTCGGCGAGGACCCCTGGGACAACGCCGTCAGCCTCCACGGCAGGCTGGCGTATGTGCCTGGGGATGTAAACCTGTGGCCCAAGATCACAGGTGGCGAGGCGATTGACCTCTTTGCCAGCCTCCGCGGCGGGCTGGACCCGCGGCGCAAGGCAGATCTGCTGGAGCGCTTCGACCTGGACCCCACCAAAAAGACCCGGTCCTACTCCAAGGGAAACCGGCAGAAGGTGGCCCTGATCTCGGCGCTGGCCAGCGATGTTGAACTTCTGGTCCTGGATGAGCCGACGTCCGGCCTGGATCCGCTGATGGAACTGGTTTTCCAGCAGTGCATCCGTGAAGCCAGCAGCCAGGGCCGCACGGTCCTGCTGTCCAGCCACATCCTGGCCGAGGTGGAGACGCTGTGCAGCAAGGTCACCATCATCCGCCAGGGCCACGCAGTCCAGACGGGCACCCTGGCCGAACTCCGGCACCTCAGCCGCACCGCCGTCACTGTGATTTCCGACGGCGATGCCACCTCGGTGGGTTCCCTCCCCGGGGTGCACGACGTGCACCGGGACGGCGAGCGGGTGCTCTTCACCGTTGACGAAGCGGCGCTCTCCTCCGCGATGGCACACCTGCTGCCGCTGGGCGTCCGGAGCTTTACCAGCACCCCGCCCACGCTTGAAGAACTCTTTGTGCACCACTACGGCAACGGAGTGCGCACGGCGGCAGGGGTTGAACAGCCATGAACGCGCACACCTTAACAGCCCCGCAGGCCACCCGCCGGGTAGAGGCCCGCGACGGCAACGCCCTCACCGGCACCGGGCGCCTCTTCCGCTTTGCGCTGCGGCGGGACAGGGGCCGGATTCCGGCCTGGGCCTTGGGTATCGGGAGCATGATCGGCTATTTCGCAGCCGTGGTGCCACTTGCGTATCCGGACCAGGCCGCACTGCAGACCCGGGCCCAGATCATGAAGGATCCGGCCGGGGCACTGCTGGCGGGGCCCGGTTACGGCCTGGACAACTACACGCTGGGCACCATGATCGCCAACGAGATCCTGGGGATGGCGGCCGTCGCGGCGGCCCTGATGTCCGTGTTCCTGGTGATCCGCCATACCAGGGCCGAGGAGGAATCCGGCCGGGCTGAACTGATAAGCGCGGGAAGGGTTGGCCGCGCTGCGCCACTGACGGCGGCCCTGGCAACGCTGGTCACAGCCAACGCCGCCGTGTTCGCCGTGCTCGCGGCAGCCATGGTGGCCAACGGCCTGGCAGTGGCCGACTCCCTGGCAGTTGCGGCGGGAGTGGGCCTGGTGGGCGTTGCCTTTGGGGCCGTGGGGGCAGTAACCGCCCAGCTGACGGAACACGCGAGGCCGGCTTCGGGACTGGCCGGTGCCATGGTCGGCCTGGCGTTCATCCTGCGCGGCATCGGCGACTCCCAGCAGCTGGGCGGCAGCACGCTGTCCTGGCTCTCCCCGATCGGCTGGGCACAACAGAGCCGGGCATTCTTCGACCTGCGCTGGTGGCCGCTGCTCCTGTGCGTGGCCTTCGCCGCCGCACTGGTCCCGGTGGCCTACTTCCTGGCAGGCCGGCGGGACCTGGGAGCAGGCCTGATCCCTGCCCGACCGGGGCGCGCGAACGCCACCGGCTTCTTCGTCCATCCCGCGGGCCTGCGGCTGAGGATGGAACGCGGAAGCATCATCAGCTGGTGCGCAGGCCTGTTCGTTTTCGCAGCCCTGACCGGTTCACTGGGGGAGGCGATCGTGGCAAGCTTCGAGGCACAGCCGGAGCTCGCTGCTGTGCTGGGTATGACCACCACCGGGGACGTGCTGCGCGGTGCCCTGGCGGCATTCCTGAAGTACTTTGCCATGGCCGTGGCGGTCTACGCCGTGATCTCCGTGAACAGGCTGGGCAAGGAGGAATCCGAGGGCCGCACCGGTGCCGTCCTGGCCACGAAGGTCACCCGGGCGGGCTGGATTGCGTCAGTCCTTTTGGTGACCATCCCGGCGTCGGCCCTCCTGCTTGCGGTGTCCGGCCTGGGGCTGGGGGTCGGTGCCCTGGCTGCCGTGGGCGGCGAATCCGTGGTGGGCGAATTCACCGCCGCGGGCCTGGCGTTCCTGCCCCTGGTCCTGTGTTTTGCGGGAGCCGCCGTGCTGGCCTACGGACTCCACAGCGGCACCTGGTGGGTCTGGGTGCTGCTGGTCGCATCCATGCTGATTGGGCTGTATGGGCCGGCGCTGAACATGCCGGAGGAAGTGCTCGACGCCGAACCGTTCGGCCTGGTGCCGGCCGTACCCAGCGTGGAACTGGACCCGGTGCCGCTGCTGTGGATGTCCGCCGCGGCCGTGGTGCTCACGGCCGCGGGGACATTCGCGTTCCGGCGGCGGGACCTGGAGGCCTAGCCCTTCCGCGTCACGGACAGCCCGGAGCCCAGGGTGGCCGCCGCCGTCGGGTTGGCCAGGGCCTCCACCGTGAGTTCCTCGACGTCGGCCGAGGTGTCAACCAGCACCGTATCGCCGTCGCTGATGTCTCCGGCCAGGATGGCCTTGGCCAGGCGGTCGCCGATCTCCCGCTGCACCAGCCGGCGCAGCGGCCGGGCACCGTAGGCCGGATCGAAGCCGGACATGGCCAGCCACGCGCGGGCGCCTTCGGTCACCTCGAGGGTGAGCCGGCGTTCGTGCAGGCGGCGGCCCAGCTCGGCTACCTGGATTTCCACGATGTGGGCCAGCTCGTCCACCGTCAGGGCGTCGAACAGCACTACTTCATCGAGCCGGTTGAGGAACTCCGGCTTGAAGGACGCGTTGACGGTGGCCATGACGGCATCGCGCTTGGCGGCGGCGTCCAGGCCCGGATCCACCAGGAACTGGCTGCCCAGGTTGGACGTGAGCACCAGGATGGTGTTCCGGAAGTCCACGGTGCGGCCCTGCCCATCGGTGAGGCGGCCGTCGTCGAGCACCTGCAGGAGGATGTCGAAGGCCTCGGGGTGGGCCTTCTCCACTTCATCCAGCAGCACCACGGAGTACGGGCGACGGCGGACGGCTTCCGTGAGCTGGCCGCCTTCCTCGTAGCCAACGTATCCCGGAGGCGCACCCACCAGCCGGGCCACGGCGTGCTTCTCCGAGTATTCGGACATGTCGATCCGCACCATGGCGCGTTCGTCGTCGAACAGGAAGTCCGCGAGCGCCTTGGCCAATTCCGTCTTACCGACGCCGGTGGGGCCAAGGAACAGGAACGAACCCGTGGGCCGGTTGGGATCGGAGATGCCTGCCCGGGCGCGGCGGACGGCGTCCGAGACTGCCTCCACGGCCTTGGCCTGGCCGATCAGCCGCTTCCCCAGCTCCTGCTCCATGTGCAGGAGCTTCTGGCTTTCGCCCTGCAGCATGCGGCCGGCCGGGATGCCCGTCCACGCGGAGATGACCTCGGCAATGTCGTCAGCGGTGACCTGCTCGGCCACCATCTGGCTGGACTTGTCCGCCACCTCGGCCTCGGCGCGGGCGGCCTCGTCCAGTTCACGTTCCAGGGCCGGAATCTCGCCGTACAGCACGCGGGAGGCCGTTTCCAGGTCCCCTTCGCGCTGGGCCTTGTCCGCGGTGGAGCGCAGTTCATCCAGCTTGGCTTTCAGGTCGCCCACGCGGTTCAGGCCGGCCTTCTCCGCTTCCCAACGGGCGTTAAGCGCGTTGAGCTGCTCCTTCTTGTCCGCCATGTCCGCGCGCAGGGCAGCCAGTCGTTCCACCGAAGCGGCGTCCGTCTCGCCGGTGAGCGCGAGCTCCTCCATGGTGAGCCGGTCCACCGCGCGGCGCAGCTGGTCGATCTCCTCCGGTGCGGAGTCGATTTCCATGCGCAGCCGGGACGCTGCCTCATCCACCAGGTCAATGGCCTTGTCCGGGAGCTGGCGGCCGGAGATGTACCGGTTGGACAGCGTGGCGGCAGCAACCAGGGCGGAGTCGGCGATGGCCACCTTGTGGTGGGCCTCGTACCGCTCCTTCAGGCCGCGGAGGATGCCGATGGTGTCATCCACGCTGGGCTCACCCACGTAGACCTGCTGGAAGCGGCGTTCCAGCGCGGGATCCTTTTCGATGTTTTCGCGGTACTCATCCAGCGTGGTGGCGCCGATCAGCCGCAGCTCCCCGCGCGCCAGCATGGGCTTGAGCATGTTGCCGGCGTCCATGGAGGAATCGCCGGTGGCACCCGCGCCCACCACGGTGTGGATCTCGTCAATGAAGGTGACGATCTGGCCTTCGGAGTTCTTGATCTCCTCCAGGACCGCCTTGAGCCGTTCCTCGAATTCGCCGCGGTACTTGGCGCCGGCCACCATGGACGCGAGGTCAAGCGCAATCAGGGTTTTGCCGCGCAGGCTCTCCGGGACGTCCCCCGCCACAATCCGCTGGGCCAGTCCTTCGACGACGGCCGTCTTGCCCACGCCGGGCTCACCGATGATCACAGGGTTGTTCTTGGTACGCCGGCTCAGGACCTGGATGACGCGGCGGATTTCCGCGTCCCGGCCAATGACCGGATCCAGCTTGCCGGCGCGCGCCATCCCGGTGAGGTCGGTGCCGAACTTCTCCAGCGCCTGGAACGTGTTCTCCGGGTCAGGCGAGTTCACTTTCCTGTCACCGCGGACACCCGGCAGGGCGGCGAGGAGCGCCTCATGGGAGGCTCCGGCGTCGCGCATTAACCGCCCGACGGCGTCACTTCCGGCGGAGAGGCCCAGCAGCAGGTGCTCGGTGGAGACGAAGGAATCGCCCAGCTTGTCAGCTTCCGTCTGCGCGGTCTGGATGGCCTGCAGGGCCGGGCGGGACAGCTGCGCCTGCTGGACAGAACTGCCGGAGGTTGCGGGCAGCGCCTTGATGGCGTTGCTGGCCTGGACGCTGACGGCGTCCGGATCTGCGCCGGCAGCGCGCAGCAGGGCCACGGCCACGCCTTCGCGCTGGTCCATCAGCGCCTTGAGCAGGTGGGCAGGGTCCACCTGGGGGTTGCCGGCGGTTGAGGCATTCATGGCTGCCGCCGAAAGAGCCTCCTGGCTCTTGGTGGTGAATTTGACGTCCAATGAGAGCTCCTTTCGGGACACAAAATCTTTAACTTGAGTGTACTACGCTCAACTTTAGCCAGGGGCCTCTACCTGCCATGTTTGCCCACGGCGTAACGCGTGTCCAGCACTCTTTGAAACGGCCGCTGGCGCTGGGTGAACAATGCCTAGACCCAAAGGATGACATTGCTCCGGGCGCCGTCACGGACGTAATCCGAAGCGCTCTCTTAAGTGGAAGTAAACACCCACTTATGGAGGCAACCCATGTCCACGCAGCACCCCGCCACGTCCCTGAAGCCCACCCGCCGGCAGGTCAACGCCGCAGTCTGGGCGGCACCGGTAATCCTCGCGGCCATCGCGGCACCCGCCGCCGCGGCATCCACCGTGCCCAATCCGCCCAGCACCTGGGACCTGAAAGTGGGCTTCAACTCCTCCACCCTGGAACTCCAGCACACCACCGGGCTGCCCATCCCCGCCGGACAGATCGTTATTGTCTCGGGACTGACGGACGTCACCGGCCTGGCCAGCACCGACACGTACTCCGTCACCATCAACGCCAAGGACGACGGAACGTACCTGGTCACCATCGTCACGCTGATCGAGCTCTACCCCACACAGTCCATCCTGGTGCCGCTGCCCGGGAAACTGTCCGGCGCTGTAGCCACGTTCATTGGCCCCGATTCCAACGACCTCAAGGCACAGAACAACACAGCCCGCGCCTGACGAACAAGGGGCGCCGCTCGGGAAACCGGCGGCGCCCCTTGCCCGTTTTTTGCTAGGCCGGGTAAATCGCAATCGAACCGGCTTTCACCACGAAGTACACAGTCATTCCGGGTGCCAGGCCCAGTTCCGCGGCGGCCTGCGGAGTCACGTCCGCTGCCAGCTGATGGGCGCCGGCGGCCCGCACCCGGATCTGGTCCCCGTGCGGCTCCAGATGGGCCACCGTGACGGGGAAACTGTTGCGCGGGCTGCCGTGCGCAGGTTCCACAAATACAGAAACGGCCGACGGCGGGAACACGGCAACGCCGTCCGCCCCGCTTGCCGCCGGGGAACCCGCCGGGAACCCCGCCTCCTGGTGGCCGAAGAATTCGAGCCCGTCCCCCGCACGCAATCCCGTGGGAATCAGGGTGCCGGTCACGAAGTTCACGCCGGACAGTCCCGCAGCAAACCGGCTGCGCGGCTGGTCCAGCACCTCACGGACCCGGCCCTCCTCAACGATCCTGCCGCCGTCGAGGATCACCACCCTGTCCGCCAGCATCAGGGCATCCAGGACGTCGTGGGTGACGATGATGGCGCCCCGCCCGGCCAGGACCTTCTTCAACAGCCGGCGCAGCAGTGGCGCGGAGGTGATGTCCAGCGCGGCCAGTGGTTCATCCAGCAGCAGCAGGTCCGGTTCCGCCGCCAGCGCCCGGGCCACGGCAACCCGCTGGGCCTGGCCGCCGGAAAGCTCGCCGGGCTTGCGCGCGGCCAGGTCCAGGGCGTCCACCGCCGCCAGCCAGTGCCGCGCCGTTTCCCTCGCCTTGGCCGCCGGAACCCCGGCGCTCCGCGGCGCAAATGCCGTGTTCTCGAGGACGCTCAGGTGCGGGAACAGCAGCGCTTCCTGGGCCAGCAGCACCGTCCCCCGGCGGTGCGGCGGCTCCCAGTGGTGCGGGCCGCCGTCGAGCTTAAACAGTGTGCGACCCGCCGACTCCGCCGTTCCGGAATCCGGCTTCAATAGCCCGGCGATCACTCCCAGCAGCGTGGATTTTCCGGCGCCATTGGGGCCCATCACCGCCACGGTCTCCCCCGGCGCGATGGCCAGCCGCACATCAAAATCCCTGGTGCGGACGGTGGCCTCAACACTGAACGTCATGACTCACGCTCCCGCTGCGGCCCTCGGTACGCGAGCGCCACCACGGCAACGGCCACGGCCAGCAGCACCAGGGAGAGGGCGACGGCGGCATCCGGGTCCGTCTCGCGCTGCAGGTAGATCTCCAACGGGAGGGTCCGGGTGACCCCCTGCAGGCTGCCGGCGAACGTGAGGGTGGCGCCGAATTCGCCCAGGCTGCGCGCGAAGCTGAGGACTGCGCCCGAGGCCAGGCCGGGCAGGACCAGCGGCAGCGTCACGCGGCGAAGCACCGTCCATGGACGCGCCCCGAGCGTGGCCGCAACGGCTTCGTAGCGCGGGCCTGCGGTGCGGAGCGCCCCTTCCAGGCTGACCACCAGGAACGGCAGTGCAACGAACGTCTGCGCAATGACGACGGCGGTGGTGGAGAACGCGATCTGCACGCCCAGGACGGTGAACGTACTGCCCAGCAGCCCTTGCCGGCCGAACGTGTAAAGGAGCGCCAGGCCGCCCACCACGGGAGGCAGCACCAGCGGCAGCAGCACCAGGGCACGCAGCAGGCGCTGGCCACGGAAGTGCGATCGTGCCAGCACCAGGGCCAGCGGCACCCCCAGGACCAGGCACAGCACGGTGCTGATGGCGGAGGTGCGCAGGCTCAGGCCCAGCGCATCCATGGACGACGGCGAGGTGACCAGCGGGATGAACCGGGGCCAGTCCACCCTGGCGATGATGGCGGCGAGCGGCAGGATGATCAGTGCTGCGGCAAGGATGGCGATGCCCAGCACCCAGCGCGGGATGCCGGTGTAGCCGGCTGTTGCCTTGGCGCGGTTGCTCATGGGCCCGGTGCTCATGGGGCAGGCGGGCCGAACCCCGCGGAGGCGAGGATCTGCTGGCCTTCAGGCCCCGCGACCAGTTGGAGGAAAGCCGCCGCTGCCGCCGGGTTGGCGGCGCCCTTCACGGCGGCGATCGGATAGCTGTTGACGGCGCCCGCACTCTCCGGGAAGTCGATGCCCTGGACCTTGTCCCCCGCGGAGCGGACGTCTGTTGCGTAGACAAGGCCGGCGTCCGCCTCCCCGGAGATGACCTTGCCCAGGACGTCCGTCACCGAGTTTTCCTCGCTGACGGGGGCCAGTGAGGTGCCGGTCTGCTGTTCGAGCTTTTCCGTGGCGGCGCCGCACGGGACCTGCCCGGCGCAGGCCACAAGCTTCAGGCCCGGCCTGGCAAGGTCCGCAAAGCTCCCGATCCCGGCAGGATTGCCGGGAGGCACCGCGATGGCCAGGGTGTTGGTGGCGAACGTTCGTGGCCCGCCTTCCACCAGGCCGGCGTCCCGCAGCCGTTCCATGGTGCGGGTATCCGCCGCGGCAAACACGTCCGCCGGCGCCCCCTGGCTGATCTGCGACGCCAGGTCCGAGGAACCCGCGAAACTGAACCTCACCTCAACCCCGGGGTGCTCCGCCTCGAAACGTTCAGCCAACTCCGTAAAGGTGCCCTTGAGGGAAGCAGCCGCGAACACGGTGAGGGAACCGCTGGGGGCTGCGGCGCCGTCGTTATTTATGCCCGACGGCGGCACTTGGTTTCCGCCTGATCCGCACCCCGTGAGGGCGGCACACAGCAGCGCCACCAGGAATACCGCTGCCGCCATGGTGCGGCGTGCGCGGGATTTCATGCGGTCCCCCGGCCTGCGGACTCGATGATCACGGTGGTGGCTTTGACGACGGCGGTGGCCACGGCGCCGGGTTCCAGGCCCAGCTCGTGGACTGCCTCGGTGCTCATGAGCGAGACCACGCGGAACGGCCCGCACTGCAGCTCCACCTGGGACATCACCGGGTCCTCCTTGATGTCCGTGACCAGGCCAATAAAGCGGTTCCGGGCCGAGCTGGCGCTGCGGGCGGGATCGTCCGGGAGCTGGGCGAGCTTCTTCGCGTGCCTGGCCAGTTCCAGGCCGTCAACGGCCTGCCTCCCTGCACTGTCCCGAAGCGGGGTGAGGGCGCCGTTTTCAGTCCAGCGGCGGACGGTATCGTCGCTGACGCCGAGGAAGCGGGCGGCCTCGGAAACGCGGATCAGTGGCATAAGGCAAGCTTAGTCCGCATTTGCGGATTATCCAGCCAGCTTCAGCCGCATCCGCGCACTGTCCCACTGAAGGCGGTCGGGGTCCGCCTTCAGGCTGATTCTCAGGAGTCCACACTCGCGTAGCGTTCCGGGAGGGCAAGCACCTGGCCAATCTGGGAGGTTCCAGCCGCCACGGCCAGGCGCACCAGGACGAACCCTGCGGCGAATACGCCGGCCAGGGCCAGGAGCACCAATGGACGCATGAACAGGGCCGTGCCCGTCAACGGGAGGATCAGCAACGCCGCACTCGCCGTCGAAATACCCGCAACCAGGAACAACGGGGACATAACTGCCTTAACCCGGGCGGCAGCCATCAGCTTCCGGGGCACACCAAGGCGGTCAAGGGCCACCAGCATGGGCGCACGGTCAAGTACGGACGATGCCTGGTTGACGCCCACCGAACACGCCACCATCAGGAATGACCCCAGCAGGGTGATCGTGACGCCGGTGTTGATGTCCCGGACCAGCAGCAACGTCTCTGCGTCGGCGCCGCTGGCATCCATTGCCTCCGCTATCGCCAGCCCCACGCCAACAAAGACCCCTACGAAGCTGGTCATGGCCACACCACCCACCTGCCGCCAGGTCTCCTTGGGGCTTTCCAGGACGGTCCTGGCGGCCAGGAGCTGCTCCGGCCGGGTGGCGCGTTTCAGCTGGCCCGTGGCCCGCAGCCGCACAACCCAAGGTCCCATAAGGTTCAGTGCCAGAAGTCCCAGCCCAAAGCAGCCGGCCATCACGGCGATGATCACCACAAATGTTCCAAAGGCACTCAGCATTCCCATGAGGACAACACCCACACCAACGACGCCGGCCGCCACCAGTCCGCGTACCCAGTGGGCGCCTTCAGCCTGCTGCCGTGTGCGGACGCCCAACGGTGACACCACCACTTTCCGCAGCCCCAGGGCAGCGCTCAGCGCCGCAAGGAGGCAAACGGCCGCGAGACACGCGAAAATCATCGGCAGGCTCAACCAGGCATGGCTGCCGATCGCACTGCCGCGGAACTCGATGAGCCCAAGGAAGGGTGCAGCAGCGGCGTACAACAGTGCTCCCGCCACGGCACCGGCAGCCGCCAGCGCCGTGGACTCAAGCACCGTCAGCCACACCACCGTGCTGCCACTGGCGCCCAGGAGGCGGAAGGAGGCCAACCGGTCATCACGACGGCGGGCGGCCAGCCTGGCGGCCGAGGCACCCAGCGTGAGAAGCGGGATCACCAGCAGGACCATGGCGATCACCGCCAGGGCCTGGTAGGTGACGGCAATGCCGTCAGTCCAGGACCAGAAGACCTGGGAGCCGCCGGCCACCGTCAGGAGCAGTGCCGTGACCATCCCAAACGCCAGAACCGGCAGTCCGGCCGTGCGCAGGTCCGTGGCGTTTCCGCGGCCAAGGAACGGTGCCAGCCGCAGTGCCACCGCCAGGCTACGCATTCGGACCACCGGCGTTTGCTGCGGCTTCGAGGGCACTGTCCGCAATGATGCGGCCGTCCCTGAGTTCCACTACCCGGCCGCAACGCGCCGCCACCTGCGGATCATGCGTGACAATCAGGACTGTCCTGCCGTTGGCGGCCGCGGAGCCCAGCAGGACATCCAGCACCTCTGCCGACGTCGTGGAATCCAGGGCTCCTGTAGGTTCATCCGCGAACAGCACCCGGGCGCCTGTCACCTGGGCGCGGGCGATGGCCACGCGCTGGACCTGGCCGCCGGAGAGTTCGCCCAGCCGGCGCTGTTCCATGCCCGCCAGCCCGAGGGCCCGCAGCCATTCGGCGGCGCCGGCCTCCGCCTCACGGCGGGCGGTGCCGTTCAGCATCAACGCCAGCGCAACATTTTCGACGGCGGTGAGCTCCGGGAGGAGCATCCCCTGCTGGAACACGAAGCCGAACTGCTCGCGGCGCAGCCTGGACAGCTCGCCGTCCCCAAGGTTCTCCAGGCGGACGGGACCGCCGCTGCCGGCGAAGGTGACCGATCCGGCGTCGGGCCGCAGGATTCCGGCCAGGCAGTGGAGCAGCGTGGACTTACCGGAACCGGAGGGGCCCACAATCGCAATGGCCTCGCCGGCCCTGGCCGCGAAGTCCACGCCGTCCAGCGCGGTGCTTCCCGGATAGTGCTTGGAGAGTTGTTGGGCGTGCAGAATGGCGTTCATGCTTCCAGTTTGTCCCGCAGGCACCGGCCGCCGCGTCAGACCAGTGGCTGAAGGTTCAGCTGCGGACTCAGCCCACGGTATGAAGCCGGCGCTCTGAAGCCGACGGCGTGCCGCCATTTCGACGGTTCCGTTCACACACGCTGATTCGGATCATCGTGCGGGGCAGGGAACCGTCGAAATGGAGCTGCGGCTACAGGCCGGCCAGGCGACGTCCGCAGCTAGACTTCCCACCATGATCTACCTTGATCCGCCGCTGTGGCCCGCGCACGGCACCCACTTTTCGCACATGGTCTCGGATTCTTCGCTGGCGGAGCTGCATGCGTTCGCGGCGGCAGCAGGAATCCCGGAACGGGCGTTCGACGGCGACCATTACGACGTCCCGGAAAGCCGCCTTCCGGAGCTGGTTGCCGCCGGAGCCATCCCGGTGGAAGGCCGGGTCCTGGTGCGGAAACTGATTGACAGTGGCCTGCGGATTTCCGCCCGGGCCCGCAATTCCTCGCTCAAGGTTCCTTTGCTCAACCGCTGGAATGATGTGCTGCCGGGCCACGATGCGCTGTTCCTGGACCTCTATGACAGGTGGGGCGAGGAGCACCGGAACTACCACGGCCGGACGCACCTGCTGGCCATCCTGGAGGCCCTTGACCTGCTGACCGGGCCGGCCGCGCCGCCCAGGACCGTTCTTCTGGCTGCCTGGTTCCACGACGCCGTCTACCTGGGCATTCCCGGCGAAGACGAGGAGGAATCGGCCCGCCTGGCGGAAGACCGGCTGCGGGAGGCCGGGTTGCCGGAGGACGAAACAGCCGAGGTGGCGCGGCTGGTCCGGGTTACCTCGGACCACAGCCCTGCACCGGATGACCGCACCGGCGCCCTCCTGTGCGACGCAGATCTGTCCATCCTGGGCAGCGAACCGGAGGCGTACGCACGCTACCTGGCGGCCGTCCGGAAAGACTACGCGCACATTGGTGACGCCGACTTCGCGGCCGGACGTGCCGCCGTCGTACGTCAGCTACTGGACCTTGACCCGCTGTTCACCACGCCGCGCGCACGCGAGCTGTGGCTGGACGCGGCCCGGCGGAATCTGTCAGGCGAGCTCTCTAGCAGCAGCGACTAGGCCTCCGGAACAGCCGTACCCGGCAGGACCCAGACGCCGGCAACCGGACCATGCGCCACCAGCCGGGCATTGATACCGGCCTCACTGCCGGCCCCGCTGCCGCCCTCAAGTGTTGGCGGGCAGGTACCGGTGTGGAAGGCCGGCCCGGCAGCGAGCGCCTGGAACTGGCCGCGGGACAGGGCCGCATCGTCCAGGGCAACCGTGCCTGCGGCCCGCGCCACAAAGACCAGCACCGACTCATGGGCGGTCTCGCGGATGAACACCAGCGCATCGCCCTCTGCATGGAGCCACCTCACTCCGCCGTCGGTCAGTGCATCATGGTACCGGCGCAGCCCGGCCAGTGCCGCGTAATGTCCTGCCAGGTC
This sequence comes from Pseudarthrobacter sp. J47, assembly GCF_049810315.1. Lineage (GTDB taxonomy): Bacteria > Actinomycetota > Actinomycetes > Actinomycetales > Micrococcaceae > Arthrobacter. Next base: position 3,417,071 of record NZ_CP187358.1, read on the forward strand.
CTTCAACACCCGCTGCGGCTCATCCCACGGCATGGGCGTGCGGGAATCCTCGCCGTTCATGCCCTGCAGGCCGAACTCGTCACCGGCGAAAACCATGGGGATCCCCGGCAGCGTGAAGACCAGTACGGCAGCCAGCTCCTGTCCGCCGTCCATCAGTACGGTGGCAGCGCGGGCAGTGTCGTGGGTGTTCAGGGCGTTCATGTTATGCCGGCGCACCTGCCAGCTGAACGTTGAGGCCAGGTCCTTGTGCGTGGCCAGGAAGTCCTCCGCGCCGATCCGGTTGGGCCCGGCCAGCGGGGACCCGAAGAAGTTCACATCCGGAGCGGACCCGGCCAGCCAGGACCAAAGGGGCCGGGTGAGGTTTGAGTAGGTCATGGCGCCCTGCCAGTGTTCCCCGGTGAGGTCCGGGGACGCGTCCGAGGTGGACTCGGCGAGGAGGGCGGCGTCCGGGTTGATCTCCCGGATCCGGTCGGCGATAAGCCTGGCCACCTCGTGGTGCAGGTCCACGGCACCGAGCCTGCCGGTCATGTTGCCAACGTCAATCCGCCAGCCGTCCAAGGAGAAGGGCGGCCGGAGCCAGCGGGCCACCACCGAATCTTCAGCCAGGACAAAGCGCTCGCGCAGTTGTGCCGAGGACCAGTTGAACTTCGGCAGTGACGGGACTCCCCACCACGACTCATAGTGCGAGTGGTCCGCGGAGAAGTAGTAGTAGCCCGCTTCCTCGGAGCCGGGATCCGCCGCTGCCTTGGCGAACCATTCGTGCGCGTCACCCGAGTGGTTCGCCGTGAGGTCGCCAATAACCCGCATTCCACGGCTGTGGGCCGCTTCAACCAGGTCCACGAGCGCCTGGTCGCTGCCCAGGAGGGGATCGACGGCGTCGAAAGTCGCGGCGTCATAGCGGTGATTGGAGGTGGCCGGGAAAAAGGGTGTCAGGTAAATAAGGTTGATTCCCAGGCGCTGGAGGTGGTCCAGGCGTTCGGTGATGCCGTGCAGGTCCCCGCCGTACAGCTGAACAGAGGTCTCGGGGCCGGAGGGGATGACGGGCGTATCCCAGGTGCAGGCAACCGCCCAGTCCGGAACAGGCCGTCCGGGCACCTGGACGGAACGGGCAAACCGGTCAGGAAAAATCTGGTACATCACGGCCCGGTGCAGCCATTCCGGCGCCGGGTCAAAGGCCGTTAGCCGGAAGTCCGCGTGGTCCGAAACGTCCCGGCTGAAGAGTCCCTGGGCGTTGAGGTTCCAGTATTTTCCGCCGGCCTCCAGCAGGAATCGGTAGCGCGCCACGGGGTTGGTGGTCCGCGTTGCCGCCTCCCACCAGACCCAGCCGTCGCGTTCGCCCAGGTTCGTGGCGGCGTCATACCGCGGCTCGCCGTCCTGCACGGACCGCACCCAGACGCGTGTTGCGGTGCCCCAGGCCAACGGAATCCTGACCCGGACCTGCGCTGTGCCGCCCAGGGTTACCGACTGCGGCGCGTACAGCGCGGAGCCGTCGTGATGCGGAAGGAGGATGGCCACGGTCTAGCCCTTCACGGAGCCGGCCGTCAGGCCGCTGACAATGTATTTCTGCAGGAAGAGGAACAGCGCCATCACCGGGATCGCCGCGAGCACCGCTCCGGCGGCGAAGACACCCCAGTTTTCGGAGCGCTGCTGGGCAACGTAGGAGTACAGCCCCACGGCGAGGGTCTGGCTGTCCGGGTCCGTCAGCACAACGCTGGCGATCACGAACTCGCTGGAGATGCCGATGAACGCGAGCAGTCCCACCACGGCCAGGATGGGCGTCACCAGCCGGAGCACAATGCCGAAGAAAATCTGCACGTGGCTGGCGCCGTCGATCCTTGCCGCTTCATCCAGGCTTTGCGGCACGGTGTTGAAGAAGCCGTACATCAGGTAGGTGTTCACGCCCAGGGCGCCGCCCAGGTAGACCATGATCAGGCCCAGCTGGCTGCCCAGTCCCAGCGCCGGGATCACCTCGGAGATGCCGCTGAGCAGCAGGAAGATTGCGACGACGGCCAGCAGCTGTGGAAACATCTGCAGCAGGAGCAACGTCAGCAGGCCCACGCGCCGGCCCCTGAAGCGCATGCGGGAGAAGGCGTAGGCGGCCATCGCGCCGAGGAAGACGGTGGCTGCGGAGGTGATACCGCCCACCACCATGGTGTTCACGAACCAGCGGCCGAACGGGCGGCTGGGATCGTTGAACAGGGCCACGAAGTTCCCGGGATCGATGTTGCTGAAGAGCGCGTTGGAACCCACCAGGGTACCGCTGGAATCCAGTGCGGCGGAGAGGACGTAGAGGAGCGGGAAGACGGCGAAGATAGTGAACACCACTCCCACCACGTGCCGCCAGCCCTTGTCCTTGAACCAGGTTGTGAACCTGCGGCTGCCCGAAGGCGTTCCGGCCCGCATGGTGCCGCCGGCTGTTGTGCTTGCGGATGGGGCGGTCGCCAGCTGTGGCTTGCTCATTGGTTCACTTCCTCAAGTGCCTTGGTCTGCTTGAAGCTGATGGCCGAGATGGTGGCCACGATGATGAAGATGATGATGGCCAGTGCGCTGGCCAGGCCGTAATCTCGCCCGGTTCCCTGCCCGAAGGCCACCTTGTAGACCAGGGTGATAAGGATGTCCGTGGCTCCGATGTCCCGGTCCGTGTCCGCGAAGCGCGGACCGCCGCCGGTGAGCATGTAGATCACGTTGAAGTTGTTGAAGTTGAAGGCGAAAGAGGAAATGAGCAGCGGCGCCACGGAGACCAGGAGCAACGGCAGTTTGATGGAACCGAACACGCGCCAGGCGGAGGCACCGTCCATGCGGGCCGCTTCATCCAGCTCACCGGGCAGTGACTGCAGCGCCCCGGTGCATACCAGGAACATGTAGGGGAAGCCCAGCCAAAGGTTCACCACCAGCACGCTGATCTTGGCCAGGAACGGGTCCGTCAGCCAGCCGATGTGGGCACCGCCCAGGAGTGTCTGGTTGAGCCAGCCGAACTCCGGGTTGAGGATTCCGGACCACACCAGCCCGGAGAGGAAGGCCGGGAAGGCGTACGGGAGGATCATCAGGATCCGGTACACCTTCTTGCCGCGCAGGTCTTCACGGTTAAAGGTCATGGCCAGGAAGAGGCCCACCACGAAGGTGAGGGCAACCGAGGCCACGGCGAAGGTGAAGGTCCAGATGATCACGCCCAGCAGCGGTCCCCGGAGGCTGGAATCGGTGAAGGCACGCACGAAGTTTTCCATGCCGACGTCGATCTTCCAGCCGGTGGTCAGGGTCTCGCCGCCGGCGTTGGCGAACGCGCCCTTGCCGTTGTCCCGGTAAACGGCACCCGTCTCAGTATCAGTGAAGGTGTCCGCCGCGGCGTCGTAGCTCAGCGACGGCTTGAACTGGTAGGCGCTGCTGCCGTCAGCCGTGCGCAGCGTCCCGTCCGCCGGATCCTCGGAGACGGGAACTGTGATGTCCAGGATTTCCTGCTGGTGGGCCAGGATCTCCTGGAAGCCCAGCGTCTGGTAGCCGGGCAGGCTGTTGGCTTTTCCGGTGGAATCCTTGCCCGCATCCGGCGCGTCCTGGAGTGGTTCGCCGCTGCTGCCAAGCTGGATTGCGCCGTCAGGATCGGTGAACAGCAGGTGGAAGGTGCCGTCCTTTTCAAGGACTGTTGCCTTGTAGGCGGGAGAGTCAGGGACCCGTTTCTGGGCCGTCATCTGGATCGCTGAGATGGCATCAGCCTTGGTGCTGTTGTGCCCGTCGCCGTAGTTGGTGAAGGCGATGTAGCCGCTGAAGAACACCACCAGCACCTGGAAGACCAGGAGGAACAGCACCCCGGGCGCCAGGTACTTGGCGGGCAGCCCGCCTTTTCGCAGGTAGATCCAGTTGATGGCAAGTACGACGGCGGCGGATGCGGACAGTGCCAGCCAGGACTGGCTGAGGAACAGCATCATCAGGATGTAGACGGCCAGCGCGTCCACCAGGCCAAGGAGCACGATCTTGACCACTATCCCCTTGAGGGAATCGCTGCCGTGGGCCACTTTGGTCCGGCGGTTCCCGGGGCGGACCGGTTCCGTGGGGGAAGGCCCTGCGGCGGGGGCCTGTGGATGCGTGAGTGTTTTGGGCATGGCGGTCTTCGATCCTTGGCAGTGATGCGGGTTGGAGCTGCGCGTGGCCGGACAGTGGAGCGGTGCAGCACTGTCCGGCCACGCGGGGCCGGCGGGTGGCCGGCGGGTGGCCGGTGGACGGCCGGTGGCTGCGTCAGCCGCCGATCTTGGTCTTGATGCTGGCGGCCATCTTGGTCCATGCCTCGGCGGGATCCACTTCACCCTTGATGATGGACAGTTCCGTTGCTCCCCAGTCAGCCCAGACGGCACTCATTTCCGGGATCGCGGGCATCGGCACGCCCGTGGCGCCGATCTTGCCGAAGGCCGCAACGACGGGATCGCTGGCTGCCTTGTCGAAGGAGGCCTTCAGCGCCGGCGGGCGTCCGCCGGCGGTGTACATGGAGTCCTGGGCAGCCTCGGAGGTGAGGTAGTTCGTGACGAACTCGCTGGTTGCCAGGGCGTTGGCGCTCTTGGCGCTGATGAAGAAGCCGTTGACGCCGATGAACGGCTGGGCGGGAGAGTCACCTGTGGTGGGCAGCGCGTCCACGGCGAACTTGATGCCCTTCTTCTGGACGTCCGGGACGTTCCACGGGCCGGTGAGGAAGTACGGGGACTCGCCGGCCAGGAACTTCTCCTTGGCGATGTCTCCGGTGATGTTGGAGTTGAGGATCTTCTCCCCCGCGTCACCCCAGGTGGCGAGCTTCTTGGCGAATTCGACGCCGGCCGCGTCGCCGATCAGGAGCTGCTTGGCGTCGTATCCGCCGTCGGCTGCCTTACCAAAAACCTGCGAACCCATGGAGGCCTGCAGCGGGTACACGTGGTATGGATCCGCCTGCTTGGGATCCAGGCCCACCAGGAACGGGAAGGCGGCCTTGCCCTCTGCAACGGCCTGCTTGCCGTTGGCGATTACCTCGTCAAAGGTGGCGGCTTCGGCCGGAACAATGTCCGTGTTCCGCAGCAGGGCGATGTTCTCGATGGAGTACGGCACGCCATACATGGAGCCGTTGAACGTCATGGCGTTGACGGAGGAGTCCTGGAAGGCGGACTTCTTGTCGCCGATTTCGATCGGGGCGATCACGCCGTTCTGGACGAACTTGCCGATCCAGTCATGCGGGCCCACTATCAGGTCCGGGCCCTTGCCAGTGGGGACCTGGGTGATGAAATCATCGCGGACCGCCGCGAAGTCCTTGACCACCAGTTTGACCTCGACACCGGTCTCGGCCTTGAACTTCTCGGTGATGTCCTTCAGCGCGGGTGAGCGTTCGGCGTCAACCCACATGGTGATGGTGCCGGCTCCGGATGCCTTGAGGTCCGGCTTGGCGGCTGCAGTGCCGGAACCAGTGGGCGCAGCCCCGCCGCATGCACTCAGGGCGAGGGCAGCAACGAGGGAAACGGCGCCGGTGGCAAAGACGCGGCGGCTGGTCCGGGTCTCGAGGGTTTTGTGCACCTTCATTGGTGTACCTTCCTGATTTTTGCGTCCACATTGAGGATCCACACGGACCCCGTGGCTTCGGTGATGTGGCTCACAAGACTGCAAGCGCTTCCAAAGGTACACGCCGATCCGGATGTTGTGAAGCTGAGAACCCCCGCTGGACATTGCAGATAAAGGAAGTATCCTCTTGGAAGCGTTTGCAAATCGCCACCCGCGCCAGATTTTCCTGCCTTCCCACCGGCTCTGCCGCCCCGCGCCGCAACCCCACCGAACGCCTGCCGACCTTCCGCCGAACGCCTCGTGGCAAGGCCCCCTTACGCGTAGCAGAACGCGGGTGCGCCGCCCATCCACTAGGCTCGGGAGAGGCCGTCCGCCCCTGGATTGCGGCTGGAATTCAAGGAAGGAGCGGCCATGACCGGCATCAAGGACGTTGCCGAGCGGGCCGGGCTCTCGGTGGCCACCGTGTCACGGGCGCTCAGCGGAAAAGGCAACGTGTCGCCGTCGAGCCGTGAACGCGCACGCGCCGCTGCCGCCGAACTCGGATTCGTCCTCTCCTACCATGCTTCCAGCCTCGCCTCCGGCCGGAGCCGGAACGTAGGCCTGGTGGTGCCCTCGGTGCACCGGTGGTTCTTCTCCGCACTGATCGAGGGCGTCTCGTCCTCCCTGCTGCAGGCGGGGTATGACCTCACCCTGTACAACATCGGCGGAGACCATGAGCAGCGGCAACGCGTGTTCAGCGACTTCCTGCTGCGCAAGCGTGTGGACGCCGTGATTGCCGTGTCCGTAGAGCTGGCTGAGGAGGAAATCCAGAAGCTGCTGGCCGTACACCGCCCCATTGTTGGCATTGGCGGGCCGCTGCCTGGCGCTTCCACCATCAGGATTGACGATTCCGGAATCGCGGAATCAGCTACCCGGCACCTCCTGGGCCTGGGCCATACCAGGATCGCCCACATGACGGGAGAGGAATTCTATGAACAGGACTTCCAGCTGCCCGGATCCCGGCGAAGCGGTTTCGAAAAAGCCATGAGCGACGCCGGCCTCCCGGTGCATCCTGCCTGGGTGGTGACGGCAGACTTCACGGTGGAGGGCGCGTACGCCAGCGCACGGCGGATGCTGGCGAGCGCTCCGGAACGGCCCACCGCGGTGTTCGCCGCCTCCGACGAGATGGCCATTGGAACCATCCTCGCTGCCCGGGACTTTGGCCTGCGGGTTCCCCAGGAGCTGTCCGTGATCGGCATCGACGGTCACGACCTCGGGGAGATCTTCGGCCTCACCACCATCGACCAGGACGTCAAGGGCCAGGGTGCGCTGGCGGTCCGCAAGGTGGTGGCCGCCATTGACAGTAACCCGCCTCCGGAGCCCGATGACACCCAGCACCCCACCACTTTTGTGGTGCGGTCCAGCACGGCAGTGCCCGCGCCAGGATCCGGTCGCTAGCACGTCTTTCTGCAAGCGCTTCCAGTTTCTGTGCGAAAATGCTTGCCTTTGCTGAAAGGCCAGCCTAAGTTGATGGATAGCCGTCATCGTGACGCGACCGCCGCAGTGAAGCGCCGGTGCCAGCGGTAGCCAGGATTCCCGGCCTGATACCGCCGATTTCCAAAGGAGTTCCACTCCATGCCAGCACCCGACATTGACGTCGCCATTGCCGGTCCGCCCAGGAGCAAACGCTTTCAATCACTCGCAAAACTCGTTTTGGCCGGCCTTCTCGGAACCCTGCTGTCGGCAACCACTTCCGCCGTTCCCGCAAGCGCCGCAGCGCCCGGCCCCAAGGACGCCACAGCCGTGATGTTCTCCTGGACGTGGAACGGGATTGCCCGCGAATGCACAGACACCCTGGGCCCTGCCGGCTACGGCTACGTCCAGACCTCTCCCCCGCAGGAGCACGTGCAGGGCCCTGAATGGTGGACGCACTACCAGCCGGTGAGCTACAAGGTGGACTCCCGTCTGGGCACACGGGCCGAGTTCAAATCCATGGTGGACACGTGCCACGCTGCCGGCGTTAAGGTCATTGCCGACGCCGTCATCAACCACATGTCCGGCAAAAGCAGTGGTGGAACCGGTTGGGCAGGATCGCCGTTCCAGCACTATGACTATCCCGGCATCTATCAGTCCCAGGATTTCCACTCCTGCAAGCGCGACATCAGGGATTACCAGAACCGCTGGGAGGTGCAGGAATGCAACCTGGTGAACCTCTCGGACCTCAACACCTCATCACCGTATGTCCAGGGCCGGATCGCCGGGTACCTCAATGACCTGGTCGCGCTGGGTGTGGATGGGTTCCGCATCGACGCCGTCAAACACATCGCCGCTGCCGACATGCAGGGCATCCTGGCCAAGGTCAACGATCGCGCGCGGCTCTACCTGGTCCAGGAAGTCATCCGTGCCAACGAGCCGATCCAGCCGGAGGAATACACCGGTAACGGTGATATCCACGAGTTCGCTTTCGCCCGCAAGCTGAAGGAAGCATTCGGCGCCGGGACGATCAACTGGCTTACCACCGGCGACGGCATTGGCCCCAGCTGGGCCGGGTTCCTGCCCAACCAGAACGCCGCAGTCTTCGTCGACAACCATGACACGGAACGCAATGGGGAGACGCTGACGTACAAGGACGGCGCCAACTATGACCTGGCGCAGATCTTTACCCTGGCCTGGAACTACGGCTCACCGTCCATCCACTCGGGCTATGCCTTCTCCAACAGCGACGCAGGCCCGGCCCTGGCCGGCAACGGCGAAGCCATTGACCCCGTCTGCGGCCAGAACGGATGGACCTGCAAGCATTCGCAAACCGCGATCGCCAACATGGTGGGCTTCCGCAGCCAGATCCACGGCACCGCCGTGGTGGACAAATGGGATAACGGCTCAAGTGCCATCGGCTTCGGACGCGGTGACAAGGGCTACGTCACCATCAACCGCGGCGCAGCACTGGCCCGGACGTTCCAGACTTCATTGCCGGCCGGCCAGTACTGCAACATCATTGTCAGCCGGCCCACGGCGTCCGGTTGTTCAGCAGGCGAGATCGTAACGGTGTCAGCCAGCGGCACCTTCACGGCAACGGTGGCTGCCAATTCGGCGCTGGCCCTCCACGTCGGGGCGAAGGCCGGAACGCAGTCCGTACCGGGCGTCGGCAGCCTCACCGTCTACTACTCGACGTCGAAGGGCTGGAGCGATTACAAGCTGCACTACCGGGTCGGCAGTGGATCCTGGACGAGCGCGCCAGGCGTTGGTATGGCTGCCGCTTGCCCGGGCTGGGTCTCCTACACGGTCCCTGCCGGTTCTTCGGGAGTCACAGCCGCCTTCAACAACGGCGCGGGGACGTGGGACAACAACGGCGGCAACGACTACCTGCTCAGTGGGTCTGTGGCCACAGTGAGCGGCGGTTTGATCGGGCAGGACGATCCCTGCGCCGCCGGGACTGCCCCGGCACCGGCCGATTCCACTGTCGTGTTCTACTCCACGAATAAGGGATGGGCCGCGTACAACGTCCATTACCGTGCCGGGACAGGAGCCTGGACCACGGCGCCAGGCATGGCCATGACGGCCGCCTGCCCGGGCTGGGTATCCGCCACGGTTCCGCTCGGCGGCGCCCCAGGGATTACAGCCGCGTTCAACAACGGGGCAGGCACCTGGGATAACAACGGGACGGCAAACTACACCGTTGGCACCGGCTACCAGCAGGTAAAGGATGGCAGCGTCAGCGCGGGCAACCCGTGCCCCTGACGTGCAATGACCTCACAGGTCCGGGGCTTCCGGGCCTGTGAGCCGGGAAGGAGGCGGCGTCGGGATTCCGGCGCCGCCTTCTGGTGCGTCCGCAGCCCGGAACGGCACTGCGCCCATTAGCTCCGGGTACGCCTACTCGGCGCCGCCCATTCCCGGGGTGACCGGTACGAACTCGATTGCCTGGTTGACGCGCTTCGCCGGTCCGCGGGAGAAACCCTTGGCATCGAGCTGGTTTTCGGCGCGGTATTCAGCAAGGGCACGATCGTAGGCTTCGTTCAACCGGCTGCCGCTGACCACTTCCTGCGTCCCGTCGGTGAAGGCGATGGAGACGGAGACGCTTGCCGGGAAATGCCGCTTCATCCGGATGAAGCCTTCGGAGTCCTGCTGGAGAGTGATCAATGGGGGTACCCGCTTCCGCGATTGGTGGGCTCCAAGTCTATGGGGCGAAGCTCCTGGCCCCTGCCCAGCGGGAGGGCTGCCACAGGGCAGGACTTCGTGCCAGACTGCTGGGATGACGTTGCGAATCCAGTGCGTAGCCATCGATTCCGTGGACCCCCGGGTCCCTGCCGCTTTCTGGGAGCAGCCGCTGGGCTGGCGGCGTACCTTCGATGACCCGGACGAAGTCTGCCTGGAACCGCCGGCAGGAAGCCCGGAAGACGGAGTCTCGCCGGACCTGCTGTTCCTGCGCGTTCCGGAAGACAAGACAGTCAAGAACCGCCTGCACCTTGACCTGCGGCCGGAGGACCAGGACGCCGAAGTGGCGCGCCTGGAGTCACTGGGGGCAGTGAGGGTCTCGGTCGGCCAGGGCGAGGACGCAACCTGGGTGGTCATGGCGGATCCGGACGGCAACGAATTCTGCGTGCTCCGCGCCCTTCGTCCCGGCGAACTCGAGGGCGGCCAGGCAATCTGACGCCGGTCAGCGGTAGCTGGTCACGAACGGATGGTCCGTGGGCACAATCTGCTTGCCGAGCGGCATCAGCGAGACCGGGATGAGCTTCAGGTTGGCGATGGCCAGCGGGATGCCAATGATGGTGATGGCCATGGCGATTGCCGTGGCCACGTGGCCGATCGCAATCCAGATGCCGGCCACCAGCAGCCAGATCACGTTGCCCAACAGGGCGAAGGCCCCGTTTCCGCCGGGCTTGTCCACCACCATGCGGCCAAAGGGCCAGAGGGTGTAGGCAGCGATCCGGAAGGACGCGATCCCCCACGGGATGGTGACGATCAGGACGCAGCAGATGATGCCCGCGACGAAGTATCCAAGGGCCAGCCACAGGCCGCCGAAAACCAGCCAGATGATGTTGAGCAGTGTTTTCATAACCCCATTCTGCCCTGCGGGGTGCGCCGAAAGGCTAGGGGTCAGCCCTGAGTGGCCCCTGATTTCTGGCCGGGAGCCTCTTTCGCGACCACACGAGGCAGGCCACGAAAAGCGCCAGGGCAAGGACGGGAACCAGTGCGCCCGCCCAGGCGCTGCCCCGGAGCAGTAGGGCCAGGTTGAAAGCGGCGACGGAGGCGAGGACAGGAAAAGCCGCGAACCTGGAATCTTCGCTGATTGCCGCGTCCTGGAACCGGCCGTAAAGCAACCTGGTGGCGACAAATCCGAGGATGAGCAGCCCGCCGAGGATAAAAACCAGCGGTACGGGAGCGAACCCCACAGTGAGCACAACTAACGCAAGAAGGCAGCTGAGGGTGAGCCAGTAACCGGATCCGGTTCGCATCTGTAACTTCCGCTACTTCTTCGCGGCAGCCACGAACTCGCTGATCTTCTTCAGGTCCTTCACGCCACGGGAACTTTCGACGCCGGAGGAGACGTCCACGCCCCACGCGCCTGCCGCTTCTGCCGCGGCTGCGACGTTCGCGGCGTCGAGCCCGCCGGCGAGGAGCCAGTGCCGGCCGGAGGCATCCACAGTTTCAGAGGCGCCCGCAGCTCCGGCCCAGCGGTCCTTCACGGAGGCATAGTCCCAGGCTTCACCGGAGCCGGGCACCGCGGCGTCCACCAGGATCACGTCCTCGCCCAGGTTCCCAAAAGCCGCCGGTGGCGCTCCGATGGTGACTGCCCTGATCACTTTCAGTCCGGCGTCGTGCGCGGTTCTTATATCAGCAGCGGTCCGCTCACCATGCAGCTGGATCCACTCAAGGCCCGCGGTCTTCGCGGCAGCCACGGCTTCTTCTGCGCTTTCGTGGCGGAAGACCCCGACGGCGGCAATCCCCTGGGGCACGTCCCTCAGCAGGGTGCGGGCCTGACCGGGTGAAACCTCGCGGGGGCTCGGCGTGAGGACGAAGCCGACGGCATCGGCGCCCGCGGCGACGGCGGCCCGGACGGACTCGGGCGTACTCAGGCCGCACACTTTGACGAACATTCCAGGCTCCTCCACGTTTTCCACTCCTCTTGACGTTAGCAAGAAGTACGCCGCTTCTGGGCTGCGGGGAGCGACGGACGTAGCGTTGTGCCATGACGATCAACTTCCAGGTGCGCCGCCCCGTCCCCGCAGACGCCCAGGAGATGGCCCGCGTGATTGTTGATACCTGGCGCGAGGCATACCGCGGGCTGATGAGTGACGCCGTCCTGGATGATCCCGAACTCCTGGGCACCCGCGAGAAGTTCTGGACCGCCGCGTTGACGGACCCAAAGTACAGCGCGAACACGGTGGCCGTTGCCGAGTTTGAGGGAAGGCTGATCGGCCTGGCGATGTCCGGCCCGTCCCTTGACGCCGGCGGGCCCAGGCAGCTGTACGTCCTCTACGCGTATGCGGCGTTCCACGGCTCGGGGGTGGGCACGGCGCTCCTGGACGCCGTCATCGATCCGGGCGGGCCCGCCTCGCTCTGGGTGTCCGATCCCAACCCCCGGGCCCAGGCCTTCTACCGGAAAAGCGGCTTTGTGGCGGATGGATCAGTACGGTTTGAAGACGGCGTCCGGATAATCCGTATGGTCCGCCCGGCGCCCGTAACCGGGACCGGCGTGGACTCCGCCTCCGGCTAGGGTGGTGGCATGGAGATCATCCGGTACGCAGACCTTCGTCCCCAGCCCTGGCGCAACGGCGGCGGGGTGACGCGCGAGCTCGTTTCGCATCCGCTGGCCGCCTCGTCACAGGACGGCACGTGGGACTGGCGGGTCAGCATCGCCGAAGTGTCCAAGGAAGGCGACTTCTCCACGTTCCCCGGCATGGAACGCGTCCTGACGGTGGTGGACGGCGAACTGTTCCTGCTCACCGTGGACGGCACCGAACATCCCCTGGAAAAGTACCGGCCGTTCAGGTTTTCCGGCGATGCGGCAGCGTCCGGCGCACTGCCCACCGGCGACGTCCGGGACCTGAACGTCATTACCCGCGCGGGCGCCTACAAGGGCTACACGTCCATCATCGAGCTGTCCAAGAAACGGGCCCACCCTGTGTTCGCCGGCCAGTTCGGGATCCTGCTGCAGGGCCAGGCCACCGTGAGCCCGGGGGTCGCGCCGGCTGAAGACGGCGAAAGCACCCCCGCCTCTGCCGAGCCGGTGGCACTCAACCGGTTTGACGCCGTCGTGGGTTCCGACGTCCGCAGCCCCGAAATCCTGGGCCGCGGATTCCTTGCCGTGGTGTCGATCGACCGCGCGGAAGGCTAGCCTCGCCTTCGTTATCGCAGCCTTTCCACACTGGAGGGAATCGCTGCACGCGCCTAGACTCTGGCGTATGACGACTTCACGATTCAACGAACTTCTGTCCGCCCAGGTTGGCAACGAATTTTCGGCTTCGCAGCAGTACATCGCGGTGGCCGTCTGGTTTGCCAATCAGGATCTTCCGCAGCTGGCCAAGTACTTCTACCGCCAGTCCGTCGAGGAGCGCAACCACGCCATGATGATGGTCCAGTACATGCTGGACCGCGATCTTCCCGTGGCCATCCCCGGCATCGGAAACATCCGCAACGACTTCGCCTCCGTCACCGAGCCGCTGGCCCTGGCGCTGGAACAGGAAAAGCAGGTCACCGGCAACATCGAGGCCCTGTTCCGTGCAGCCCGCTCCGAGGATGACGCCCTGGGCGAGCAGTTTATGCTCTGGTTCCTGAAGGAGCAGGTGGAGGAAGTTGCGTCCATGACCACGCTGCTGAACATCGCCGAGCGCGCGGACAACCTCTTCGACATCGAGAACTTCATTGCCCGCGAATCCGTAGGCAACGGCGGGCACGATTCCTCCGCCCCCGAAGCAGCAGGCGGCGCACTCTAAGCTCCGCCCCTTCCCAACTGGGTCGCACTTAACGCTCCCAAAACGCGTTTTAACGACGTTAAGTGCGACCCAGTTGGGTGCGGGGAGCGGCGGTGAGGTTAACCACCAAGAGTGGCCACCCGCCGTCGGGCGTTGCTACGCTCAGGGCAAGGTTCCAATCAGTGAACCTCCGGACGACGGTTCAGTACCCGGAACGCGACAAGACTGGCCAAAGGATCTCTCATGTCGTGGTTAATCCTCATTGTTTCGGGGGCCCTAGAAGCCGTGTGGGCGGCATCCCTGCACAAGGCGTCCAAGGCCAGCGGCCGTCGCCGCATTCTTCCCGCAGCAGTCTTCCTGGTCTCCGTCGCCGCCAGTACCGGCGGCCTCGCGATTGCCATGCAGTCCATCCCCACAGGCACCGCCTACGCCGTGTGGGTGGGTGTGGGCGTGGTGCTGACCAGCATCTACGCCATCGTCACCAAGGTGGAACGCCCGACGGCGGCGCGCATCTTCCTGCTTATGGGGATCGCCGTGTGCGTGGTTGGCCTGAAGGTGGTGGCGTAATGCGTACCGGTACCCTCGCGTGGGTGGTGTTGTTGGCTTCCGCTGTTCTGGAGGCCGTGTGGGCCACTGCCCTGGGCCTGTCCGAGGCCTTCACCCACGCCCTGCCCACCGTTGTTTTCGCCGTCACCGCAGTGGCGAGCCTGCTGGGCCTGGGATACGCGGTGCGCACCATTCCGCTGGGAACCGGCTATGCCGTCTGGGTGGGCGTCGGTGCCGCGCTCACCGTCGCCTGGGCCATGGCAACCGGGGAGGAGGCGTTCAGCGTGCTGAAACTCCTGTTTATTGCCGGGATTGTGGCGTGCGCCGGTGGCCTGAAGGCGCTGCCGGAGGACCGGTAGAGCCGCGGACCACCAGGTCCGCTTCAAGGACCACCGGGGACCGGGAGGCATGCTCGCCGGCAATATCGGCGGCCAGGGCATGGACGGCCGCATGCGCTATGGCCGCGGCCGGCTGCCGGAGGGTGGTCAGCGGCGGGTTGGTCAGCGCCATCAGCGTTGAATCGTCGAAGCCCACAATGGAGACGTCTTCCGGGACGCGCAGCCCGCGGGCGTGGGCGGCGCGGACTGCCCCGAGCGCCATAACGTCGGAGGCGCAGACGATCGCGCGGTGGCCGGAATCCAGGAGTTCGTTGGCAGCGCTCTGGCCGCCCTCAACGGTGAACATGCTGGTGGCGATGTGCGGGCCGGCGTCGTCAACATCCAGGAATTCGGCCAGTGCGGCGCGGAAGCCCTCCAGCTTCCGGCGGCTGGGAATAAAGCGGTGCGGGCCAATGGCCAGGCCCACGTTCCGGTGGCCCAGGCTGGCCAGGTGCTGCACGGCGGTGCGGATGGCGCCGGCGTCGTCGTTGGACACCGTGGCGGCACCGAGTTCCGGGCGTTCGCCGTTGACCAGCACAAAGGGGATGCCGCGGCCCCGCAACCGGTGGTACCGCTCCAGGCTGGCCTGACCGTCTGCGTGGGCGCTGCAGATGAAGATGATGCCGGACGCCTCCTGGGCCACCAGCATCTCGATGTACTCGTCCTCGGAGCGGCCGCCGCCGGGCAGGGCGCAGATGACCGGGATGAAGTCCTCCTGGGACAGCAGCGACACCACTGCCTGTGCTATTGCCGGGAAGATGGGGTTGGTCAGGTCCGGGACAATTATGCCCACCTGGCCGCGGGCTGCGCTGCGGGCGCGGTCCGGGCGCTCATAGCCCATGTCATCCATGGCCGCCAGGACCGCCTGGCGCACCTCCCGTGAGACGCCCTTGCGGCCGTTGACCACCCGCGAAACCGTGGCGATGCTGACGCCCACCCTGCGGGCCAGGTCTTCGAGTTTTGGACGTTCGGCTGCGGCGGGTTCCGCTCCGCCCGGGCTTGTGGTGGTCATCTGGCTCCTTCGCCGGAGCGCCTGCTCCGGACATCGTGTAGCTCCAGTGTACGGAGCAGCTTGCGCGATTCACGAAAACGCGGCGTAAATTTTTCAGCAAACCATTGACGTGCGCTGCAGGGGTCCCTAGGCTCGGGATACTCCCCGCACCCCCATGCCGTTTCCGAGGCAGCTCCAGGAAGGTCTTTTATGACGCATCGCCCCACTCCGCCCGGGCAACCACCCGCCAGCCCGCCGGCATCCCGTTCCGGCCAGACCAGGAAGTTAGCCGTGGCTGCGGCCCTGGCCGCTCCCCTGACCCTCGGAACGCTGGCCGTTCCGGCTTTCGCGGACCACACAGCGGTACCAGGAGTAGTTGCGCTGGTGGGATCGCTGCAGTCCGAAATCGGCTGCCCGGGAGACTGGCAACCCGAGTGCGCTGCCAGCAGGCTGCTCCCCGTGGAAGGCTCGCCCACCCTGTTCCGGGCCACTTTTGAGGTACCGGCAGGCACGTACGCCATGAAAGTGGCCCTGGACAATTCCTGGGACGAGAACTACGGCGCCGGCGGTGCTGCCGGGGGCAGCGACGTGGTGCTTACCGCCCCGGGTGGCCCCGTCACCTTTACCTACGACCACACCAGCCACGTCCTCAGCGACGACGTTCCCGATTCACTGGGCGCACAGGCAGGTGCGCACTGGCTCACGGAAAACACCATCGCATGGCAGGCTCCGGCAGCGGACGGAACCACGTACCGCCTCTACAGCGCGCCGGACGGCGGCCTGGCGCTGGCGGACGGCGGGGTCACCGGCGGCGCGTTCGTTCCACTGGAAAGGGCCGACGGCGGCCTGGACCCTGCACTCACGGCCAGCCACCCGCATCTGGCCGGCTTCGATGCCCTGCGGCTCCCCGAATCCAGCGTTGCTGGGGCCCGGGACCTGCTGAAAGGCCAGCTGCTGGTGGCCGCCGTAGACGCTGACGGCCAGGTAACAGCCACAACCGGCGTGCAGATCCCGGGAATCCTCGATGCCCTGTACCCGGAAGCGGCCGGCCGTGAGCTGGGACTCCGATGGAAAGGCAAGCGCCCCGAGCTCTCCCTGTGGGCGCCGACGGCCCGCAGCGTCACGGTTCACACCTACGCTGCCGGGTCCGGCGGTGAACCGGCAGCCAGCCGGGCCATGGAACCGTCCGCGGACGGCGTCTGGTCAGTGACCGGGGACAAGGGCTGGAAGGGCGCCTACTACCTTTACGAAGTGGAGGTCTTTGTCCCGGAAACGGGCAAGGTGGAGCGGAACCTGGTCACGGATCCGTACAGCGTTGGGCTCTCCGCCAACTCCGCGCGCAGCCTGTTCGTTGACCTGAAGGACAAGGACCTGATGCCCGCAGGCTGGCGGCAGCTGCAAAAGCCCGAACTCAGCAAGCCTGAGGACCTCTCCATCTACGAACTCCACGTCCGGGACTTCTCCATCACCGACGACTCCGTGCCGGAGCTGCACCGCGGCACTTACAAAGCCTTTACCGACGTCGAAAGTAACGGCATGCGGCGCCTGCGGGAATTGACGGCGGCGGGAATGAACGCCGTCCACCTGCTGCCCGTCAACGACATCGGCACCATTGAGGAACGCCGCAGCCAGCAGCTGGAACCGGCCTGCGACCTCGCCTCCATGCCTGCCGATTCGGAGGAACAGCAGGCCTGCGTGGCCGAGACCGCGGGCAGCGACGGCTTCAACTGGGGCTACGATCCCCTGCACTACACAACGCCGGAAGGCTCCTACTCCACCGATCCGGACGGCAGCACCAGGATCACCGAATTCCGCGAGATGGTGGCTGCGCTGAACAACGCCGGCGCACGGGTGATCCAGGACGTTGTGTACAACCACACGGCCAGCGCCGGCCAGTCCGGTAGCAACAACCTGGACCGCATCGTTCCGGGCTACTACCACCGCCTCAATCCCGCCACGGGTTCGATCGAGACCTCCAGCTGCTGCGCCAACACGGCCACGGAAAACGCCATGATGGGCAAGCTGATGATCGACTCAGTGGTGACCCTGGCCAGGACCTACAAGCTGGACGGCTTCCGGTTCGACCTCATGGGCCACCACTCGAAGCAGAACATGCTGGACGTCCGGGCGGCCCTGGACGGGCTGACGCTGGATGAAGACGGCGTGGACGGCAGGAACATCTCCCTCTACGGTGAAGGCTGGAACTTCGGCGAGGTGGCCAACAACGCCCGGTTTGTCCAGGCCACGCAACTGAACATGGCCGGCACCGGGATTGCAACCTTCAACGACAGGCTGCGTGACGCCGTCCGCGGCGGCGGCCCGTTCGACCCCGATCCCCGCGTCCAGGGGTTCGCGTCCGGCCTGTTCACCGATCCCAACGAATCGCCCGCCAACGGCACGCCGGAACAGCAGAAAGCGGCGCTCCTGCTGGCGCAGGACCTGGTGAAGGTGGGCCTCACGGGCAACCTGAAGGATTACTCGTTCATTGACCGGACGGGAGCCACGGTGACCGGCGCGGACGTGCCCTACAACGGCGCACCGGCAGGCTACACCAGCGATCCCCAGGAGGCCGTGACCTACGTTGAGGCGCACGACAACGAAACCCTGTTCGACGCCCTTGCCCTGAAGCTGCCGCAGGGTACGCCGATGGCCGAACGGACGCGGATGCAGACCCTGGCGCTGGGCACCACTGCGTTCAGTCAGGGCATTTCCTTCTGGCACGCGGGCGGCGAATCGCTGCGCAGCAAGTCCCTGGACCGGAACAGCTACGACTCCGGGGACTGGTTCAACATCCTGGACCACACCGACGCCACCAACGGCTTTGGCCGCGGCCTGCCTCCCAAGCCGGACAACCAGGACAAGTACCAGTACCTGCGCCCCCTGCTCGCCGATCCGGCACTGAAGCCTGCGCCTGCCGAGATCGGCAAGGCCCGGGCCCGCGCGGCCGAACTGCTGCAGATCCGCAAGGGCACGCCGCTGTTCCGCCTGGGCGAGGCCGGCCTGGTCCAGCAGAAGGTTTCCTTCCCGTCGGGCGGCCCGGACCAGGCTCCCGGGGTGGTGGTCATGCGGATTGACGACACCGTTGGTCCCGACGTTGACCCGTCCCTGAGCGGCCTGGTGGTGGTCTTCAATGCCTCCGACGAAGCCATCAGCGAGACCGTGGCTGCAACGGCCGGGTCCACCTTCGCGCTGCATCCGGTGCAGGCAGCGGGCGTGGACACGGTGGTCAAGGCGGCAGCCCACGATGCGGCCAGCGGCACCTTCACGGTCCCGGCCCGGACTGTGGCAGTGTTCCAAAGCAAGTAGCAGCGGCTGACCACCAAGGGCAGGCTCAGCGGGCGGTCTAGGCTTTTGCCATGGACTCCCCTGAGCTTGCCCTTGCCATTGGCAGCCTGCGGCGCCTGGCCGCTGCCGGGGACCGCGTGATGCTTGGCATCGCCGGCGCCCCGGGTGCCGGCAAATCCACCGTGGCAGCCAAGGTGCGGGACCTTCTCCACCCGACGGCCGCCGTCGTGGTTCCCATGGATGGTTTCCACCTGGGGAACGCCATCATTGACGGCACGCCGCTCCGGGACCGCAAAGGCGCACCTGACACTTTCGACGCGGGCGGGTACCTTTCGCTCCTGGCCCGCCTTGCCCGCCGCGATGAGGATGTGGTGTACGCCCCGGAGTTCCGCCGCGAACTGGACGAACCCGTAGCCGCGTCCATCGCAGTACCGGCGGAGGTTCCGGTGGTGATCACCGAGGGCAACTATCTGCTGGCCGACCTCCCGGTGTGGAAGGACATCCGCGCGCTGCTCACCCGCACCTGGTTCGTTGAAACTCCCGAGGAACTGCGGCTGGAACGGCTCGTGGCCCGCCACATGGCGTTTGGCATGGACCGCGCCGCAGCGACCGCCTGGGCTGCCGGGCCGGACCAGGCCAACGCTGACTTGATCCAGCGCACCCGGGCGAGTGCCGACGTCGTTATTCCGTGGGGCTAGGGCGGGGAATAGGTCCACCACGCCCGAGGTTGCCAGCAGTAATTCCCCTCGCGAAACGGAGAGACCCATGACGCAAGTACAGCTCGGCGACAACCTGCAGGTCAGCCCCCTGGGATTCGGCGGAATGGCCCTGACCCCGGTCTACGGAGAGGTGGACCCGGGCGATGCCCTGAAAACCCTGCAACACGCCGTCGACTCCGGGATTACCTTCATCGACACCGCTGACATATACGGGGCGGGCAGCAACGAGGAACTCATCGCGGGGCTCCTCAAAGAGCGCCGCGACGAGGTCCAGCTGGCCACCAAATTCGGCCTGGTGGGCAACCCTGCGGACGGCTACACAGACATCCGGGGCGACGCCGCCTACATCCGGAAGGCCGTGGACGCCAGCCTGCAACGGCTGGGCACCGACGTCATTGACCTCTACTACATGCACCGCCGCGACCTCCGCGTTCCGATTGTGGAAACCGTGGAGGCCATGGCGGAGCTGGTGCAGCAGGGCAAGGTCCGGCACCTGGGCCTGTCCGAAGTGACGGCCGAAGAGCTCGCCGAAGCCCACGCGGTCCACCCGATTGCCGCCGTCCAGAGCGAGTGGTCCATCTGGAGCCGGGACGTGGAACGCAACGTTGTCCCGGAAGCAGCCCGGCTGGGTGTGGGCTTTGTTCCGTATTCGCCGCTGGGCCGGGGATTCCTCACCGGCACCGTGGACACCTCCAGCCTGGGAGCCAATGACTTCCGACGCCGGATCCCCCGCTTTGCGGACGACGCCGCGGCTGCGAACCAGAAGGTTGTGGAGACCGTGCGGACCGTTGCGGATCAGCTCGACGCTACTCCTGCGCAGGTGGCACTCGCCTGGCTGCTCAACCAGGGCAGCCGGCTGGGGCTGGCCGTGGTCCCCATTCCCGGTACGCGCAAGCCGCACAGGATCGACGAGAACCTGGGCGCCCTGGCGCTGGAGTTGAGCGGCACCCAGCTGTCGGCGCTGGATGAGGCGGCTGCCGCCGTCGTTGGTTCACGGTCCGCAGACCCCGCCTGGGTGTCCGAGGGCCGTGAATAGACTGGCGTCATGGACTCACTGATTCACGACCTTCAGCACATCACCATCCGGCGCATATCCGTCAGCGAGATGGACAACAACGTTTATCTGCTGACTTCCAAGGCCACCGGTGCGCAACTGCTGATCGATGCCGCGGACGACCTCCCGGCCATCCAGCAGCTGCTTTCCGACGCCTCAGCGGACACCACCGCCGCGCCCCGGCTGGAGCTGATCGCCACCACCCACCAGCACTGGGACCATGTGCGGGCCCTGGCTGCGCTGGTGGAGGCCACCGGAGCACCCACTGTTGCAGGAACGGACGACGCCGAGGCGTTACCGGTTGCGGTCAACCGCACCCTGGAACACGGGGACAGGGTAGCCGTGGACGGCTTTGAGTTGAAGGCGGTCCACCTGCGCGGACACACCCCGGGATCGATCGCGTTTGTGTACCAGGACGCGGACGGCCCGGCGCACATCTTCTCCGGAGACTCACTGTTCCCGGGCGGCGTGGGCAATACCCAGAAGGACCCTGCCCGGTTCAACCAGCTGATCGACGACGTCACTGAGCGACTGTTCGATGCCTACCCGGACGAGTCGTTCGTCCACCCGGGCCACGGCAAGCCGACCACGCTGGGCGCCGAACGCCCGCACCTGGAAGAGTGGCGCGCCAGGGGCTGGTGAGGACCGGGTTTCGACAGGCTCGATCACCGGCCGGTGGGGACTAGCGGCCGCGGCGCTCGTTGGAGGCCGGAGCCGACGCACGGCGGGGGCCGCTGCGGGCGGGACGGCCGCCACCGTTGCCGGTGCCTGAACCGTAGGATCCGCCGGACGTGCCACCGGTGTTCGAGGACCAAACGGCCTTGTTGCCACCGTTGCCACCATTGCTGGATGCAGAGCCGGAGCGCTGTCCGCCCGTGGCAGCTGCACGCTGGCCGGTTGCGGGACGGCCGCTGCGCTGGCCACCGCCGGTAGCGGGGCGTCCGCCGCCGGTTGCCGGACGGCCGGTGCCGCCACGGGGTGCGGCGCTGCGGGTGATGCGTGAATCGGTGCGGCCTTCAGCTGCGCGGCCGTCCGAACCGCGGCCGGCCGATGCACGGCCACCTGCCGCGGGGACGTCGTTGCGGTGCGTGCCGGCTGCGGTGCCACGGCCACGTGCGTTGCGGCGTGCTGCCGCCGCTGCGATGGCGCGGTCCTCGTTCTGCTCGTTCATGCGGTCCACTGCGGCGCGGGCCTCGGTGCGGCCTTCGAAGGCAACAGCGCGGCGCTCGGCGCGGGGAACATCGGTGCGGGTGGACTCAGCCGAAACGCGTCCACGGCCACCGCGACCGCCACGGCCACCGGCAGTCGGCGAACCCTGGGCGGAGCGGTTGGCGCGCTTGCGCTGGGCGTTGGCTCCGGTGGAGGTGCCGCCGCCCTGGTTGGACTTGGCAGCCAGCAGTGCTGCGCGGGTACGGGGATCAACCTTGTCAGCGATCTCGCCCACCAGTTCGGAAACCAGCGGTGAGTTGGCGGTGACGCGTTCGAAGTTAACCTCGACGCCGGCAGCCTTCATCAGCTTCTTGACGTCGCTCTGCTGCTCCGGGAGGGTCAGCGTCACAACGGTGCCGTCCGAACCGGCGCGGGCCGTACGGCCTGAGCGGTGCAGGTACGCCTTGTGCTCTGTGGGCGGATCAACGTGGATCACCAGTTCGACGTCGTCCACGTGCACACCACGGGCCGCGACGTCGGTTGCCACCAGGACGCGGACGTCGCCGGAGGAGAACTCAGCCAGGTTGCGGTCACGGGCGTTCTGCGAAAGGTTGCCGTGCAGATCAACAGCCGGGATCCCGGCGTCGGTCAGGGTCTTTGCCAGCTTGCGGGCGTGGTGCTTGGTCCGCATGAACAGGACGCGGCGGCCGGCACCGGAAGCAAGCTCAACGATCAGCTGCTTCTTGACGGTCTGGTCGTTGACCACCAGGACGTGGTGTTCCATGGTGGTGACCGCGGCCTGCGGATCGTCCACGGAGTGGGTCAGCGGGTTGGACAGGTAGCGCTGGACGATCTTGTCCACGCCGTTGTCCAGGGTTGCGGAGAACAGCAGTCGCTGGCCCTGGCTGGGGGTCATGTCCATGAGCTTCTTGACCACGGGCAGGAATCCCAGGTCAGCCATGTGGTCGGCCTCGTCCAGGACGGTGATTTCCACGGCCTCGAGGGTGAGGATGCGCTGGCGGATCAGGTCCTCCAGGCGGCCGGGGCAGGCAATGACGATGTCGACGCCGGCACGCAGCGCCTTCTCCTGGCGGGCCTGGGAGATGCCGCCGTAGATCACGGTGGTGTTCAGGCCGGCAGCCTTGGCCAGCGGCTCGATCGTGGCGTTGATCTGGGTGGCCAGTTCACGGGTGGGTGCAAGGACCAGGCCCATGGGGCGGCCGGGCTTGCGGAAGTGCTTGGCTTCCCGCTCAGCGAGTCGTGCTACAAGCGGGATGGCGAAGGCGATGGTCTTGCCGGAGCCGGTGCGTCCGCGGCCCAGGACGTCGCGTCCGGCCAGGGTGTCGGGGAGGGTCTTGACCTGGATGGGGAACGGCTCAACGATTCCCTGTGCGGTCAGAGTGTCTGCGAGTGCCTTGGGGGTTCCGAGGGCAGCAAAAGTAGTCATGTATTTATACGGTCTTTCAGGCGGTATCCGTGCGGATATCGGCCCCCGGTGCCGGTTGGCCCAAGGGTTCGCCGAAGAAAAGTCAGGTGGTCAACCGGGCTTTCAGCCTTCTGGGGCTTGGGCCGGGACCAAATAGAACGCGTTCATCGACGCAGGATGTGCCTCTCACATGAAAAAGCCCGCTTCCCAAAGAATGGGCCTCCAAACAAGGAGCAAAGCGGGCATCACTGCACATCAAGTTCCACCAGTCTAGCATCCCGCGCCCACCGCCCGGGTTTCGACAAGCTCAACCACCGAACTGCCGAACCTCCGGGGCCGGTATTGCGGTTGCTTATCCGCCGAGGCAGGCTTGGAGGCATGATGCACCATACTCACGACGCCGGAGACGCGGACCATGCCCGGATGTGGGACGAGATGTATTCGGCCCGCCCGCAGGTGTGGAGCGGCCGGCCCAACCCGCAGCTCGTCAAGGAAGCCGAAGGCCTCAAACCGGGCAAGGCCCTGGACCTGGGCTGCGGCGAAGGTGCTGACTCCCTGTGGCTCGCCGAGCAGGGCTGGACGGTGACTGCCGTGGACGTGTCCGAGGTGGCGCTCGAGCGGGCAAGGGAGCATGCCAGCACCAGCGGGCACGTCCACGGCGGCCGGATCTCCTGGGAGCAGCACGACCTCTCCGAATGGACTCCGGAGCCGGAGTTCGCCCTTGTTTCGGCCCAGTTCCTGCACTCCCCCGCCCTGCCGTGGCAGCAGGCACTGGCCACGGCGGCGGCCGGAGTGGCGCCGGGCGGGACGCTGCTGGTGGTTGGCCATCATCCGGAGCACCTGCCCCCGGGAGGAAGCCACGAGGGATCTGACATGTTCTTCACCCAGGAGGACGTCGTGGCCGAACTTCGCCTGGAAGCACCGCAATGGCAGGTTGAGGTCTGTACCGTGCGCGAGCGTAATGCCACTGCACCGGACGGGCGGGATTTCACGGCAGGAGATGCCGTGGTCCGGGCAACCAGGCTGGTTACCGGGAACTAGGTTCGCGTTTTCCGGAGACCCTGGGAGCTACCAGCACTGCCGCCACTGCCAGCACCGCCGCGAAGGCGAAGACACCGGCAAAGGATCCTGCCGCCGTCGTAAATGCGGCAAACACCAGGCCCGTCGCAGCGAGCGCCAGTGCGCCGCCCAGGGAGTCTGCGATAGACATGGCGGAGCTGTTGAAGCCCTCGGTTTCCTTGGTGGACATGGCCAGGGTCATAACGCTCAGCCGCGGGTACATCAGGCCCATGCCGCCGCCGGCGAACACCCAGGCGGCAATCGCGACGGCGGGATGCCAGTTGAGCGCGGCGGTCGCCAGGACCGCGGCAACGGCCACCGCCACCAGGCCGGTGCCTGTCCAGACGGCCGTGCGGTGTTCCAGCCTGCCGCCCAGACGCCCCTGCACCATGGACGCAGTGGCCCAGGCGAGCGCGGCGAACGTGAGGGCCACCCCGGCAAACGCGGGAGTAAACTCGTAGCGCTCAATCAGCAGGTACGGCAGGTACACCTCGGCACCGAAGAACGCTGCGGACACCACGCCGCGGCACAGGATGACGCTCGGCAGCCCCCGCCGGGACATGAGCGTTCCCGGCGGCAGCAGCGGACGCACCGCGAGGACGGCAACCACGACGGCGGCAGTGGACACGAGCGGTCCGGCTGCGGCCAGGCCTTCCACACGGATCTGGCTGGACAGGTTCAGTCCCAAAACCGCGACGGCGGCCAGGGCAGCCCACGCCAGGCGGCCAAGGTCCCAGCGGACTGCTTCCGCCGGGGGCTCGTGCTGGATTCCGCGGAGGACCGGGACGATCATGGCCAGGGCCGGGAGCACCAGGAACACAACGCCCAGGAACACCCAGTGCCAGGTGAACACCTCGGCCACCACGCCCGCAGCCACGGGCCCCACCAGCGAAGGGATGACCCAGGCGGCGGCGTACGCCGCGAAGATCTTGGCGTGCAGCACCGGCGGATAGACGCGGGCCACCACAACGTACAGGGCCACGGTGATGGCACCGCCGCCCAGCCCCTGGACCAGCCGGCCGGCCACCAGCGAGCCCATGCTGACGGATGTTCCAGCGATCAGCAGGCCTGCTACAAACAGCGCCACTGACGTATAGAGGGGCAATGCAGGGCCGCGCCTGTCGGACCAGTTCCCCGCGGCCACCATCCCGATCACGCCGGTGGCCAGCGGCCCAGCGAAAGCGAGCGCATAGAGCGCAGCACCGTCCAGTTCACGGCTGACCAGCGGCATGATGGTGGTGACTGCCAGCGACTCGAAGGCGCTGAGGAACACCAGCGCGCAGGAACCAATAGTGGCGAGAAGGTAGGGGCGGCTCAGGATGCCACCGGTGGTCGGGGCCCCAGCGCCGGTGGTCGAGCTCGTCGAGACCCCGGAACTGGGGTCCGGCTGGGAGTCTTTGGGAGGGCTGGAATCGCTCACGGTGGAGGCCTGGTTCGTAGTCATGGACGCAACGCTAGAACCTCAACTATTGTTGAGGTCAAGGCGGCAGCAGCCCCGCATCGGACCACTTGGGGGAAGCATGCCACAGACCGGCACCACGGCGCACCACACCCTCACCATCGGTGAGTTGTCCCAACGAAGCGGAGTGGCGCCGTCGGCCCTGCATTTCTATGAGCGCAGCGGCCTGATCAGTTCTGAGCGCTCCCCAGGAAACCAGCGCCGCTACCGCCGTGATGCGCTGCGGCGGGTAGCGTTCATCCGGGTGTCGCAGCGGGTGGGCATCCCGCTGAAGGACATCCGGACTGCCCTCGAGTCGCTGCCGGATGGCCGGACGCCCACCAAACGTGACTGGACCAGGCTCTCCCGGCTGTGGCGGACCGAACTGGACCAGCGGATTGCAGCCCTGGAGCATCTGCGGCGGGACCTGGACGGCTGCATCGGCTGCGGCTGCCTGAGCCTGAAGGCCTGCCGGCTGCAGAACCCGGACGACGTCCTTGGTGCCGGAGGCTCAGGGGCACTTCGCTGGGAACCGACCAACGGCGACAGCTAGGCCCTCGGGTCACTCCAATGGGGGCTCTGTCTCCGTGAGATCGACGCATTGCTCGGGCTGCGGAGTCGTGGCATGGGCCGAATCCGCGGGCGGAGCATCAGGGCGCTTCAGCCAAGCGTTGGATTCCGCGTTTCCGTGCGCGACAACCTCGACGGCCACAGAATCCCAGCGATAGACGATGGTACCGGCGGCGGGACATTGCGACGTGATGTAGAACAGTCCAGGCCAGGCCAGAGCTCCGATTGGCGGGCCGTCCGGATCAGGATTCGCCAGGCTCACTCCGGCATCACATGCCACATCACGGGCGACGTGAAATGGCAGCCCGACAACATCAGGCACCGTCACCCGATCAGCGAACCTTTCTTTCATTCTCCAAACGTACTCCGAAGGTCGGAAGGCAGGCACGAGCATCCGAAGCCGATGCCATCCCTGTCACAGAACGCGGGGCTCGGCGGGGTGGAGGTGTGGCGCAGGCTAGATCTGGTCCGAAGAAACTCGTGCAGCCGTGGACAATCGTGCGATTTCCGGCCATGTACTGGTAAAGCTTCTCTCAGGAAGGCGGCACCCTCATGAATGACCTCGATCTCGAAACGCGAATCCGTGCGGCGGCCCCGCAGGTATCCATTCCGCTGGGTCTAGCCGAGCACAGCACACGCATCCTGCAAGAAGCGCGCGCCCGACGTGGGCGTAGGCTGCGCAAGTGGGCGATGGGCGTGGCAGCTTCGGTCGCAATTGTCGGGGGCGGGACGATCGCTGTCGCAGGCAACGACCTGCACACGCCTTGGGGTTGGACAGCCGACAACGTGCACCAGTTCCCCGGACCAAACGGGCAGACCTGCTTCACCGGTATCCAAGTGAAGCCAGACGGTGTCGCCGACGACGCACCGGTTGTTATTGCCGCCCGTGAGATCCTCGCAGGGATCGACCTCGACGCCCTTGACACCTCGGAGTGGACGGCGTGGCTGGAGACGGAGGAAGACCGCAGGAACGGCGTCGGTAGACCAGGAGTCGTGCACCACACTCCGGAAGAGATAGCCATGAAACTCACTCCGGAAGAAATCGCACAGGACGCCATGATCCGCACCGCCGCGGACCTCCTGTATGCCGAGCTGAGGGACCGTGGGCTCACCTCGGACGACGAACCTTCCGTAATGCTGTTCAGCATGGCACAGGGTTGCCGATGACCAGCGGACGGGAGGCGGCGGCATCGATCGATGAACTTGTCCGACACAATGCGGAGGACCTGCTGCGGTACTTCCAGCGACGCCTTCTGAACGACTCCGATGCAGCTGAGGCGCTCGGCGAGTTGCTGCTCACCGCCTGGAAGTTACGCCGAAGAGTGCCGACGGATCCTACGCAGGGGCGGATGTGGTTGTTCGTTACCGCGCACAACGTATTGCGGGACTCCCGTCGTACGTTGGCACGGCGTTCTGCGGCGGTTGAGCGGCTGGTGAATGACATGCGGCTCATGAACGGCCCCACATGGGATGACACCGCGATCGAGGTGCGGGACGCACTAGACCGGCTACCGGACGAGGATGCCGAGCTCGTCCGACTTACCTACTGGGATGGCTTAGCGTCCCACGAGGCAGCGGCCGTTCTGGCATCAATCCGTCGACTGCCCGCTCACGGTTATCCCGGGCGAAGCAGCAGTTGCGCGTAACCCTGGCAGAGATCGAGTGCGAAGAGAAGGGATCTAATCGTGTACGAGCTGGGTCCGCCTGAGTTCAGGGGCTGCTGAACGAACCCGTTCCGTAGTCCAGCGCGCAGAGAAATGATCTTTGAAAATGAAGAACGCATGGCAGGCTAATGGTGTGATCCGACGAGATAAGTAGCCCGCTCGCCAAAATTTCTGGCGCTGCGGGCCA
Source organism: Pseudarthrobacter sp. J47 (assembly GCF_049810315.1). Taxonomy (GTDB): domain Bacteria; phylum Actinomycetota; class Actinomycetes; order Actinomycetales; family Micrococcaceae; genus Arthrobacter. The sequence goes on from NZ_CP187358.1 coordinate 3,444,936, forward strand.
CCCAGGCCGTGCTTGGGCTACGTGTGGCCGACGCCGTTCATTGAAGTGGACGGCTGGTCAGCGCTGACAAAAAACTTTGAAGGAGATTCTCTTGTCAGCATCACAACGTCAACTCTTCAACCAGCTCATCGCGGAAGCCGATGCGGCTCACCTAGAAGGATGGGATTTCGGGTTCCTGAATGGCCGCGCGGTCAGTACGCCACTTCCGTGGGATTACCTTGGGGCCGCGTCCGCCTTAGTAGCGGCGTCATATCGGGCGCTAGACGTAGACACTGGAGGAGGCGAGATATTCGCAGCGCTCAAACCTCCACGTGGCAGTGTCGCAGTGGAACCATACCCTCCGAACCTCACCATTAGCGCTCAACGTCTACAGCCACTTGGTGTGAAAGTAAGAGAGCGCATAACGGACCGTTTGCCAGTCTCGGACGAATCATTCGATCTCGTCCTTAACCGTCACGGATACATGAATCTGAACGAGTTCTCTCGGGCACTGCGCCCCGGGGGAACACTGCTAACCCAGCAGGTAGGGGCAAAAAATGACATCGAGTTCAACAAAGCGCTGGGGATACCGGAGTCAAACACTCCGGGCGCACCCCTCTCTACCCACGACCTCCGAAACAACGTGAGGGCAGCCGGATTCGAAAATTGCCACGTGAGCGAAGCAACCGTATCAACACGCTTTCTCGATATAGGAGCAGTCGTTTTCCAGCTCCGCGCCGTACCTTGGCAGGCACCTGGTTTCAGGTCTGACACCCACCGTGACCAACTCTGGCGTATCCACAACCACATCGTTCAAACCGGAAGTTTCCAGGTCTGTAGTCAGCGCTTCCTCATCAAGGCAGATAAACCGGACAAACCTCGATAAACATTCCCTAGGCGCGAGGAAGTCCCCGTCCCTAAATGGGGACGGGGACTTCCTCTAAGAAACGATCTCTGGCCACTAAGGTTGAACTCTCATACTTACGAGTTGGACTTTCGGTGACCCCGTCATTCGTATCGGGGCCTTCGCTCACCCGTCGTGAGGGCAAGGACCTGCCCCTGGAACGCAGTGAGTCCGCGTAAGGGCGGGATCAGCCGCCCACGTACCTCTTGATCCCCGCCCGGTAGCCGAACACCGCGGCCAGCGATCCCACCACCAGGAACAGTACTCCGGCAGCGGCAAACGTCCCCGTCACCTGGTGCAGCTGGCCCACCAGGAGCGTGCCACTGGAGCCCAGTCCGTAGCCCACGCCCTGCATCATCCCGGACAACCGCGCGGCAGTGTGTCCGTCGCGGGTGCGGAGCATGATCATGGTCAGGGCGACGGCGGTCAGGGCTCCCTGCCCCAGGCCCAGCAGGGCAACCCACACCCAGACCAGCTCCAGGGGACCAAAAATGCACAGCGCAAACCCGGATCCGGTCATCAGCGCCACCACCGTATTAATGGCCCGCTGGTCCCACATCCGGGCTGCGAGCGCCGGCGCGAACAGCGACCCCAGCATCTGCAGCACAATGCAGGCCGCCACCAGGAAGCCTGCCGTCCCGCCGTCGACGCCGCGTTCACGCAGGATCGGGGACAGCCACGCGAACCCGCTGAAGGACATCATGGCCTGCAGCACCATAAGCATCGTCACCTGCCATGCAACACTGGAGCGCCACACGCTGACACCGCCACCCGCGGGCGGAGCCGGGTCCGTGTGCTTCCGGAGTGCCAGCGGCAGAAACAGAAGAAGTACGACGGCGGCAGGAACCGCCCAGAACCACAGCGCCGCGGTCCACTCCCCCGTAGCCGTGTAGACGGGGTAAGTGACGCCGGCTCCCAGCGCTGCGGACGCGCAGATCGCGGTTGTGTAGAGGCCGCCCATCAGCCCGAGGCGGACGGGGAAATCCCGCTTAACCACACCGGGCAGCAGGACGTTGCAGAGAGCAATCGCCGCCCCACACAGCGCCGTTCCGGCGAGGAGCGTAGGCAGGTGGCCCGCTCCCGGCAGCTCCGACGGGCGGATCAGCAGCCCCGCGGTCAGCACTGCCATGGCGCCAAGCAGCACACGCTCAGCCCCGAATCGGCGCGCCAGGAAGGGTGCCAGCGGGGCGAAAACGCCCAACAGGGTGACCGGCACCGTGGTGAGCACCACCACCGCCCAGCCCGGCAGGCCGACGTCGGACGTCAGTTCCGGAAGCACCGCAGAGAAACTGGAGAAGACAGTGCGCAGGTTCAACCCGATCAGCACCAGGCAGACCCCCAGGAAAGCGAGGCGGCGGCGGTTGCCGGGCCGGTCGGTTTCGAGGTCCTGTGCTGCGTTGGTTGCTTGGGTCACGGGCCCATTCTTTCAGGACGCCGGAGAGGTGACGCCACCCGCTGGTCGTTGTCACCACGGTGCAACTGAGCAGCCACCTGCCTTGGTCATCTTCAGGCAGGGATGAATCAAACCACTACTCATACAGGCCGGCGAAGCCCAGCAGCGGCTCATTCTCCGAGTAGAGGTAGTTTGGGATCTTCTTGCCATCGCCAGTCTTTTGCCATTCGTAATAGCCTTCAGCCGAGTTATCCGGTGGTTCCGATAACCAGCCGGTGTTCGCGCAGCTCAGTTAGTTGAAGACGCGACTTCAACGAACCAGGAGAGCGGAGGTCTCAGTACCCAATGCTTTTGGTTGCCATCAAACAAGCGAAACAATGGTCAGGTACGTAACAAACGCGCTCTGACGTCCTGATGGTGAAGCCATGCCGCCGTGGAATGTCTTACAGGTTACGAGATGCGCCAATCCCTGCTGTACAGCGGCCGATAGGCTGAACCTACCCAGGGAACAACCTTGGTTACATCCCCTCAGTGCGGACAAGGAAAAAAGTGGCTACTCGTGTTTTCATCAGCTTTGACTACGACCACGACGCGTTTCTCAGACAGGCCTTGGTGGGGCAATCCAGGTTGGACGATTCGCCTTTCGAGGTTCACGACTGGTCAATCAAGGAGCCGTCATGGGACTGGAAGGAGAAAGCCAGACAGCGCATTGTCAGGAGCGATGTCGTAGCCGTAATCTGCGGCCACCACACGCACCTGGCAACTGGTGTCGACGTTGAAATCCAATTGGCAAGACAGGCCAACATCCCCTACTTTCTGTTGGCTGGGTACAGCGCTGGCGTCAACATGAAGCCCTCCGCTGCTTTGCCCGCGGACAAGCTGTACGCCTGGAACTGGCCAAACTTAAAGAGCCTCATAGGCGGCAGCCGGTGAGGAAGAAACCCGAACAGCCGACTCTGGAGTTGTACAAACTTGCAGTGGAGATGGCTGATCGTGTTTCTGCCCGAAGGGGTACGGCCAACCAGTTCTACCTCAGCCTGGAGACACTTATTCTCGGTGCCCCCATCATGGCCCAGTACCTTGGTAGTAACTCCGTAGCCCACCCCGAACTGCTTACGGCATTAAGTGTTGCAGGCGTGCTGGTCGCCATAGTCTGGTGGCTGCAACTCCGAAGCTACCGCGAGCTCAACTCCGCCAAGTTCAAAGTCATAAACGAGATCGAAGACCATCACTTTGAAGTCAAAGTTTTTCGCCAAGAGTGGTTGGATGTTAGCGGCCATGAAAAACTGCCCATAGGCGGCCACGAAAGTGCCCGCTGGCGGCCAGCAGAACTGCCCGCCGGTGGCCATGAGATCTGCCCACTTCCTTACTTGTTCCTGCCGCGTCTTTAAGCGGTGGGGGCCTCTCCCTGCGGTTTGATGACGGTGTCTAAGCGCACCAAAAGCGAACCAGGAAGAGGCCCTGTATGAAGTCTGACGGAGAAATCATGGAAATTCTTGCTGCCTACGATCTGACCGGATCGTTGCGCGCCACCGCGGAGCTCACGGGCTGCTCGCACCACACCGTTGCTAAACACGTCACCGCCCGTGACGCGGGCCGGCCGATCGGGGAACCCGCGGCCCGCGGCCGGGTCACCGACGCGTTCCTGCCCAAGATCGAGGAATGGATCGAAGCCTCCAAGGGCCGGATCCGGGCCGACAAGGCCCACGAAAAGCTCCTCGCTCTGGGCTACACCGGTTCGGAACGGTCTACCCGCCGGGCGATCGCGCAGGTCAAAGCCGCGTGGCGGCTGGGCCACACCCGCGTCCACCGGCCGTGGATCACAGAACCGGGGATGTGGTTGCAGTACGACTTCGGCGACGGGCCCCGGATCGGCGGGGTGAAGACCATCCTTTTCGTGGCCTGGCTGGCGTTCTCACGCTTCCGCATCGTGATCCCGCTCAGGGACAGGACCGCGCCGAGCGTGTTCGCGGCCCTGGACCGGTGCTTCCGGATCCTCGGAGGGGCGCCGACCTATGTCCTCACGGACAACGAGAAGACCGTCACCACCGCCCACGTCGCCGGGGTCCCGGTGCGCAACCAGCAGACCCTGGACTTCGCCCGGCACTACGGGGTGACCGTGCTGACCTGCCAACCGGCGGACCCGGCCACCAAAGGCGGAGTCGAAGCGTCCGTGAAACTCGCCAAGGCCGACCTCGTGCCCAAAGACACCAACCTCCGCGATGACTACCGCACCTTCGCCGAGCTCGAGGCCGCCTGCACGGCGTTCATGGACGAGGTCAATCACCGTGAGCACCGGACGACGCGGCGGAAACCCGCGGCCATGCTCGCCGAGGAAGCCCCGCGGCTGCACCGGATCCCGGACACCGCCCACACGGTCGCGTTCGGCCTGGCCCGCGGCGTTCCGGAGAACACCCCAATGGTCACCTTCGAAAACGCCCAGTACTCCGTCCCGGCCCACCTGCTCGGAGCCCGGGTGTTCGTCCGCACCCACGGCACCGGGCCCGGCGAGCAGGTCATCATCGTCCACCACGGCACGACCGGGCCCGTCGAAGTCGCCCGCCACGAACGGGCACGGCCCGGCAGCCCCGCCATCAACGACGAACACTTCCCCGGAACCCGGGCGAAGCTCCCCGGCGACTACGAGGTGAGGGCCCGCAGCGCGGACGAGGCCGCGTTCCTGGCCATCGGCGAAGGCGCCAGAACCTGGCTCGTCGAGGCCGCCGCGGCCGGGACCGCAAGGATGAACGTGAAAATGGCCGAAGCCGTTACGCTGGCCAAAATCGCCGGCACTGATCAGGTCGACCGGGCCCTGGGCGACGCCGCCCTGCACGGCCGGTTCGCGCACCCGGACCTCGCCTCGATCTTGAACGCCAACATCCGCCGCACTACCACCCACGCCGCCAACGAAGCCACCTCCCTCACCCAAGGAACAGGGGCGTGGGCCGCGATCGGCAACCCCGCAACCATCACCACGCCGGAGGAGGCCCGATGAGCCCCGTCACCACGACCAATACCGTGGCTCCGCCGCTACCGGCGGACCTGGAGGCCCTGATGCGGTCCCTGAAAATGCCCCACGCCCGGGCGCTGGCCCCGGACCTGATCGCGACCGCCCGCGCCCAGCGGTGGGAACCGGCCGAGGTCATCAAGGCCCTCTTCACGGAGGAAGCCGCCGGCCGGGCCCGGTCCATGCTCGCTTCCCGCCGCAAAGCAGCCGGGTTCCCGACCGGGAAGACCTTCGAGGCGTGGGACCCTGCAGCGTCGTCCTCCATCCCGGGCCCGACCCAGCAGGCACTGCGGACCCTGGAATGGATCACCCGCAGGGAAAACTTGGTCGTCTGCGGGCCCTCGGGGACGGGGAAGACGTTCTTCCTCGAAGCCCTCGGCCAGCAGGCCGTCGAAGCCGGAATGCGGGTCGCTTGGTTCAGGCTCGAGGACCTCGGCGTCCTCATCCGCGCCCACCGAACCGATGACAGCGTCACCCGGGCCGTTGCCCGGATCCTGCGCGCCGAGCTCGTGGTCATCGATGATATTGGTCTGTTGCCCGTGGCCACGGACGCCGCCGAAGGCCTCTACCGGGTCGTGGACGCAGCCTACGAAAAACGCTCCGTCGCGATCAGCTCCAACCTCCACCCCGCCGGGTTCGATGAGCTCATGCCCAAAACCCTCGCCACCGCCACCGTTGACCGACTGCTGCACCACGCCCACGTCTGCCAGACCAGCGGCGATTCCGTCCGTCTTACCCAGGCCCTCGCCGGAAAAGGAGTGACCCGCTTGAACTGACCAACCCAACGATGGCCGACCCCGCCGAAACGAATCAGTGGGCAGATCTGTTGGCCATAACCGGGCAGTTTTACTGGCCACCAGCGGGCACATCAACTGGCCGCCCATGGGCAGAACGTAATGGCCATTGACAGTTGGAACTCAAACAGGACCGTGTGCCCAGGTGGCGTCCACGATACTTGCTATGCGCATCGAGCAGGCCTTGCCAGAGCAGTTTCGCCCTAAGAGGGATGCACAGACGCTATACCGGCTTTACGCCCTTCTGACCTTGGTCAAGGGCCGAGACGTTACTCTCGAAAACGTTCATGACGCATGGGCTTCCTGGCAGTCAGCGTCCGATCCAGACCACGAGGCGATTCGGCCCTTTATCGAATTGGATGAAGAAACGCGAGAGAAGGATCGCCCCTACATGATGGCCATCCAAGAACTCGGCATTCAACTTGAGAAGGACCAATCAAGGGGCGGCAGCTGAGCGTTCCGCTGAACTGGGTGCCAGCTCTGCGCTCAGCGCAAGGTGAGGCAGCGCAGTTCCACCTCCTTGGAAGCAGGGCCTTCCATTGGGTCACCCCCCGCCGTCGGCTGATAATCGCTAGACGGGCCTATGTGAATGCCCCCTCGGCCGGATCAACAAGTTCCGGCCCGTTGTTGCGCACGCTGTTGACCCCGATGATCGTTGACAAGAGATCCGGTCAGTCCGCAACGGACCACAACTGATTGCTGTGGTGAGCTAGCGGAAGGTGCGTGCTGCGTGCGGTTCGAGGGGCGAGAGTTTGTCAGGCAGGTGATATCGCTGATGGAAGCGCACGACGGCCTCTGTGTAGAGCCAGCTCAAATCGTGGAAAGCCCGGCCTAGGTCGCCGGTGGTGTACCCATCGCCACTGGGGGACGCTCTGGAAAGCTTTTCAACATGCCAGATATTGACGTGACTAACGGAGCTATATTGCCACCAAAGGGACTGCTGAAGGTTTAGTTGACAGCTGGGGTTGATAATTTCTTACGCGGCTGAGGCCGCGTTTTTTATTGTCTCAAACTCGATTGGTGTCAGCCGTCCGAGGGCACGTTGACGGCGTTTGCGGTGGTAGCTGCGCTCGATCCAGGTCGTGATGGCCAGCCGGAGCTCGGCCCGGGTCTCCCATCGTTTCCGGTTCAGGACGTTCTTTTGCAGCAGGGAGAAGAACGATTCCATCGCTGCATTGTCACCGCATGCCCCTACCCGGCCCATCGATCCGTTCAGGCCGTAGGTGTTCAGGGCCAGGACGAACTTTCTGGATCTGAACTGGGACCCTCTGTCCGAGTGGACCACCGTGCCCGCCGGTTTCCTGAGGGCCACGGCGTGGTCCAGGGCGGCGACGGCCAGGGACGCTTTCATCCGCCCGTCCATCGAGTACCCGACGATCCGGTTTGAGTGAAGGTCCTTGATCGCGCACAGGTACAGCTTGCCCTCCCCGGTGTGGTGCTCGGTGATGTCCGTGAGCCATTTCCGGTTCGGTGCCGTGGCGCTGAAGTCCCGTTCGACGAGGTCATCGTGGACCGGCGGGCCGGCCTTGAGCCCTGACCGGCGCCGGCGGTGGATCACCGAGAGGATGCCGTTCTCCGAGCACAGCCGCCAGATCCGGCGTTCACTGGCCCCAGGGCCGGGACCGGCGTTGATCTCATCGGCGATGAACCGGTATCCGAAGGCAGGATCGTCCCGGTGGTGATCGATGGCGGCGTTGATCAGATGCGCTTCTTCCCAGTCCCGGGCCGGGACGGGATTGGCGGCCCACTGGTAGTAGGCCTGTCTGGAGAAATTCAGTACCCGGCAGGACACTGCCACGGGAACCCGGATCGGGGCGTCCCTGGCAGCCAGCTCGCGGACCAGCGGGTACATCATTTTTTTGGGTTGATGTCCCGGGACAAGTAGGCCACGGCACGGCGCATGACTTCGGCTTCCTGTTCCAGGAGCCGGATGCGTTTGTTGGCCTCCCGCAACTTCGCGGCGTCATCGGACACCGCCCCGGACTTCACGCCGTCTTCTCTGTCGGCGATCTTCATCCAGCGGTGCAGGGCAGCGGGCGAGACACCGAAGTCCTTGGCGATCTGGATGATGGGCGCTTCGCCCTTGCGGGCAACCGCGACGACATCGCGGCGGAATTCTTCGGGAAAGGCTTTGGGCATGATGAACATCCTTCCACCCGCAAGGATCAAATCCTCACAGGCAAAGTGTCAATCAAACCTTCAGCAGTCCCAAAGAAGTAAGACTCGGTGACGAAAGCCCTGGATATCTCTTTGAGGACAAGCTCTGCCATCACACAAGCAGTTGCCGTAAGCGACAAGGTCATCGAGCACGTCCCTGATGATCTTCGACTCTTGGATAACTTGCGGTTGAGGTTGCTTCGAATCGTCGTTCGGCACTTCGAGGCCGAGGAGTTTCAACTCCCGAAATGCTGCATATTCGAGAGCGGACCTATCTGCGTGGTAGAGGTGCCCAAACCTAGCTTCGCGTGATTTCCGCTTATTTGGTTGAAGGATAAAGAGTGCCTTTACCGTAGCCAGTAGAGCAGCGCGGAGTAAATTTTCGACCGGGATCGCCCCGTAAGGCTCTTTGAGCAGGAGCACTGCGGCTTGATAGCAGCGCGTGGCGGATTTCAAGCTTCGGGTCACCGAGAAATAGTACAGATTGGCACCAGCGTCGTTGAGAACTTCACCCACGTCTGTATCGAACTCCGATGTTTCCCAGCGCGGGTCGCACTCACCCTCTCGCAACTGGGCGTACCCCCATTCCAGTCGGCGCATCGCAAGAACAAACCACGTAAGGTCCGGGCCTAACTCGCCTGCTGTGAGCGCATCCATATATCAACCGTAGAACGCAAGTTCCGAAAAGTACGCGATACTGGTCGGAATCCAGCTCACCGTGGGAGGTGTTGCGGTTCTGTCCCCAGCACGACACACAGTTCGGTACTCGAAGGGCCCGAATACGCACGATCTGTTGTGTCGGGAGGTCCCTCAACTGCAATCAGGCCAAACGATCGGCGGCGTCCCGCTTCCCTGGAATTGGGACACTCTTCCGCCCAGCGACGACCTCACTCAGTTTCCGGTAGCAACTTGCCGCTAGTGCTGTTACTTTCGGAACCTCACACATCAGCTGAGAACTCAAGAACGGTTGCATCAAGACGCGAGCGATCGCCAGCACTAGTGAGGTCAATGGTGAGACCCCTTTGCAGGCTCTGTGCAAGGCATCCTGGCACCAACTGGAGGAATTATGTGGGGCTACAGGCTGGATGGAGTTCAAATCGATTACTCCCGCCTGGACGAGGAACTCAAAGAGCAAGCAAACGATTTTGTCCGTAAGGGAATTCATCCAGATGCAAACGATCCCTATATGACCGAATGGGCTCGTTGGAGGATCGAGCAGATCCTCCCAAGCCCTGGTCGTCTTCCGGCGCCGCCGCGGAGACCCAGCTTTCCCCAGAACTTTATGGCCCTCGTAGGGATATGCAGCGTCGTTCCATCCGTCGTAGCCATTGCAATTTTGACGGGGAACGGGGCGGAACATCAGGGGCTCCTTCCCGCCATAATCATTTTTTGGATTTGCTATGTGGCCCTGTGGGTCATCGCGTCCACGCGGGAGAAACGCTATTACAGGGCAAAGGAACGGTATTGGGCAAGATATGACCCTCACCACGAGCATCGTGACGAGCTCCAGTCCGAACTGGCTGGCCGACTTGGCTTAGCGATCAATGATGCCTGGTATGAATTCACCAGGCCTGTCGCCACGGTTCCGGCCGCCCAGATGGCCGAAAGGCCGCGCGCCGACCTAGCCTGGACCCCCCAAGGGCCGAAACCCTCCGCAATGGCGTCGTGCACTGATCGTCAAGCGGAATTCTTGGTGAGGGATTGGATGCAGTTCCTGGGTGAATCCGGCTGCCAGGTATCTCAAGCAACCCGTGACGGCGGAGCAGACGTGGTTTCGAACTGCTTCGTTGCTGAAGTTAAGCACCATGCTGCCCCAGTGTCGCCCGCATTGGTACGACAAATTTACGGTGTGGCCACCGCTGAGGGGAAGACGGCGCTCTTCTTTTCCTTGTCTGGTTACTCGTCTGCATCAATCGAATTCGGTAGGCAAGTGAAGATGGCTTTGTTTGTCTATGACTTCGCCCAAGGAACCCTCGATCCAAAAACGCCGGCAGCAACACTCGCCTTAGCCAAAGGGCTACCCAAGCTTGTCGCAATAACTGCAGGTCGTGAGTGGATTGAGGGCATCCCGGCAGGTTTTACCCTGCGGCTCTCCGGCGAACTGCCGATTGATGCTGCCGCCAACCACCCCCGCGGTGGCGGTCAAAATACTGGCAAAAAGAAGGCATAAAGGTAGCACGAAGATGGCACATCTACGGCGCCGATACGAGGGCTACGGCTTTCACCGAATCGATCGCTTACAAAGCACCCTCGGCAAAGAGCTACGCTGACCTCCAAGAAATCGCAGACGATCAAGGGATCTCTCTGAAATGGACTTCTAGGCGAACTGCGCCGTGCAAGGAAGCCCGTCGACGGCTTGGACCACAACTGGCGGCTGGAACGCTCGATCTACAGGCTCGAGTTCCCCCCGCCCCCGGATCGACCTCACTCACCCAGATACGGTAACGGCAATCAAGGCTTCAGGAATGGCCTTATCTGACACAATGACCATCTCCGACCTTACGAGCGAGGACCGTTCTCTCACCACAACAGCGGTTCAATGGATTCGTTCGCAGGCGCTCGACGACGGCCGGAACCCGGCAGGAATCCGATACCCGTCTAAGTCCGGTGTCGCAGAAGACGATTACTGTTACGCAGGGTGCCCAGAGGCATACTCCCCCCGGATCTCGAAACGCGTAAATCCACGTAACGTGACTGTCCCAAAAGTCATACCAAAACTCCCATCAAAATTGACCGTCACAGCGACGACTTTCGGCACGCTTCAAAATGGACCAGCCCGACCGGGCCATCATGGATCGCGACCTTACCGCTCTGCGGGGCAGGGCGGGCGCGGATTCACAGGGCACGTTCACCTTGTTGTCGCCTGGGCCTGATAGCTTCGGCGCATGGATGAACTGATGCCCGTGCCGGTTGCTCGCGACGCACAAGACGCCCGCGAACCGGCCAACCTCGCGGGCCGGCAAGGCTTCGATGAGCAGTTCCTGGGGACTGCCCTGCCCATCCCGGAGCTGCCCGGCGTGGACACCATCCTGCTGCCCTACACGCACTTCTCCGTCCTGCTGCGTCCGGACAAGCGGCTGGCTGCTGTCACGGCCCTGGGAATCGACGGCGAAAAGCTGCTGGAACTGGACCGCTCCGGCATCAACTGGCGGCTGGACCCCCGGGTGCCGGCGGACCAGCAGACCGGCGAAGCGGTGTATGCCCGCAATGACATCGACCGCGGGCATCTGGTCCGCCGGGCGTCCGCTGTGTGGGGCAGCTCGGAGGCCGAGGCAGCACAGGCCAACCGGGACACGTTCTATTACACAAACTCCGCACCGCAGGCAGCTGACTTCAACCAGGGCATGGAGCTGTGGCTGGGCCTGGAGTCCTACCTGCTGGACCACGCCACGGACTACAGGCGGCGCCTGGTGGTTTTCACCGGCACCATCTTCAGCGACAAGGACCCTGTATACCGCGGCGTGCAGATTCCGCTGCGGTTCTTCAAGGTGGCCGCGTTCATCCAAGACGGCGCCCTTGCCGCCACGGCCTACATCGTGGACCAGACGCCGCAGCTGGCCGAACTCCCGGACGTCCCCAAACCCGGCGCCCGCGAAGAGGCGCCGCCGCTGGGACCGTTCCGCACCTTCCAGGTGCCCGTGCGGGACGTCGCTGCGCTGACCGGCCTGGACCTGGCGCATCTGGAGGCCGCGGACCGGATGCCGGCCGCAAGCGCCCTGCCCACCGCGCGGGTGGCCACCACCTGGCGGCTGCTCAGCGCCCCGGAGGACCTGGATCTGGATTTCGACCTGGAGAGGTAGCCGCTACCCAAAGACGACCCAAAGACAACTTGATATACAAGTTAATAACTTGTATCCTCAGTGGAGTGGCGATGACGCCCTTCCAGCCGAGGAGAACCCATGAGCACCGTCGACCTCATTCGACACGTAAAACTGTCCACCGCCACCCTGCCCCTGGCCGTCCCCATCAGCGACGCCAAGGTGTTCACGGGCCGCCAGAAGCCCATGACCGAAGTGGTGTTCCTGTTCGCGGAGATCACCACGGAACTGGGTCACCAGGGCCTGGGCTTCAGCTACTCCAAGCGCGCCGGCGGCCCGGCCCAGTACGCCCATGCCAAGGAAGTGGCCGAAGGGCTCATTGGCGAGGACCCCAACGACATCGGCCGGATCTACACCAAGCTCCTTTGGGCCGGCGCGTCGGTGGGCCGCTCGGGCGTCGCCACCCAGGCACTGGCTGCCATCGACATTGCCCTCTATGACCTGAAGGCAAAGCGGGCCGGCCTTCCCCTGGCCAAGCTGCTGGGCTCCTACCGCGATTCCGTGCAGACCTACAACACCTCCGGCGGCTTCCTCAACGCCACCCTGGACGAGGTCAAGGAGCGCGCCACGCAGTCCCTGGCGGACGGGATCGGCGGCATCAAGATCAAGGTGGGCCTGCCGGACAGCCGCGAGGACCTGCGCCGCGTGGCCGGGATCCGGGAGCACATCGGCCCGGACGTGCCGCTGATGGTGGACGCCAACCAGCAGTGGGACCGCGCCACTGCCCTGCGCATGGGCCGGCAGCTGGAAGAGTTCAACCTGGTCTGGATCGAGGAGCCGCTGGACGCCTACGACTTCGAAGGCCACGCGCACCTGGCCAACGTCCTGGACACGCCCATCGCCACCGGCGAGATGCTGGCCTCCGTGGCGGAGCACAAGGGCCTCATCAACGCCAACAGCTGCGACATCATCCAGCCGGACGCCCCGCGCGTCGGCGGCATTACCCAGTTCCTCCGGCTCGCCGCCCTCGCGGATGAGCGCGGGCTGGGCCTGGCACCGCACTTCGCCATGGAAATCCACCTGCACCTGGCTGCGGCCTACCCGCGTGAGCCGTGGGTGGAGCACTTCGACTGGCTGGATCCGCTCTTCAACGAACGCCTGGAAACCAAGGACGGCCGCATGATCGTCCCGGACCGCCCTGGCCTGGGCGTCACGCTGAGCGACCAGGCACGGGCATGGACCACCGAGTCTGTGCAGTTCGGAGCGCCGTCCGCCACGTAACGTAGGAGCCATGAGCCGGAACCTGACCGCAGAACTGACAGCGGACCTCCGCAGCCGCATCGTCGAAGGCGCCATCCGCCCTGGCGAAAAGCTGCCGAGTGAGAACACCCTGATTACCGAACACGGCGTCAGCCGCACGGTGGTCCGGGCCGCGCTCACCCGCCTGCAGGCAGAAGGACTCGTGGCCACCGAAAGGGGCCGTGGCAGCTTTGCGCTGACGCCGCCGTCGGCAAGTACGACGGCGGCACCCGGCACCCGCACGCCCGTCACCCTGGAGGACCGTCTCCACCTCCTGGAATTCAGGATCGGCGTGGAATCCGAGGCCGCGGCACTGGCCGCCGTGAACCGCACGGACCGGCAGTTGAAGGCGGCAGAGGCAGCCCTGGCGGACTTCGTGGACAGCGGAGAACACCCCGCCCACGCCATGAAGGCGGACTACGAATTCCACCGGGCGGTGGCTGCGGCCTCCGGAAACCCGTTTTTCCTGGACTGCCTCACGTCCCTGGGCCAGACCATGATCGCCATGCCCCGGACCCGCCTCATCACCGGCCAGCCACACTACTCCGGTGACCACTTCGCGCAGGTGGTCCATGAACACCGCTCGGTACTGGCCGCCGTCGCCGATGGTGACGGGCCCGCGGCAGCAGCGGCCATGCGCAGCCACCTCGCGAACTCGCGCCGGCGCATGCGGGCGCCGCAGGAGTAGTCCGCCCGCGGGTATTCTGGAAGGGATGAGTGAATCCCCCCAAACCCCGCAAACACCCCGCCCCGTCACGCCCGGAACGCAGGCTTCGTTCGGCACCTATGGCGGCCGGCCGGTGAGTTTTGTGCGCCGCGGGACCCGGCTGCAGGGCCGCCGGCAGGCAGCCTGGGAGGAGCACGCCGAGCGCTGGGCGATTGACGTTCCCCGGCACGTCGCGAACACCTCGGTACACCCGGAATACACGTTCGACGCCGAGGCCGAGTTTGGCCGCAAGGCGCCCCTGGTGGTGGAGATCGGGTCCGGGCTGGGTGACGCCATCTGCCATGCGGCTGCGGAAAACCCGGACAAGGACTTCCTGGCCGTGGAGGTGTACACGCCCGGGCTGGCGAACACCATCATCAAGATCAACAGCCGCGGCCTGCAGAACGTCCGCGTGGTGGAAGCCAACGCCCCGGAGGTCCTGGCCACCATGCTGCCAGCGGGCTCGGTCAGCGAACTCTGGGTCTTCTTCCCGGATCCGTGGCACAAGTCCCGCCACCACAAGCGCCGCCTGATCCAGCCGGAGTTCGCCGCCCTGGCTGCCCGCGCCCTGGAACCGGGCGGGCTGTTCCGGATCGCCACGGACTGGTCCAACTACGCCGTGCACGTCCGCGAGGTCATGGCCGCTTCAGAGGACTTTGAAAACCTCCACGACGGCGAGCGCAGCGGCCCGGAGAGCCCCCTCACGCAGGTGTGGGAATCCGGCGTCGAATCCGTAGTGGGCGGCGCGCCGGTCCGTGAAGGCCGCGATCCCGTCAGCACGGCACATACCGGTCCCAACGAAGGTGTGGACCTGGCCGGCGGCTGGGCCCCACGGTTCGAAGGCCGCATCCTGACCAGCTTCGAGGCCAAGGCCCACGAAGCCGGCCGGATGATCTTCGACCTCTGCTACCGGCGGGTCTGACCCGCCGGGCCGGCGTCGAGATGGCACTTCGCAGCAGTCGGGGCGCCCCACACTGCAGCCAAGTGCAATCTCGCGGCATCAGTTCAGGCTGATGGCCCCGACAATGTCCTTCAGCAGGTCCACGCGCGGTTCAATCTCCGGGTTCACCACGGGCCAGATCACCACTGCGCCCAGGAACTTGCCCTGCTCCCAAATGCCCACGGGTGCGGCAATCTGCGCGGATCCCACGGGGCTGTCGTAGCCCACCATCACCGCGTAGCTGTCCTTGCCGGGCAGGTTCAGTTCGCCCTCGGAAATCTTGTGCCCGGCGCGGCCCTTCAGGTAGAAATCGGACATCAGGTGCGCCCAGCCGGTGATCTGCGGGGCGCCGTTGACGGACCCGTTGTCCTTGAAGACCGTCACCAGGACATCGCCCGGAAGACCGTACTGCTCGGTGCCGGGGCCGCCGCTGGATTCCTCCAGGACCTGCGTGTTTTCGGGGAATTCGGCCGTGAAGCCGAGCGGGGATTCAATGTGCAAAGTCATGCGTTGCTCCTTCAGCAAGATGCGGTTGGCCGGCAGGCCTAGTTCTGCTCAATCCGCTGCAGCTCGGTATCGTTCGGGACCTTATGGTACGTGGACACGTTGGTGCTGATCTGGCTTTGGGTCTTGACCTCAACCTCAGCGGCCCTGACATCAAATCCGGCCTGGCTGGTGGCTGTCGCCACGGCGTTGACCTGGACGGTGGCGGAGCCGGCCTCATACAGCCTGGCAGCGTCCTCCGAGGCCGCTGCGTCATTTCCGAGGGCCACGTTGCGCATGTAGCTGTCGATGATCGGCTGGTTTTCCGGCGTGTAGGGGACATCGATCTTGACGGTACCCTGGGCGCCGCCGGTGACTGTGGTTTCCGAGGTGGCACCGGGAGTGTCGACGCCGCCACTCACCCCGCGGGCTACGGTGCCTTCCATGGACACTGACACGGAGCTGATGTTGTTGTCCGCATCCATCTTCACCTGGAGGCCGGCTTTGCCGTCTGCCTGGAAGACGTCCCCGTTCAGGTCCAGCTTGCCGCTGGCGGATACCTCGGCGCTGGCCGTTGAGGTGCCGTCCGTCAAGTTCCGCTCATAAGCAAGGTTCAGCGCAGCTTCACCTGAGGCAGTGCCGGTTCCGGACTTGCCTTCCACGGCCAACTCAACGCTTCCCTTGACGGAGTCGCTGTGGCCGCTGGTGTCGTTGTCATCTGCTGCGTTTTCAATGGTGTCCAGGATGTAATCCGGCGGGTTCTCCACCACGTCCTTGGCATCGCCCAGGCTATCCGGCGGCAGGTCCCGGTACATCTGGTCCCGGGCCGCGAGGGCGTCCTCCATGGAATCGAAGGTGTACTGGCGGGAGACCTCACCGTTGAGGGTGACCCCGGCGGTGCCGCTGGGATCGTTGACGCCGATGCCCAGGTTTCCGTGGACTTTCATGGTGGCCGAGCCGTCCGCGTTCTCCACGACTTCAACACCCACCTCGGCGCCGCCGTGCACCCAGGCCACCCGGCCTTCGATGGACGCCGTGCTGGTTTCCCGGTTGACGGGAATGTCCGCCCTGGCCAGTTCCTGGAGGTGTTCCCTGGCCTGCTGCTGGGCTGACTCCGGAATCCCGCCGTCCATTTTCATCAGCTCGGCGGCGAAGGGACCGTTTTCGCCTTCGCCTTCGATCAGGTACTGGCGGTCCTCTTCGGAGAGGCTGGCCCACCATTCGGCCTGTTCCTTGGGGCTGGCGTCCGCCATGGTGCCCAGCTGGTTTTCCAGCTGCTCGCGGTGTTCGGCACGGGCTTCGGCTTCTGCTGCCTTTTCGGCCAGCCAGGTCTTGTAGTTTTCCCACTGCACCTGCAGCTTCTCCAGGAACGTCATCTTCGTGCTGCCGGTGGAGGCCGCGGAGGACTTCTCCTGCTCGTCCGCGTTCTGCAGGAGCAGCTTGGCGTTGGTTTTGAGGCTGTTCACCACGCGGTCCAGGCTGGGGCGGTGCCTGCCGTTCCAGTCCTGGCGGAAGCGTTCGCCGTCCGCGCCTTTCCACGGCGCCGCCATGATCTGGCCCTGCAGGGACGTGACCCGGGTGCTGAGCAGGGTGGCCGCCTTGTCTGCGGCCTTCGCCAGCTCGCGAAGCTGACTGACGTCAGCACCATAAAATGCCATGTTCTCTCCCGGACTTGTACGGTTTTGGTTTGATCACTGATGCATATCGTTGCATGCGCGCACGCGCCCGGCCATGGGCATCACTCCCCATGGTTGCTGCCCGCCGTGCCGTTCCCACCAGCGGATACTTCCCGGTTCCCTTCCGGCGTGGCACGATTTAGCAACAACAAAGCAGGCTTAGGAAGGATCCGGACATCAAACGCGAACTGAAGCAGGCGGCTGACAAAGCGGAAGACGTCACCAACTCCCGGGTCCTGGAGGCAGCGGCCCGGATCGGGTTCGCCGTGAGCGGCATCCTGCACCTGCTGATCGGTTTCATCGCGATCAGGCTGGCTGTGGGCGGCAACGGCCGGGCGGACGTCAGTGGCGCGGTGTCCGAACTGGCAAGCCAGCCCGCCGGGCCCCTCCTGCTGTGGAGCAGCTTCGTGGCCTGCGCCGCGCTGGCCTTGTGGCAGGCCAGCGACGCCATCTTCGACTTCGGCCACCTGCCCAAAGGCAAAAAGGCCGGCGCCAAACTCAAGGCCGCGGGCCAGGCCCTCGTGTTCGCCGGACTCGCAGCCACCCTGGCGTCCTTCGCAGTTGGCACGGGATCCAGTGCTGACAACAGCCGCTCGGCCACCGACCTCACGTTGAAGGTCCTGACGGCACCGGGGGGCGTGGCGCTGCTGGTGGCCATCGGCCTGGGCGTAGCGGTAGCCGGGGCGATTTATGGGTTCCGGGGCGTCCGGAAGTCCTTCGCCAAGCACCTCAACCTGCCGCAGCAGCCCGGCCTCAAACGGGCTGTGGTGTGGCTCGGCGTCACCGGCTACGTTGCCAAGGGTTCCGTCCTCCTGCTCACCGGCGTATTGGTGGTGGTGGCCACCCTGCGCGCCCACCCGGAAGAATCCACAGGGCTCGACGGCGGACTGAAGTCCCTCCGGGACCAGCCTTTCGGCGTATACCTGCTCGCCGCCGTCGGGCTCGGTCTGATCTGTTACGGCGTGTACATGGTGGTGCGGGCGCGGCTGGCCCGGATGTGACGCGCACCAGCGTCTTGCCGTGCCGGCGATAGGCTGAATCCATGCCCCAGGTACGCGCCGAACGGTCCATCAGGCTTGATCCTGACACCGCTTTTGCCTTTTCGCAGTCCACCGGTGAGTTCCGCCGCAAGTGGGATCCGTTCATCTCCCGCCAGGGCTGGCTGGACGGCGCCACCGCGGCCGGCAAGGGCGTGCGCACCCGCACGGTATCCCGGATGGGCTTGGTGATGGTGAGCGAATACGTGTCCTTTATGCCGCCAAAAAACGTGGGCATGACCATGGTGTCCGGGCCGTGGTTCTTCGAGACGTTCGGCGGCGGCTGGCGTTTCACCGCGGACGACGCCGGCACCCGGGCCGTGTGGAAATACACTTTTTCGTGCCGCCCGGCGTGGTTGCGGCCGATTGCCGAACGGATCGGCACCTGGCTGCTGGGCCGGGAGATTGAACGGCGGATCGAGGCGTTCGCCCGGGCCTGCGAAGATCCGGAGCTGGTGCAGGAGTTCCGTTCGCTGAACGCCGACGGTTAAGATCGGGCGATGGCCACCGAACACAAAAACCCAGCTGGTTCCACCGAAGAAGCCGTCAAGACCGCAGGCACCTGGAAGCTGATGGTGGACAGCAACCAGGCCCTCCTGCTCCGCAAGACCGGGCATGACGTCCACTGGTGGGCTGCCCGTGGCCGGGAGGAAGGCCTGAAGAATGACGCCGAGCTCCGCGACTGGATGCGGGACCAGCACGGCATCACCGGCTACGCGCAGTACGCCGTCTCCTGGGAGATGTTCGGCTACCCGGAGTTTATGCTCCGCGACGCTGACGAACTCCTGGACGGCCAGTACGCCAAGCACCCCGCACTTCGGCCCATTGCGGACGCCGTGCTGGCCTGGGCCGCGGCCACCGAAGGCGTCCAGATCCAGCTCCGCAAAGGCTACGTTTCGCTGCACACGGCACGTCGGAAGTTCGCGCAGCTGACCCGCAGCAACAACACCACCGTGGACCTTACGCTGCGCCTGGTGGCTGAGCCGGACGAGCGCCTGGAAGCCATCAAGGTCCGCGCCGACGACCTCTTTGACCGCCGGATCCGCCTCAAAAGCACCGACGACGTCGACCCTTACGTCCTCTCGACGCTCGCCCGGGCCGTGGAACAGAACAGCTAGGCGGGCTGCCCCCGCCGCGTGCCGAGTTCGCGGGAAGCCTGCGGGGTCGCGGGAGCGTTCCAGCGAGCCCGCGGCGTTCCAGCGACCTCGGGGATATTCGACGACGGCGGCCCGCCCCGGGTGGCCGGGTGTCGCTCAGCTGGCGTTGGGTTCCGGTCGGCGGCGCAAAGCTGCAATGATCCTGGCCTTGAATGATTCCTCGTTGAACAAGTCCTGCCAGATGAGCCGCACGAACATCCAGCCATCCTCAGTCAGCGCGTTTTCACGTTGCCGTTCCCGGTAGAGAACTTCCTTTGTCGGCGCGTAGTCGAAATATTTGGTCTTGCCGTCGAATTCGAGCGCGATCCTGCGTTCCTTCCAGCCGAAGTCCATGCGGTGGCGCCCGGCCCTGCTGATGACCTCCAGCTGGATTTCCGGCATCGGGAGCCGCAGTCGTTGCAAGAGCTCGCGCGTCAAGGTTTCGCCTGCCGATTCAGAACGCGGATCGGCGTTTTCGAGAACACGGCGAAGGTTCTTCACACCGCGCCTGCCTGGCACGGCCTCTGCCATTTCCTGGATGCGGAGCGGGTCCGCGCCCTTCCTGAGGGCGTTGTCCATGATGATCAGGCTCTGCCGGTAGTTGAGCGTGAGCGCACAATCAACCGCCGTCCGTTCCAAGGAAGTGACCCGCAGCCCTCTGACGGTGGCGATGTCGGCTTCGCTGAACGGCCGTGTGTGCCCGCGGACGTCCTTGCCTAAACGGCAGCTGGATGGCCGGGTCCGCAAAAGGACGTGGACAAGGTCGTCGGCGTCCCAGACGAACAACCCATGGATCCGCGCTGCGGAGGTGTGGCTGTACGCATAGCTGCCGTTCGACGTCGTCCGGGTTCCGTGGGCATGCGCCAGAATCAGCTGGTCGCTGCGGACCCAAGGCTTCTGTTTGTCCCACAGTGACGCCCGGATGTAGCAGCCGTACCTGAGCCGGATCAGCTCACGGTGATGAAGCAAGGCTGCGATGGCACGGGAGTTCAGGCCTGCGGCATGCAGCTGATCCGTCCGCCACAGTGAACCGGTTGGCGGGAGCTGAGGCAGGGATGGGGGCACGGATAAGACCGATGGCTGGGGCAGTGTCATTCTCCAAGCATTGGCGGGGCCACTGCCCGGGGACAGGCATCCGTTTCTCTATGTGGAAACTCCTGGGTCCCCTGAAGTCGCTGCAAAGCTGCGGGGTCGCCTGAAAGTTCCGGCGACCCCGCAGCTTTCCCGCGACCACGGTGCCGGACCCGGGAGGCGAAAGGTTAGGCGTCGACCTCTTCGAACTCCGTGTCCGCCTCTTCGAACTCAACGGCGGCGACGATCTCGCCGTTGGCCGGGTTGATCATAAAGGCCTCTTCTTCCTCCTCGACCATGATGAAATCGCCGTGGTCGGTGGCGAAGTGCCAGGCCAGGACTTTCACGCCGTCGTGCATGTAGTTGGGATCGCCCATGGTGATCTTTTCCAGTGAGTAGCCGGCCACGTCACAGAGTTCGCGGATGATCACCTCGAATTCGGGGGCGTTCTCCCGGGCTTCCTCTTCCGCCTCGGCCTGGCGTTCGGCCATGTTGGGCACGCGCGAAACCCGCACTGCGATGTGGGCGTTGAGGTCTTCCTCGCCCAGCACCTCAAGGCCTTCCTGGCTGAGCAGCCAGGCGGCGTTCAGGGCCGTGATGTCCTCGGTCTCAAGGAGGGATTCGAACTCGTTGTCCAGTTCCTCCAGGGCCAGCACGGCCTCGGACGGCTCGTCTTCGTCGTCGGTATCGCCGTCCAGGTACTCATCCGCTTCGGCTTCGGTCAGCGCATCGAACGCCGCAACGGTGCGGTTGAAGAGGTCCAGGTGGGCCGTGGCGCCCATGCCCTCGAGGCCTTCGCGGATGTAGGTGTCCAGTGCTTCGCGCTCCGGTGCGGTGAAGACGTACTGGGCAAAACCGCCGCCCAGCGCCTGGGTGAGGTAGAAGTCGACGTAGTAGCTGCGCAGGGCGTTCGGCGCGATCTCGTCAGAGGCCAGCAGCTCCTGGTACATGGCGTTGACCACGTCAACATTGGAGTCCACCACTTCGCTGGCATCCCGGCTGTCGGTGGTCAGGACTACGGGGTATTCGTTGTTCGTCATGGCGATCCTCACGGCTGGTACTGACTGTTCGGGACATTTTCAGCGTAGGGCTGGCGGGTCCGCCGGCAGCCCAGCCGCAAGTGAACGTCAGGCGAAGATTGAGGGTACGGATTGGCCAGGTTTGAGGGGCTTCGGGGCTTGACTAAGATGGATCAGATAGTCAACCACCGGTCGCACTCTTTGGCGGCCTGCCGAAAGTAGCGCGCCTCCATGCCATCCCAACCGGACGAAAGTGCGGCCCTGGCAATCCAGACTCCTGCCATCAATGACCGCTCTCTCGCGGCCGGGCTGGCCTACGCCATGGGCAGCCGCGTCAGCGGGATGCAGTTCGACGGCGGCACCGGGCTTCTGCTGGGCAAGGTCCGCGGTGGTGCCGCTACCCCTTATTCGACGTCCGCCAAGCTGGTCCGCAGGGGTGCCGGATGGAGCTGCACGGTGGGCATCTGCAGTTGCCCGGTGCGCAAGGACTGCAAGCATGTGGCCGCGCTGCTTTTTGCCGCTGAGGACAACCCCGCCATCCGGGCGCAGCTGCTGACCGCACCGTCCTCCACCGGACTGCGCCAGTCTGCCGGAGCCGAGCTGAGCGACTGGGAACGCGCACTGGGCCCGCTGCTGTCCGGAACCGGCGCAGGCACGGGGCAATCGGCGGGCGGCACGGCCCTGGCCCTGCAGTTTGAGGTGGAGGAGCCGCCGCCGCACTTCTCCTACACAGGACGCCGGGATCCCGTCCGCAGCTTCCGCCAGCTCCGCGCCCGGCCCATGATGATGGGCAGCCGCGGCAAGTGGATCCGCGGGGACCTCTCCTGGTACAACCTCACCTACCAGCACGATGCCAACCAGGCGCACGTCGACTGGATGACCAAGTTCTACGCTGCACACTCCACCCGCCGCAGCGGCAGCTACGATCCCACCGCACTGTGGCTGGGCATGAACACGTTCGGGTCCCGGAGCCTGTGGACGCTGCTGGCCGAGGCCCAAAAAATCGGTGT
Source organism: Pseudarthrobacter sp. J47 (assembly GCF_049810315.1). Classification (GTDB taxonomy): domain Bacteria; phylum Actinomycetota; class Actinomycetes; order Actinomycetales; family Micrococcaceae; genus Arthrobacter. The sequence continues at coordinate 3,467,305 of NZ_CP187358.1, forward strand.
GGCCTTCATCTCCGGACGGGGCCAGGAACCCGTGGCACTCGCCGGGGACCCCGCCGTCGTCAGCCTCAACCTGAGCCGCCCCGCCGGTGACGGCGGCGGCGGTAACGGCGGCGGAGGCCTGGACCTTGCCTCCTCCATCACCGTGGACGGCGAGGAGATCGATCCGTCACTGGCGGGAACGATCGGCCGTCCCGCGCACGGCATCTTCTACTCCCGGCCCGCCGGGCAGCTGGCCGCCGAGCTTCCCGCCGTGTCAAAGGCGGAGCAGCAGCTGGTCCTGGCGCCCCTGGAAGAGGGCCTCAGCGATGAGCTGCTGGCGTTCGTCACCACGGGAAAGTCACTGCACATCCCCGCGCAGGACGAGGCCCGTTTCCTGTCCGGCTACTACCCCAAGCTGAAGCAGTCCGCACGGGTCACGGCCAAGGACGAATCCGTGGAGCTGCCGGTCCTGGCTGTGCCCACGCTGTCACTGCTGGCCAATTACGGCGCGGACCACCACGTCCGGCTGCACTGGGAATGGCACTATCGTGCGGGCAACAAGGTCACCGCCCAGCCGCTCTGGCCGCACCCCGGCGACGAGGGCTTCCGCGATCCCGTCACTGAAGGCCGCATCCTTGAGGAACTCGGCAGGCCTTGGGAAACCGTGGCTGCGCTGGGCGAATCCCTTACAGGCGGCTGGGGCACGCCCCGGCTGGCGCCCACCGCCGAGCTCAAGGGCCTGGACACCCTGACCTTCACCGAGGAACTACTCCCCCAGCTGCGCCAGAAAACCGGCGTTGACGTGGAGACCACCGGTGACATTGCCGACTACCGCGAGGCCGAGGAAGCGCCCGTCGTCTCGATTTCCACCTCCGCCACCGAGCAGCGGGACTGGTTCGACCTCGGCATTGTGATCACGCTCGAAGGCCAGCAGGTGGCGTTCGGCAACGTCTTCTCCGCCCTCGCGGCCGGCCAGACGCGCATGCTGCTGCCCAGCGGCGCCTACTTCTCCCTGGACATCCCCGAGCTGCACCAGCTCCGCGAGCTGATCGACGAGGCCCGGGCGCTGCAGGACAACAAGGACGCCCCGCTGCAGATCAGCCGGTTCCAGGCCGGACTGTGGGACGAACTGGCGCACCTGGGGATCGTGGACCAGCAGGCTGCCGCATGGCGGGACGCCGTGGGCGGACTGCTCGACGGCGGTGTGGACGGACTTCCGCTGCCGGCCACCCTTAACGCTGAGCTGCGCCCGTACCAGCTGGAGGGCTTCAACTGGTTGACGTTCCTATACCGCCACGGCCTGGGTGGCGTGCTGGCTGATGACATGGGCCTGGGTAAAACCGTGCAGGCGCTGGCGCTGATGTGCGCCGCGAAGGAAGCCGTGGCCGACGCACCCAACGGGGATGGCACCGATGGAGCGCCCGACAGTAGCAGCACCGCCCCGTTCCTGGTGGTGGCCCCCACCAGCGTGGTGGGCAACTGGGCCAGTGAGGCCGCACGGTTTGCCCCGGGCCTGAAGGTCCACGCGATCGGCGAGACCTTCGCCAAGAGCGGCACCACCCCGGCCGAGGTGCTGGACGGCGTGGACATCGTCATCACGTCCTACGCACTGTTCAGGATCGACTACGACTCCTACGCCGGCCGCACCTGGTCCGGCCTGGTCCTGGATGAGGCGCAGTTCGTGAAGAACCACCAGTCCAAGGCCTACCAGTGCGCCCGGAAGCTGCCCGCAGGCTTCAAACTTGCCATCACCGGAACACCGCTGGAAAACAACCTCATGGAATTCTGGGCGCTGACCTCCATCGTGGCGCCCGGGCTGTTCGCCAGCCCGCAGCGGTTCGCGGAGTACTACCAGAAGCCCATTGAAAAGGCCGGCGACAAGGGGCAACTGGACAAGCTCCGGCGTCGGGTCCGTCCCTTGATGATGCGCCGCACCAAGGACCAGGTGATCCGGGACCTGCCGCCCAAGCAGGAGCAGATCCTGGAAGTGGTGCTGAATCCACGGCACCAGAAGGTCTACCAGACGCACCTGCAGCGCGAGCGCCAAAAGGTGCTGGGCCTGATCGAGGACGTCAACAAGAACCGGTTCACCATCTTCCAGTCCCTGACCCTGCTGCGGCAGCTGAGCCTGGACGCCTCGCTGGTGGATCCGTCCCTGGCGGCGGTGCGTTCCAGCAAGCTGGACGTGCTGTTCGAGCAGCTGGACGACCTCATCGCCGAGGACCACCGCGCCCTGATCTTCAGCCAGTTCACCGGCTTCCTGGGAAAGGTGCGCGAACGGCTGGAGGAACGCGGAGTGGAGTACTGCTATCTCGACGGCGGCACCCGCAACCGTGCCGACGTCGTCAATTCCTTCAAAACCGGAACCGCGCCGGTGTTCCTGATTTCGCTGAAGGCCGGCGGGTTCGGGCTCAACCTGACGGAGGCGGACTACGTGTTCCTGCTGGATCCGTGGTGGAACCCCGCATCTGAAGCGCAGGCCGTGGACCGGACGCACAGGATCGGGCAGGCCAAGAACGTGATGGTGTACCGGCTGGTTGCCAAGGACACCATCGAGGAAAAGGTCATGGCGCTCAAGGCCCGGAAATCGCAGCTGTTCTCAGACGTGATGGAAGGCGAGGCCCTGGCCGGAGGGTCAATTACGGCCGAGGACCTCGCCGCCCTGTTCAAGGACTAGCGCGGGTCAGGACTGGCGGGCCGAGCCCAGCTCCACGGGATCCTCGTCCGTGAGGTAGGCGAACTCGGAGTGCGCGGCGATGTCGATGCCGCGCAGCTCGTCTTCGGGATGGATGCGCAGGCCCATGGTGCGGTCCAGGATCTTCGCAAGGATCCACGTGATGCCGAACGAGTAGGCCAGGACCGTCACCGTGGCCAGCGCCTGCACGCCCAGCAGTTCGAAGCCGCCGCCGTAGAACAGGCCGCTGACGCCGTTGGGCGCCGCATCCGTGGCGAAGAAGCCGATCAGCAGGGTGCCCAGGATGCCGCCCACCAGGTGGACGCCCACGACGTCGAGTGAATCGTCGTAGCCGAGGCGGAACTTCAGCTCAATGGCCAGCGAGCAGACGGCGCCCGCAATCGCACCGATGGCCAGCGCACCCAGCGGGCTGACAGCGCCACACGCCGGAGTGATCGCAACCAGCGCGGAGATCAGGCCGGAGGCGGCGCCCATGCTGGTGGCCGCGCCGTGGCGGAGCCGCTCCACCAGGGCCCAGGCCAGCAGGCCGGCGGAGGCTGCGACTGCCGTGTTGAGGAAGACTACCGACGCCGAATGGCCGGCGGACAGTGCCGAACCGGCGTTGAAACCGAACCAGCCCACCCACAGCAGGCCTGCACCCACCAGGACCAGGGGACGGCTGTGCGGCTTGGTGTGCTCCATCTTGGGCCAGCCGGAACTGCGGCCCAGGACCAGTGCCAGCGCCAGGGCTGCCGCACCGGCGTTCATGTGCACCGCGGTGCCGCCGGCGAAGTCGATGGCCTCGATGCCGCTGGCAATCCAGCCGCCGGTGACGCTGCCATCCTCGGAGGAGAAAGCGAACACCCAGTGGGCGATCGGGAAGTAGACAACCGTGGCCCAGATGCCGGCGAACAGCATCCAGGCACCAAACTTCATGCGCCCGGCGGCAGCACCTGCCACCAGCGCGGTGGTCACGCAGGCAAAGAACAGCTGGAAGGCCGCGAACAGGATCACCGGGATGGAGGCTTCGTCATCTGCAGCAAGCAGTTGGCCCATGCCGGGGAATTCGGTGATGTCACCGATGAGTCCCAGGCCGCCAACCGAATTGCCGAATGCCAGGGAGTAGCCGAACAGCGCCCACAGGACAGCGACCAGGCTGGCCCCGCCAAAGCACATCATCATCATGTTGAGGATGCGGCGCGAGCCCACCATGCCGCCGTAAAACAGCGCCAGGGCGGGGATCATCATACAAACCAATGCGGCGCTTGCCAGGATCCAAGCGACATTTCCGGAGTCCATGGAAACCCCTTTCTAGATGCGAAGAGAGAGGACGCCAGCCGCCCGGAGAACCTGCCTCTACCCGGGAAGCGGAGTCAGAACCGCGGGGCAAGGGGAGGCAGCGGCTGCCGTCTGGTTCCAGACTAGGCAGCGCTGGAATGCGTAGGTTTCGGGTGGGTTAAATCAACGTTTAAGTCCGGGCATCAGCCGTTGGATCAGGCCAGCCGCTGGATCAGACCGCCGATGGATCATGCCCTCCTAGATCAGGCCCTGGGCCAGCATCGCGTCGGCAACCTTCACGAAGCCGCCAATGTTGGCACCCAGGACGTAGTCCCCGGGAACGCCGTACTCCTCGGCCGTGGCAGCGCAAAGATCGTGGATGCCCACCATGATCTCCGTGAGCCGGCGCTCGGTATGGTCGAAGGACCAGGAATCGCGGCTGGCGTTCTGCTGCATCTCCAGCGCCGAGGTAGCCACACCACCGGCGTTGGCTGCTTTGCCCGGCCCGAACAGCACATCACCGGCCTGGAACGCGGCAACGGCATCCGGGGTGCATGGCATGTTGGCGCCTTCGCCCACGGCCAGGAGGCCGCCGCGCATCAGGGTGGCGGCAGCACCGCCGTCGAGCTCGTTTTGCGTTGCACACGGCAGCGCCACCGTGGCGCCGGCTTCCCAGACTGAACCGCCCTCGACGTACCGCACGCCGGCCCGGCGCACCGAATATTCCTTGAGCCGGGCGCGTTCCACTTCCTTGATTTGCCGCAGCAGTTCGACGTCGATCCCGGCCTCGTCCACGATGTAGCCGCTGGAATCGGAGCAGGCCACCACGGTGGCGCCCAGCGCCTGGGCCTTGGCGATCGCGTTGATCGCGACGTTTCCGGAGCCGGACACCACCACCCGCTGCCCATCGAAGGAGAGGCCGCGCGTCTTCAGCATCTCGTTGGTGAAGATGACGGCGCCAAAGCCCGTGGCTTCCGGCCGCACCAGGGAACCGCCCCAGGAGATGCCTTTGCCGGTGAGGACGCCGGACTCGTAGCGGTTGGTGATGCGCTTGTACTGGCCGAAGAGGTAGCCGATCTCCCGGCCGCCAACGCCGATGTCCCCGGCCGGAACGTCGGTGTATTCGCCGATGTGACGGTACAGCTCGGTCATAAACGACTGGCAGAACCGCATGACCTCGGCGTCCGAGCGTCCCCGCGGATCAAAATCGGAGCCACCCTTGCCGCCGCCGATCGGCATGCCGGTGAGGGCGTTCTTGAAAATCTGCTCGAAGCCGAGGAACTTGATGATCCCCAGGTTCACCGAGGGGTGGAAGCGCAGCCCGCCCTTGTAGGGGCCCAGCGCGGAGTTGAACTCCACCCGGAAGCCGCGGTTGATCCGTACCTGACCCTGGTCATCAGTCCACGGGACGCGGAAAATGATCTGCCGTTCCGGTTCGCAGAGCCGCTCCAGCACGGCGCCGTGCAGGAATTCCGGATGCCGGTCATGCACGGGTCCCAGGCTCTCAAAGACCTCCGTGATGGCCTGGTGGAATTCCGCTTCACCGGGGTTCCGGGCCAGGACCGTATTCCTGATGGCGGCCAGCCGTGCATCCATGAACATCTCCTCGCGATCATTTATGATTTCACTAGACGGGATCTAGTTTTCATATCTTGGAATTGAGGATAGCCGATCTTCCAGAATTGGTTGCCGTCCTCCCAGTCATCCCGCGCACAAAGAGGTCCTGATGCCCTATCTCTGCCTGCTGCTTTCCGGCGCAGCACTCCTGGTCAACGGCCTGGCCCTTCTGGGCCGGCTCCCCCGCCGCGACGCCGGCACCCTGAGCCTCGTGGTGGGCATCATCCAGCTGGGGCTTGCCGTTGGGTACGTGACCACCCACGACGGCGGGACTCCCGTTATGCTCTCTGCCGCCGGCATGCTGCTCTTCGGCCTGACCTACACGTACGTGGGGCTGGATACCTTCCTGGCGCTGGGCGGCAAGGGGCTCGGCTGGTTCTGCGGGATGGTGGCCCTTTTTGGCATGCTGCTGGCGGCCGCGTGGCTGGGCAGTGACCCCGTGCTGGCCGTTTTGTGGTTGGCGTGGGCCGCGCTGTGGGGCCTGTTTTTTGTTTCCCTGGCGCTGGGCAGGAGCGCGGTGGATCCCTTCACCGGCTGGGCCCTGGTGCTCACCAGCCAGGTCACCGCAACCGTTCCGGCGTTCCTGGGGCTCGCCGGGCTCTGGCCCTCCGCGCCCGAAGCTGCCCCCGGGATGGCTTTCGGAGCGGCCGCGGTGCTGGCGCTGCTGTTTACGACGGCGGCTGTCCTGGCCAGGCCCGGCATCCGCTTCCGCGTCCGGCCTGCATCAGGAAGCGCCGCTACTTCGCTCCAACGGCAAGGAACTTAATGGGCAACTCCAGCAGTTCCAGCGGGCCGTGCGGGCCTTCGCCGTCCAGCAGCAGCGAGTCCCCTTCTTCCATCACGTATTCGTAGGCGCCGTGCCCGTAGACCATGCGGCCGGCCAGCATGTAGATGAATTCGGTGCCCGGGTGCTGGAACAGCGGGAAGACGTCCGAGGCGTCGGTCAGGGTCACCAGCGTGGGTTCCAGAGCGTCGGTGCGGCCCTTCAGCGTTCCGAGGACCCGGTACTCGTGCCCGTGCTGGGTGCCGCTGCGGACGGTCAGGCTGCCCTGCCCGCTCTTGGTGAAGGTGGCGTCGCGGTCAGTATCCGCGCCGCGGAAGAGGGCCGTGACGGGAACTTCCAGGCCGTCCGCCAGGCGCTGCAAAGTGGTGAGCGAGCAGGACGTTGCAGCTGCTTCGATCTTGGAAATCATCGCCTTGGACAACCCGGTCCGGGAGGCCAGCTCCGCGGCGTTTATCCCGTTCACCTGCCGGTAGTGCCTCACCTGCTTGGCGATAATCCCTTCCAGACTCATGAGGCCATCATAGGCAGGCGGCGTACGCGGGCCCGTTCAGGAGGCCGCTTCAGGCGTCCGGGCCGATCAGCAGCCCGGCCAGCGCATCAGCGAGCGCCACGGCACCCAGCTCGGCGTCGGCGTCGTCCACCAGTTCCTCCGGTGAGTGCGAGATTCCGGTGGGATTCCGGACAAACAGCATGGCGGTGGGCAGGTGCCCGGCCAGGACGCCGGCGTCGTGCCCCGCGCCGGTCTCCAGGACCGGGGCGTCCGGCAGCAGTAACTGCAGGGTGTCCCGCAGGCCGGCGTCGAAATGGACGGTGGGGCTCAGGGATTCCACGGTCAGCGCGGCGGTGCAGCCTTCCTCCGCTGCCAGCAGTTCCGCGCGGCAGGTGATGGATTCGACGACGGCGGCAGTCACCGCATCATCCGGGTGCCGGACGTCAATCCACAGGTCCACCCGGGAGGCTATGACGTTCGTCCCGCCGGGGACGGGCTGCAGGCGGCCGACCGTGGCGCGGACGTTCCGATGTTCCCGGGCAGCGTCCCGGATGGCCACCACGGCACGGGCCGCGGCCACCATGGGATCCCGGCGTCCGGCCATCAGGGTGGTGCCGGCGTGGTTGCCCTGCCCGGCGAAGCTCAGCTTCCAGCGGCCGTGGCCCAGGATGGAGGAGCCAATGGCAACCGGCCGCTCCAGGTCGATCAGTCCGCGGCCCTGTTCAACGTGCAGCTCAACAAACAGTCCCAGCTGGGCCAGGGCGGCAGGGTCAGCGCCGATGAAGCGCGGGTCCTGTCCGCCCGCCGCCGCGACTTCCGCGTACGTGTTGCCGTCCGCGTCACGCAGGTTGCGGGCCTTGTCCGGGTCCAGCGCGCCTGTCAGCAGCCGCGACCCCAGGCAGGCCACGCCAAACCGGGACCCTTCCTCCTCGGGGAAAACCGCGACGGCCAGCGGCTTGGCCGGCTCCAGCCCGCGGGCCTTCAGGATGTCCACGGCAACCAGCGCGGAAGCCACACCCAGCGGGCCGTCAAAGCCGCCGCCACCGGGCACCGAATCGAGGTGGCTGCCGGTCAGCACGGCGTCCTTCCGCACCCGGCTGGCAGTATCCCACCAGGCCCAGATGATCCCGTTCCGGTCCGTCTCCACATCCAGCCCGCGCCGGCCCGCCTGCTCCACGAACCAGCCGCGCAGGTCCGTTTCCGCCGTGGAAAATACCGGCCTGCTGTAGCCTCCGCGCCATTGGTCCGTGCCGACGTCGGCGATTTCCGCCAGCAGCGAGGTAACGGTGGCGGTGGTGCTGGGTGCGGTCACGGGGAAGGTCCTTAGCTGGTGGCGGAGGGGCGGAAGCGGAGCGGGATGGGCGAATCGGGTGAAGAGAGGGACGCTGCGGGGGCCGTGGCCAGGTCCGCGGCCCACTGGCCGATCAGCGGCGCGAACTTGGCGCCGTGGCCCGAGCACGGCGAGACCACCGTGATGCCGTCCACGCGGTCGATCACGAATTCCTCGTCAGGGGTGTTGGTGAACAGGCAAGTGGTTTCCGCGTAGGGCTCCGGGTCCAGGCCTGGCAGGTACTGGCGCACGTACTCCACCACGCGCTCCCGGTTGGCCGGATCCACTATTCCGGTCTGGTCTGCCGCGGACGGGATGAGGCCGCCGCCGTTGAACTCGGCAACTTTCTGGCCGGCGAATCCGGCGTCCCGCCCACCGGGAAGGCCGTACACCTGGATCCGGTCATTCTTGTGGATGAACGTGGGCCAGCCGGCCGCGGCCTCCTGGTCCCGGTAACGGAAATGGAAGGCCTGCTCCTGGCGTACGGTGATCTCCGGCAGCGCAGCAATAAACTCCGCCGGAAGTGTCAGCCGCTGCAGGAGCTGCGGCAGCCACCCTCCGGCACTGACCACCACGTTGCCGGCGTCGAGCGTTTCACCCGTTTCAGAGGTGAGCCGGTAGCCGTCCCCCTGCCGGGAAATGCCGGCCAGCGCCCAGCCCGTGTGCAGCCGCGCGCCCGCTTCCACCGCCAGCCGGACCATGGCGTTGACGGCGGACTCGGCGTCGATCACGCCGGCGCCGGGGTGCCACAGCACCTCGGTGTCGAAGGCGATTTCCGGCCAGCGCTTGCGCGCGTCCTCAGCGGAGAGCAGGGAATGCTCGACGCCGGCACCCGCCAGAATTGCCGCCAGCTCGCGGGGCTGACGGTCCTGCCCGTAGTCCACGGCACCGGTTGCGCTGATGAACTGCGCGCCGGCGGCCGCTTCCAGCTTGTCCCAGAGTTCCCTGGCCTGCACCACGGCTTCCGTGTAAAAGGGTTCGGCGTAGGCGTAGCGGAAGATCCGGGCCGAGCCGTGGGAACTGCCGGCATGGCTGGCCGGGACGTCCCGCTCCACCAGCGTGACGTCGAGTCCACGGGATGCCAGGTGCCAGGCGGTGGCGGCGCCGGACAGGCCGGCGCCCACCACCACGTAATCGGCAGTTACAGGTTCACTCAAGGGTTTACTCCTTGCCTGCCGCGCCCGGGATCCAGCTGGTGCCCGCGAGGGGAACCCTGGCCATGGCCGCGGCTTCGATGGTGAGAGCCACCAGGTCCTCCGGCTCCAGGTTGTGCAGGTGCGATTTTCCGCAGGCCCGCGCAATGGTCTGGGCTTCCATCGTAAGGACGCGGAGGTAGTTCGCCAGCCGCTTGCCCGCTGCCACGGGGTCCAGCCGCGCGGACAGTTCCGGGTCCTGGGTAGTGATGCCGGCGGGATCCCGGCCGTCCTGGAAGTCGTCGTAGAAACCGGCGGCGGAACCCAGCGCGGCGTATTCGGCGGCGTAGCGGGGATCGTTGTCGCCCAGGGCAATCAGCGCCGCCGTGCCGATGGCCACCGCGTCGGCGCCCAGCGCCATGGCCTTCGCCACGTCAGCGCCTGTCCTGATGCCGCCGGACACAATGAGCTGGACTTTGCGGTGCACACCCAGTTCCTGCAGCGCCTGAACGGCCTGCGGAATCGCGGCAAGGGTGGGGATGCCAACGTTCTCGATGAACACCTGCTGCGTGGCTGCCGTGCCGCCCTGCATGCCGTCCACCACCACCACGTCCGCCCCGGACTTCACGGCCAGCGCAGTGTCGTAATACGGCCGGGATGCGCCGATCTTCACGTAGATGGGCGTCTTCCAGTCCGTGATCTCGCGGAGCTCGCCGATCTTGATTTCAAGGTCGTCCGGGCCGGTCCAGTCCGGGTGCCGGCTGGCCGAGCGCTGGTCGATGCCCACCGGCAGGGTCCGCATTCCGGCCACGCGTTCGGTGATCTTCTGGCCCAGCAGCATGCCGCCACCGCCGGGCTTGGCGCCCTGGCCCAGCACAATCTCGATCGCGTCAGCCTTGCGCAGGTCATCCGGATTCATGCCGTACCGGGACGGCAGGTACTGGTACACCAGGCGCCTGGACTGGCCGCGCTCCTCAGGCGTCATGCCGCCGTCGCCCGTGGTGGTGGAGGTGCCCACCTCGGAGGCGCCACGGCCCAGCGCCTCCTTGGCGTTGGCGGACAGTGCACCGAAGCTCATCCCGGCGATGGTCACCGGAGTCTGCAGGTGCAGCGGTTTGCTGGCGTGCCGGTCCCCGAGGACGACGTCGGTATCGCACTTTTCGCGGTACCCCTCCAGCGGGTAGCGGGACATGGAGGCGCCGAGGAAGAGCAGGTCATCAAAGTGCGGGACCTTGCGCTTGGCGCCCCAGCCGCGGATGTCATAGACGCCCGTGGCGGCGGCCCGCTGGATGTCCGCGATGGCGGCGCGGTCGAAGGTGGCGGATTCACGGAGGCCCAGTGCGGCGAGGTCGGGCGCAGCCAGGTTGTGGGCGGGTGCTGCGGGTGCTTCGGGCGCAACGGGCGCTTCGGGGCTGGAGGTGATGGTCATGGGGGGCCTCCTAGTAGGCAGTCGAGTTGTCGACGTGGAAGTGGTAGAGGTTCCGGGCGGAGCCGTAGCGCTTGAAATTGGCGGGATCATCCGTCCGGCCGGCGGCGGCCAGCAGTCCGGCCAGCTCGGTGAGGTGCTCTTCGCGCATGGGTTTTTCGATGCAGTCCGCGCCGAGGGATGCCACGGTCCCCTGCACATAGATCCGGGCCTCGTAGATGGAATCGCCCAGGGCCTCGCCGGCGTCGCCGCACACCACCAGGCGTCCGGCCTGTGCCATAAACGCCGACATGTGGCCGATGTTGCCGCCCACCACAATGTCCACGCCCTTCATGGAAATCCCGCAGCGTGCGGACGCGTTTCCGTCGATCACCACCAGTCCGCCATGCCCGGTGGCGGCCGCGGACTGGGAGGCATCCCCGGTGACGTGCACGGTGCCGGACATGATGTTTTCAGCCAGTCCGACGCCGGCATTTCCGTTGATCGTGACGGTCCCCTTCTGGTGCATCCCGGCTGCGTAGTAGCCGGCATGGCCGTTGATGGTGACCTCGATGTCCGCGGTGATCCCCACCGCGAGGCTGTGTTTGCCACCGGGTGCGGTGACGGTCCAGCTCTGCCCAGTGCCGGCGTCGTGCAATGCCTGGTTCAGTTCCCGGACAGTACTGGTACTGAGATCCACAGTGAAGGACTCCGCGGCCTGGGCGGGCGCGGCTGCTTGTTCGGGGGCTGTCAGAGTGACCATGTGTAGATCTTTCCGGGTTCCGGTTCAAAGATGCAGGCGGTGTCGATGCCGGGCAGTCCGGCAAGGGCGCGGTATTCGGAGGCCATGGCCACGTAATCCGCGGTTTCGGCGATGATGGCCGGCTTGCAGGCGATGGGGTCCCGGACCACGGCCATGCTGTCCGCGGTGGTCACCACCAGGGTGTAGAAGCCGTCGAACACCTGGCCCAGGTTCACCAGCGCTTCCTCGAGGGTGTCGCCCTGCTGCAGCCGCGACGCCACGTAACGGGCACCCACTTCCGTGTCATTGTCCGAATCGAACACCACGCCGTCGCGCTTGAGCTGGCGGCGGATGGTGGCGTGGTTGGAGAAGGATCCGTTGTGCACCAGGCACAGATCATCCGCCACGGAGAACGGGTGCGAGCCGCCGGCCGTCACAGCGGACTCCGTAGCCATCCGGGTGTGCGAGAGGCCTTGGCTGCCGGACATTTCCGCCAGCCCGTGTTCGGCGGCGATTTCCATGGGGTGGCCAATGCTCTTCATCACCGCCACGTGCTCGCCGCGGCCAATGATGGTTGCCTGCGGCAGCGTTTCCGTCACGGCCTTCACCAGCAGTTCAGGCTCGACGGCGGCACTCACCAGGGTGGTATCGCCCACCGTTTTGACCACGGGCAGGGAGTCCACCGGCAGCATGGCCTCGAGGGATTCCGTGAGCTCCCGGTGGCCCAGCGCCTGGCTTCCGCCCAGCAGGCTGAGGGTGGCGGCGCCGTCGCGGATCAGCCCCGGAGTGTTGTAGACGGCCAGACCGGCAGAGTCAGGGCCGCGCTCCACGATCTCGCACAGCATGGAGGAGAGCAGGCTTCCCATTTGGGGGTGCAGCGAAGGATTGCGCAGCTGCAGCGCGGCGATTCCGCACATGTTTTTCCTTTTGTTGACGGGACTGTTGAGGTGCTTGGCCTTGTTGTTTTGGCGGCGTTTTGTAGGGCGGCGTTGGCTGGGGCCTGCGCTTGCTAGGGCTTGAGCTCGCTAGATGGCCGTGAGGTAGCTCCGGATTTCCCAGTCGCTGACCTGGTTGTGCCAGTTCAGGAATTCCTCTTCCTTGGCGTCGGCGTAGTAGCTGCCAATGGCCGGATCGCCGCTCAGGCTGGCCAGGATCACGGGGTCCCGACGCAGCGCCTCCACGGCGTGGAGCAGGGTGGCCGGCAAGGTATGGGCGTCCGGCCGCGACTCCCCCGGACCGGACGGCGCCCCGGGATCCGTGGCATTTTGGACGCCGGCCAGCCCGGCAGACAGCGCTGTGGCAATAGCCAGGTAGGGGTTGGCGGAGCCGTCCCCGGAGCGCAGTTCAAGGCGCTTATTGTCCGGGACGCGGATCATGTGGGTCCTGTCGTTCCCACCGTAGGACGCCTTGCGGGGCGACCACGTGGCACCCGAGGAACTGGTGGTGGCACCCGTCCGCTTGTACGAGTTCACTGTGGGAGCCAGGAAGGCCTGCAGCGCCGGAGCGTGCTCCAGCAGCCCGCCAATGAAGGAATATGCCAGAGGTGAGAGGCCCAGGCCCTTGGTATCGGCGTCGGACGGGAAAAGCGGTTCCGCACCGGACCAGAGGGACACGTGGAAGTGCAGGCCCGTTCCGGTGCGGTCGGTGAACGGCTTGGGCATAAACGTGGCCGTCATGCCGCGCTGCTCGGCCAGGACGCTGAGGATGTAGCGCAGCGAAACCACGCGGTCCGCAGTAGTGAGGGCATCCGCGTAGTTGAAGTTCTGTTCAAACTGGCCGGCGGCGTCCTCGTGGTCGTTCGCATAGTTGCCCCAGCCCAAGCCGTTCATGGCTTCGGAAATCGACGTGAGGTGCTCGTACATGCGGGTCACGCCGCGGGCGTCGTAGCAGGGGCGGGGTGCGTCGTCGCGGGTATCGGCGGTACTCAACGTCCCGTCGTCGTTCTTCTTCACCAGGAAGTACTCCACCTCGGCGCCGATCTTCGCCTCCATCCCCCGCTCCGCCAGGCGGGCCAGGGTGTTCTTGAGGATGACGCGCGGGGCGTAGGGCCAGGGCTGGCCGTTGACGTGCGGATCGCAGTGGATGATGGCCAGGCCCTCCTTGATGAAGGGCACCGGCGTGAAGGAGGACAGGTCAGGCACCGCGATCAAGTCCGCGTCCTGGGGCTTCTGGCCGATCAGCCCCGCGGCATAACCGGCGAACCCCATGGCGCCGCCCTCCAGCTCATCGGCGGCCTCGACCGGAACCAGCTTGGCGCACGGCTTGCCGGTCATGTCCACAAAAGTGGCGAGCAGGAAGCGCACGTTGTGGGCGCGGGCCACGTCCGCCAGCGAGGGGCGGCTGGCAGCACGGCGGCTGGCAGCACGGGCCTGTTCCGCTGTGTCCGGAACAGCAGTGGGGGCGAGCGTTGTCATCGAAACATCCCGTTCCATTGGAGTTAGCTGTTAGTAAACCTTGTTGAATCAGAGTATCCAAATCGGTGTTTCGGGCGGTTGGCGGAGTTGTTAAATCCGCGTTTCGGTGGGCGGCGGTTGTTGGTCGGGCCCGCGCCCGGGCCGGTGGTCGAGCCTGCCGAGACCCGGTCCGGCGCTCGCACCAGTCGGTGGTCGAGCCCGTCGAGCCCCAGCCCGGCGCTCGAGCCGGTCGGTGGTCGAGCCCGTCGAGACCCTTGAGTCCTAACCTTGTCCGCAGATCAGAACCTTGAAGGTTAGGAATCGCGAACAGGCTTAGGAATCGACCAATGGGACCAAGGAGGCCGGCGGGATTGGGTCTCGCGAGGTCTCGACAAGCCCAACCAACGGGATACCCAGTCGGTGGTCGAGCCTGTCGAGACCCCCGACCGACGCGCTCGAGCCTGTCGAGACCCTTGAGTCCTAACCTTGTCCGCAGATCAGAACCTTGAAGGTTAGGTTTCGCGGACAAGCTTAGGAATCGACCAAAGGGGACCGACGCGACGGGGACTCGCGAGGCTCGACCCGGGGTTCGGCGGGGCGGGTCTTGACAAGCTCGACCACCGGCGGCCAGCTCGACCACCGGGAGCCGCTCGACCAACGGACGCGGTTGGGAGGCTGGGCGGCTACGTGGAACGATAGTTCCCATGCCTCAGAAGATTGCGTACCAGGGTGAACCGGGCGCCAACTCAAACATCGCGTGCCAGGAAATGTTCCCCGAGATGGAGAGCGTTCCGTGCGCCAGTTTTGAAGACGCATTCGAGCTCGTGTCCAGCGGTGAAGCGGACCTGGCCATGATTCCGATCGAGAACTCCATTGCCGGCCGGGTGGCGGACATCCACGTACTGCTGCCCGAATCGAAGCTGCAGATTGTGGGCGAGTTCTTCCTCCCCATCCACTTTGACCTGATGGGCCTGCCCGGCAGTAGCATCGATGCCGCTGCCGAGGTCCACAGCCACATCCACGCGCTGGGCCAGTGCCGCCGGATCATCCGCGAGCACGGCCTCAAGCCCGTGATCGCAGGCGACACCGCAGGCTCCGCACGGGAAGTCCGCGACTGGAACGATCCCACCAAACTCTCCTTGGCTCCGCCGATGGCCGCCCAACTGTACGGCCTGGAAGTCCTGGCCACCGCCGTCGAGGATGACCCCACCAACACCACCCGCTTTGTGGTGCTGGCGCGGGAGAAAGAACTTCCGGCGCGTGAAGAACTGGACGGACCGGCGGTTACCAGCTTCGTATTCCGGGTCCGCAACGTGCCGTCGGCGCTGTACAAGGCGCTGGGCGGGTTCGCCACGAACGGCGTGAACATGACCCGGCTGGAAAGCTACATGGTGGGCAACGAGTTCGCGGCCACCATGTTCATGGCAGACGTCGAGGGCCACCCGGAAGACCTGCCGCTGAAGCTGGCCCTGGAGGAGCTGGACTTCTTCACCACCGAGGTGCGCATCCTGGGCGTCTACGCAGCCGCCGACTACCGGCTGCAGCAGGCCGCAACAGCCTGACGCCCCCGGACCACCGCCAGTGCCGGCCCCGGAGCAGCGCTAGGACGAGCGTGACCGCTCCTGCAGCTTTGCCACTTCGCGGGCCAGGACCGTTGCGCGCGATTCCGGCGTACGTGCCTTCAGCAGCGGAAGGATCACGGCGTACCGCTCGGAGCGTCCCAGCTTGTCGAAAACCGCCGCGGCAGAAGGGCTGCCGGCCAGCGCTTCCGCCAGATCCGCAGGTACCTCGGCCGTGCGCTGGGAGGCGTAGGCAGCTTCCCAGCGGCCGTCCGCCCGCGCCGCTTCGATCTCAGCAAGCCCGGAAGCCCGCATCCGCCCGGCTGTAATCAGGGCTTCGGCCTTGTCCACGTTGATCCGTGACCAAGGGCTCCTGGCCCTGCGGCGCGAGTACCGCTGGAGGAACGCCACATCGCTGTGTGACCTCCGCTGGCCATCAATCCAGCCATGGCACAAGGCAACATCGAGGGCGTCTTCAATGGCGATCAGCACCGCTCCCGAGTGCTTCTTTCCGATCAGCAGCCACGCCTCCGCCTGGTCGTCCTGGTGGGCGGACAGCCATGAGTCCCACTCCGCGGCATTGCGAAATTCGAGGATTTCCATCTGCGCAGTCCCTTCCTCGGTGCTGCTGCCATTGTGCCGCAGCCGCGCCACCAGCGTGGCAGCGACGAGCGCCGTGCAGAGTTCCAGGACGATCACCAGGAGCAGGCCGCCGGCGGAGGATGTCTCCGGAACGCCCGACGCCGGCCTGCCGCCATGGGTGTGTCCAGCAGCTCCGGCGCCCAGCAGCAAAATGGCATGCAGGGCGACCATCGCGATCGCCGCCACGGTTACCCGATGAAGCGAGTCGACACTGCTGTGACGCCAGATGTGCACTGTGCAGGGAAGGCAGACTGCGGCCAGGCCCACCATCAGGAGTCCCAACCAGGCGCCATGCTGCCCGGATGCTGCCAGCCACAGGTGCAGCAGGCAGGACACAGCGGTGACCACGGCGCACACACGCGGATGCACAACGGGACCGGCCGCACGGGCCGGTCCCGCCGTCGTCGTTCCTGCCTTCCCGCCGGTGCCTGCGGGGCCGCCCGCAGCGGGGCTAATGGCAAGAGCCACCGCTGCCGCCTTCGCTGTGGCAGGATCCGGAAGCCTGCGAGTTGGGATTGGCGGGGACATCCAGTACCGGGCTGCGGTCGAAGAAGCCTTCGGGCCGGAGCTTAAAGCCGACGGTGTCCACGGGCATGATGGGCCAGTCCTCTACGCGCGGGAAGTGGGTGAGCCCGAAGGTGTGCCACACCACGATGTCCTGGCCGTCGATCTCCCGGTCCTGGGCCACATAGGCGGGCAGGCCGGCGCCGCCGGAGTTCTGGTTCACGAAGTCGCCGGTGGGGTAGCGCTCGTCCTCGGCGTAGCGGGTCACCCACAGGTCCTTGGTGGCGAAGGCGGCGCGGCGCGCAATGGAGGATCCGGGGTCGGCCAGGAGCGTGGGCTGGTTCTCGGCGTGCAGCTTGTACCCCACCGGCTCACCCAGGCGGTTGCGCGATTCCGGGTTGGAGATGATCCAGGTCCTGCCGGCGCGGGCGTCGGCCTCGCGGACGGCCTCGGATTCACGGGCCAGTACTGTGCGCTTGCGGGAAAAAGCGTTGCCGCGCTCGTTCCCCGTCCCCATGGACTGCCGGACCACATCCTCTTCCTCCACCCGGTTGGTGAACCCGTCAATGGCCATGTCCAGCCGGGCCCCGAACAGGTGCTGGTGGTACGGCGCGCCCAGCCCCGGCGCCAGCTGGGAAATGTTGTCCGAGCCGCCCTCTGGGAACGCTGACGTGAAGACGACGCCGGTGGCCTTTGCTTCGAATTCGATGGTGCCGTCCAGATAGAGGTACCAGTAGAAGCCGTAGTCGTAGTTGCCGATGGTGGTGAAGAAGGAGATCACCATGCGGCGGTTCCGGCGGGTGTAGTTCACGCCGCTCCAGAGGTCGCTGTGCTTGGACAGGATGCCCCAGTCTTCCTCGTGCATGCAGATGCCGTTGCGGATCTCGCGCGGGTTGCCGAAGGCATCGGAGATGACGGGGCTGAGGTAGGTGATGTCACCCAGGCAGTCGCAGCCCAGTTCCAGCGAGTTGGCGTACTGGCCCACCAGGTATTCGCCGGTGTCGAAGTAGTTCTGCCAGGAGCGGATGGGCGAGGGATCCCCGTAAGGGACCACCATCTCGGCAATTGAGGCGCGGTTGATGATGGGCCGTTTCCGGTCGCCGTCCTGGAAGGCTAGGTTGTGCAGCACCACGCCCTCGCGGACGTCGAACCCAACGTCCACGCTCCACTTTTCCCACTCCACGTGGTTGCCGCCGGTCACGGTGAAGCTGGGGCCCTGGGGCTGCGTGATGCTGATGGGCTTCTGGGTGGTGCGCAGCGGTCCGGTCAGTTCCGGGTCCGTGTAGTTGCCGTGCTCAGCGGGGACCGGCATGGTGCCGAGGTCGATCACCTGGGTCACTTCCTTGCTGACCACGTCCACGTAGGCAACCAGCCCGTCCACCGGATGCGCCCAGGCGCTGTCCTCAGGAAACTCCTGCACAAACGCCAGGCCCCGGAGGATGCGCCGGCCCTTCTCCTCGGTGTATTCGAAGACGCCGGCCGAGAGCGGGGCGACGCGGACCTTGCTGACGTCCAGGCCACGATCCGCGAGGGCCTTGAGCCAGCGGGAGTCCGTTGCCAGGAGCTCCTCGACCAGTTCAAATTCCTCCTCCAGAACCGGAAGCTCACCGCTCACCGCTGTATCAAGTTCGACGGCGGACTCAACTTCCTGCCGGGCAGTGGACACCACTACATCCCGGGGCGCACCTCCGGAAACGTCGTGGATAAAGACCCGGAACCGCCGGTCCGCATATGCGGTTGCCGGCGCTCCCCTGGGCGGTTCAAGAAGTCCCAGGTAGGCGATGCGGTGCTGCGGCTCCAGGTGTCCGGCGGACTGCAGGATGGCGCGCACTTCAAGGATCTCGGAGGCGGATGCCAGCTGGAAGGCTGATGTGGTCTGGGCTGGTGTGAGAGTCATGGGAAACCTTCGTCCGGACCGTTGCCGGCCTCTGGGATTTTTATTTTCTATAGTTGTAGAGAATAAACGTCCGTAACATGGCTCACAAGGGTCTGAGCGAAATATTTCCAGGGAGTGGCTGCATTGCCGAAGATTGTTGACCATAACGAGCGCCGCCTGGAACTCGTCGATGCCACCTGGCGGATCATCGCCCGGCAAGGCCTGGAAGGCGCCACGATGCGGGAGATCGCCCTGGAGGCAGGCTTCGCCAATGGCGCCCTCAAGCCCTACTTCCCCACCAAGGACACGCTGCTGGAATTTGCCTTCGGCCATGTCTTCAACAGGACCAACCGGCGGATCGCTCAGGTCACCCAGGGGAAGTCCGGGCTCAACGCCCTGCGGGCTTTCTGCCTCGAAGTGCTTCCGCTGGACGAGGAGCGCGTCAACGAGGCGCGGATTGTCATCCCGTTCTGGCAGAAGGCTGTCAATGACGCCCAAAAAGCCGGAATCCACCAGGAGTCCATGGACGAATGGCGCGAAACGATCCGCCGCTACCTGGCGGAGGCGCGGGATGCTGGCGAGGTGGTTGCCGCCGTCGACGATTCAATTCTTGCTGGCCAGCTCCTGAACATGCTGCTGGGTGCCCAGATTGGGGCTGCGCTGGCGCCGGGCAGCCCGGTCAGCCAGGATCACGCCGCGCAATTGGAGGGATTCCTTGCGCTGATCGCCCCGGGAAAGGCCGGCTAAGGCACTACTCCGGGGCAGACGTCTTTTTTCGCCAACTGTTGAAAAACGATGCGCAGGGACCTAACCTGTATGAACTGTGTCCCAAAACACAGTCCGGGGAACTTCACATGGCCATCCGTCGTCAGGAACTTCCATGCCAACACCAGCCAAATCACAGGCACCCACCGCACCACAGGCCCTCAGGTCCCACGTCGCCACGTCCTTTGACCACTGGAGGCACCTGGTGGCCGAATCATTTGTACCGCTGGAGACGCAGACATCGGACGTGGACGGCTTCTCCGGGCGGATGCGTTCACGGGTACTGGACAGGATGTCCATCGTGGAGGTCACTGCCACCTCCCACGAGGTGCACCGCACCCCTGCCCTGATAGCCCGCTCGAATGAGCGCTACTTCAAGTTGAACCTGCAGCTGGAAGGCACCGGCCTGCTGATCCAGGACAACCGCGAGGCCATCCTCCGCCCCGGCGATCTGGCCATCTACGACACCAACCGGCCCTACACCCTCACGTTTGAGGAACAGGCCCGGATGATGGTGGTGATGTTCCCCTGCGATGCGCTGGCCCTGCCCACCGACTACGTGGGCCAGCTCGCTGCCGTGCGCATGGCCGGCAGTACCGGTCTCAGCGGAATCGTAGGGCAGTTCATCAGCCAGCTTGCCGGGAACATGGAAGTCCTCAGCGGGCCCAGCGGCTCCCGGCTGGCCGCCAACGCGCTGGACCTGGTGTCCACCTTGCTGCACGCGGAGATGGATCTGACCCCGGACCGGATGAAACCGCAGGCCCTCCTTGCTGTGTCCATCCGGGAATACATCGAGGCGAACCTGGCCGACCCCCTGCTCTCGCCCGCCAGCATCGCCGCCGCGCATTTCATTTCCACCCGGCATCTGCACAACGTGTTCCATGAGTCCGGGACCACTGTGGCCAGCTGGATCAGGAGCCAGCGCCTGGACGGCGCCCGCCGCGACCTCCGGGACCCCCTGCACGCCGCACACTCCGTAGGTGCTGTTGCGGCGCGCTGGGGTTTCCTGGATGCGGCGCACTTCAGCCGGACTTTCAGGGACGCATTCGGCGTTACGCCCAGCGACTGGCGCCGGAGCGGCTGACCACCCGCTTCTCCACCAGCGCGCCAGCCACGAACACCACAGGAACTGTCACGAGCAGGGCCGCCGCAGTCCCGGCGCTGCCGCCGATCAGGGCTGTGAAGTTGCTGACCACCAGGGCAAGGATCCAGCAGAGCAGTGCCGCTGCCAGCGAGGGGGCGATCAGCGTCTGCCACAGCTGCCCTGGTTCGCGTTCCCGCCGGAAGAAGCCGACGACGGCCAGGGAGCAGAGGATGTAAAGCACCAGGAGCGCCGCCACAGCCAGTCCACTGAACCAGGAGAACAGGGTCAGGACGGGATCCAGGGCAAGGACGGCGAAGGGCACTACCAGAACGACGGCGGCTGCGGTCTGGATCCAGGCGGCTACGGCCGGGGCGCGGTGCCGGTTGGTCCGGGCCACTACTGCGGGCAGGGAACCGCGCAGGGCCAGGGAGTGCAGGTAGCGGTTGATGCCGTTGTGGAAGGCGATGATGCCTGCCAGCAGCGAGGTGACCAGGAGGACTCCCGTGACAACGCCTGCCCAGGGGCCAAAGAGCTCCACCATGGGTCCAAGCACAAAGGTGGTGGCGTCGCCGGATTCAAGCGCGGCTCCTGCAGCATCAACCACCTGGGACGGGCCGTAGTAGCTGACCAGCATCCAGGAGATGAAGGAGAAGAAGATGGCGATGACGCCCACGGAGAGGTAGGTTGCCCGGGCTACGGTCCGGTGCGGGTCCTTGGCCTCGGCGGAATAGATGGCTGTTGATTCGAAGCCGAACATGGAGGCCACGGCGAACATGATGGCCACTCCGGGCGCACCGCTGGCAATGGCTCCGGGCGAGAAGGATGTTGCCAGGTCCAGGCCTTCCGGCCCGCCACCCCGGAACAGGATGGTGAGTCCGAACATCAGCAGGACGGCTACTTCCAGGCCCACCAGCAGGGCCAGGACGCGGGCGCCGAGTTCAATGTTCAAGGAACCCAGCACCTGCACTCCCGCCATGGTGGCCAGTGCAAGCAGCCACCAGGGGATATCGAGGCCCATGGAGGCGAGCAGCCCGGAGAATGCTGCACCGTACAACCCGTACATGGCGGCCTGGATGGTGTTGTAGGCCAGGAGCGCCAGCCACGCTGCTCCGGCCCCCGCGGATCGCCCGAAGGCTGCGGTGACGTAGGCGTAGAACGCGCCGTTGGCCTGGATCCTGCGGCTCATGGCCACAAACCCCACGGCAAAAATGACGATGACGACGCCCACCACCAGGTAGGCGCCGGGTGCGCCGGCGCCGTTGCCGAGCGCTGCGGCGAGGGGCGTTGCCCCAACAATGCCGGTGAGCGGCGCCTGGGCTGACAGGACAAAGAAAAGGATGCCCAGCACGCCGATGCTTCCGGCACGAAGGGCTGTGGAATGCTCCTGGGCCGGAGCGTCGGTGGTCCGGGATTTGGAATTCGAAATACTCATTGGGTCCTTCTTAACGGTCATGAGTGCTGCGGGAACTGCTGTGAAATCCAGCTTGGCAGCGGACCGCCCGGGGCTTTTGTCCCCCAGCGACCGGTTCTTGACCGTCAGCGAAGTGTCGCGCGCGTCACACGACAACCGGTTTAAGCGAAGGAGGCCGGTGCGATCAATCGCACCGGCCTCCCGCGTTTATTTACGTCAATTGCCGCCGTCCGGCCTGCCCGCGCTAGGCGGAAACCTTCCCGGCACGCAGCAGCGGCTCGAAGAACGAGGCAAGTTCCGCCGTCGCGCTTAAGGGCAGCACATTCGCCACGTACTGGTCCGGGCGCACCACAACCACGACGCCGTCACGGCTCAGGCCGCGCATCTCGAAGATGTCCTGCGCCGGATCCGCGCCGAACACCTTCTCCAGGTACCTGAGCCGGAACGGCCCCACCTCCGGCTTGAAGACTGCCGGCACGGCGTTGATGTCGATGCCGGTGTGGTCCTGCTGGTAGATCACCTTCACGTCGAACCATGCGTCCCGGTCAAGGCCCGACGGCGTTGCGGCCAGCGGTGATTCGGGAGCGTTCGCGAGCCACTCGGCAAAGCCGTCCACCAGGGACGGTGCGCCGGTGTCCGTTCCGGGAGCGGGGGCGTCGGCGAAGACGTAGATCCGCCAGCGTCCGTCGGCCCGGGCATGGTGCCCCAGGTGCATCGGGTTGGTATCGCAGACGCGCAGGACGGGTGCCGACTTGAAGCGCTTGCCCACGGTGAACCCCGGGGCCAGGTCCTGGTGCGTGGCCTCGCCCACCACCAGCGACGGCGTGTACTGGGTCATGAACCCGGCGGGGAACTCGGCGGTGCTGGTGTAGAAGTTCTCCAGCTCCGTGGGATCGTCGAACTCCTCGGGCTTCTTGGCCATCATGGAGGACCACTGCTTGTCGAAGTCGATGAGGTTCTTCGCAACCACCTGGCGCTCCTCGGAGTAGGTGGTGAGCAGGCTTTCCGGGCTGCGTCCCTCCAGCACGTGGCCCAGCTTCCAGCCGATGTTGAAGCCGTCCTGCATGGAGACGTTCATGCCCTGGCCGGCCTTGGCGCTGTGGGTGTGGCAGGCGTCGCCGGTGATGAAGACGCGCGGGGTCCGGGTACCGCGGTCCTCCGGCAGGACGTCGTCGAACCTGTCCGTGAGGCGGTGGCCCACCTCGTAGACGCTGTGCCAGGCAACGTTGCGGACGTCCAGCGTGTACGGGTGCAGGATCTCGTTGGCCTTGGCGATGATCTGCTCAATGGTGGTCTGGCGGACGGCGTGGTCCTCGCCGGCCTCCCCCAGGTCCACGTACATCCGGAAGAGATGGCCGCCCTCGCGCGGGATCAGGAGGATGCTGCCGCTCTCGGCCTGGATGGCGCACTTGGTCCGGATGTCCGGGAAATCGGTGACGGCGAGGATATCCATGACTCCCCACGCATGGTTTGCCTGGTCCCCGGCCATGGTGCAGCCGATCGATGCGCGCACCTTGCTACGGGCGCCGTCCGCCCCCACAACGTACTTGGCGCGGACCACCCGCTGCTGGCCTTCGAGCGGGCCTGCAGTGTGCAGGAGCGTCACCGAAACCGGGTACGCGGCGTCGTTGGTCACTTCCAGGCTGACGAACTCGTACCCGTAATCAGGCTTCATCCGCGCAGGCGAGTTGGCCATGAACTCCGCAAAGTAGTCCAGCACCCGGGCCTGGTTCACGATCAGGTGCGGGAATTCACTGATCCCGGCAGGATCGTCGACGGCGCGGGCGGCGCGGTGGATTTTCGAGGGATCAGCGGGATCCGGCTTCCAGAACGCCATCTCCGTAATGCGGTACGCCTCGGCGGTGATCCGCTCCGCAAAGCCGAAGGCCTGGAAGGTCTCCACGCTGCGGGCCTGGATACCGTCCGCCTGGCCAATCGCGAGCCTGCCGGGCCGGCGCTCGATGATCCGGGTGGTGATACCGGGGAACTGGGAAAGCTGCGCGGCGGTCAGCATGCCGGCCGGACCGGTGCCAACAATCAGCACGTCCACTTCGTCAGGCAGCTCTTCGGGGCGGTTCAGCCCGACGCCGGCGGCCGGCTCAACTCTCGGGTCACCGGATACGTAGCCGTGGTGATGAAACTGCACGGGGGCCTCACTTCGTTGTGTGCTTGGTATTGTCTGTTCGATATTTGAACACTGAGTTCTATTATCGAATCACGGTTGCTAAGCAGCACTCTACGCCACCGGTGACGTGGCCCACAAGACCGGACTGGTTCGCCCGGCTCCGGTCCCCCTCGCTGGCTCGCCCCACTGCCCCGCTCGCCCGCCCGCTCGCCGCCCCACTCGCCAACTCGGCCCGTCAGCCGCTGGCCACCCCCCACTCGCCTGTCCCCGCTCGCCGACTCGGCCCGTTAGCCGCTGGCCACCCCCGCTCGCCGGAATGCTGCAGGTTCGTCGACCGCTCGCCGGTTCGCACCACCGCTCCCCCTCCCCGGGCTCGCCGGAAAGCTGCGGGCTCGCTGGAGCGCTCCGGCGAGTTGGACGCGCTCCAGCGAGTTCGGCGTGGGGCCGGGGGCGGCGAGGGTGGAGGGCGGGTGGGACGACGGGCCACGAGTGGGGCGAGTTCGGCGAGTGGGCTGGGCGCGGGTCGGAGGCGGGGGTGATGAGTGGGGCGAGTGGGCCGGGGGCGAGTCCGACTGAAAAAGAGGGGTTGACGCCGGCCCAACCCCTGGTCCATAGTGATCGTATACGATTTCGTACTTGATGAGGAGACGGTTTTGGAGCAGGTCAACGAGGACACCCTGGCAGCAGCGCGCAAGGTGATCGCCGTGCACATCAACTACCCCAGCCGCGCCGCCCAGCGGGGCCGGACGCCCGCTCAGCCGTCCTATTTCCTCAAGCCGAGTTCCTCCCTGGCGCTCAGCGGCAACCCCGTGGAGCGGCCGGCTGGCTGCGAGCTCCTGGGCTACGAGGGCGAGATCGCCCTGGTGATCGGCAAGGCCGCGCGCCGCGTCAGCATTGAGGATGCCTGGAGCCACGTCGCCGCAGTCACCGCCAGCAACGACCTCGGCGTGTACGACCTCCGGTACGCGGACAAGGGTTCCAACCTCCGGTCCAAGGGCGGGGACGGCTTCACCCCCGTGGGCCCGGCACTGATTCCGGCAGACGCCGTCGACCCTTCCGCCCTGCGCATCCGCACCTGGCACAACGGCGAACTGGTGCAGGACGACACCACCGAAGACCTCCTCTTCCCCTTCGCCCGCCTCGTCGCTGACCTCTCCCAGCTGCTCACCCTCGAAGAAGGGGACATCATCCTCACCGGCACCCCCGCCGGCGCGTCCGTGGCCAAGCCCGGCGACGTCGTGGAGGTTGAGGTGACTGCCGGCAGCCTCACCACCGGGCGCCTGGTCACCCCTGTGGAGGAAGGCACGACGGCGTTCGCGGACTTTGGTGCACAGCCCAAGGTTGATGACACCCAGCGGGAGGAAGCCTACGGATCCCGTGAGGCGGCCGGCCTGGCTCCGGAAGCCGGTGCCGCCGTCGGGAGTGTCCTTACTCCCGAGCTGAAGGCAAAGCTGGAAAGCGTTGCCACCGCCACCCTGTCCTCGCAGATGCGCAAGCGGGGCCTTAATAACGTCAGCATCGACGGCCTGCAGGCCACGCGCCCGGACCGCCGCGTGGTTGGCCTGGCCCGGACCCTGCGCTACGTCCCCAACCGCGAGGACCTTTTCAAGACCCATGGCGGCGGGTTCAATGCGCAGAAGCGCGCCATCGATTCCGTCAATGAGGGCGAAATCCTGGTGATGGAGGCCCGCGGCGAAAAGGGCACCGGAACCGTGGGCGACATCCTCGCCCTGCGCGCCCAGGTGCGCGGAGCCGCTGCCATTATTACCGACGGCGGCGTCCGCGACTTCACCGCCGTGGCCGGACTGGAGATGTCCACCTACTTCGCCAACCCGCACCCCGCCGTCCTGGGCCGCCGCCACATCCCATGGGACACGGACATCACCATCGCCTGCGGCGGCGCCACCGTTCAGCCGGGCGACATCATCGTGGCCGACTCGGACGGCATCCTGGTGATCCCGCCGGCCATCGCCGAGGACCTGGTGGACGACTGCATCCAACAGGAGAAGGAAGAGACCTTCATCTTCGAGATGGTCCAGCAGGGCAACAGCGTGGATGGCCTGTACCCGATGAACGAAGAGTGGCAGGCCCGGTACAAGCAGTGGGAAGCAGGCCGGGACAATGACTGAGTCCACAGTGACTACCGCCGTGGCAGATATCGCCGCAACGGCCGCCCCCGGCAGCAAGTCCGAACAGGCATACCAGGCGGTCAAGGCCCGGATCGTGGAGGGCACCTACACTCCCGGCTACCGGCTGGTGCTGGGCGCAATTGCCAAGGACCTCGGCTTCAGTGTGGTCCCGGTCCGCGAAGCCATCCGCCGCCTGGAGGCCGAGGGCCTGGTGAAGTTCGAGCGCAACGTGGGCGCCACAGTGGCCGGGATCGACCCCACCGAATACCTGTACACCATGCAGACCCTGAGCATCGTCGAAGGTGCGGCCACCGCGTTGTCCGCACCGCTGATCGACGCCGTGGCCATTGCCCGGGCGCGCGCCGTCAATGAAGAGATGCGCGAATGCCTGGAGCACTTCAACCCCGTCCGCTTCACCCAGCTCAACCAGGACTTCCACAGCATCCTGTTCGAGCACTGCCCCAACCCGCACATCCTGGACCTGGTGCACCGCGGCTGGAACCGGCTCGCGTCGCTCCGGTCCTCCACCTTCCGCTTTGTCCCCGGCCGCGCCCACGATTCCGTGGACGAACACGAGGCCCTGCTGAAACTGATCGAATCCGGAGCCGATGCCGACGCCGTCGAAAAAGCAGCCAGGCTCCACCGCTCCGCCACCCTTGACGCCTACCTCGCCCAAGCACAACACCACTAAGGACTTCAACGATGACGACCTCCGCAGAAACCGCCACGCATTACATCCCGCAGGACCTGCCCACCCACATCCAGCACTACATCAACGGGGAATTTGTTGACTCCGTATCCGGCAAGACCTTCGACGTGCTGGACCCCGTTTCCAACCGGAACTACGCCACCGCCGCAGCCGGCCAGAAAGAGGACATCGACCTCGCCGTTGCGGCTGCCCGCGAAGCGTTCGTCAACGGCCCGTGGCCCAGGATGAAGCCGCGGGAACGTGCGCGCATCCTGAACAAAATCGCCGACGCCGTCGAAGCCCAGGAAGCCCGGCTCGCCGAGCTGGAAACCTTCGACACCGGCCTGCCCATCACCCAGGCCAAGGGCCAGGCCCTGCGCGCCGCGGAAAACTTCCGCTTCTTCGCGGACCTGATCGTGGCGCAGTTCGACGACGCCATGAAGGTCCCCGGCTCGCAGATCAACTACGTGAACCGCAAGCCGATCGGCGTCGCAGGCCTGATCACGCCCTGGAACACGCCGTTCATGCTGGAATCCTGGAAGCTGGCCCCGGCGCTGGCCACCGGCAACACCGTGGTGCTCAAGCCCGCCGAGTTCACTCCCCTGTCCGCCTCCCTGTGGGCCACCATCTTCAAGGATGCCGGGCTGCCGGACGGCGTGTTCAACCTGGTGAACGGGCTGGGCGAGGAAGCAGGGGACGCCCTGGTCAAGCACCCGGACGTCCCGCTGATCTCCTTCACCGGCGAGACCACCACGGGCCAGACCATCTTCCGGAACGCGGCCGCCAACCTCAAGGGCCTGTCCATGGAACTGGGCGGCAAGTCCCCCTGCGTTGTGTTCGCCGACGCGGACCTGGACGCCGCAATCGACTCCGCGCTGTTCGGCGTCTTTTCCCTGAACGGCGAGCGCTGCACCGCCGGTTCCCGGATCCTGGTGGAACGGGCCATCTACGACGAATTCTGCGAAAAGTACGCCGCCCGCGCGAAGAACATTGTGGTGGGAGACCCGCACGATCCGAAGACGCAGGTGGGCGCCCTGGTGCACCCGGAGCACTACGAGAAGGTGGCCTCCTACGTGGAAATCGGCAAGACCGAAGGCCGGCTGCTTGCCGGCGGCGGCCGTCCCAGCCACCTCCCTGAAGGCAACTACATCGCACCCACCGTGTTTGCCGACGTCGCTCCTGACGCCAGGATCTTCCAGGAGGAGATCTTCGGACCAGTTGTGGCCATCACCCCTTTCGAGAACGACGACGAAGCCCTCGCCCTGGCGAACAACACCAAATACGGCTTGGCCGCCTACATCTGGACGCAGAACCTGACCCGCGCGCACAACTTCAGCCAGAACGTGGAAGCCGGCATGGTGTGGCTGAACAGCCACAACGTCCGCGACCTTCGCACCCCCTTCGGCGGCGTCAAGGCCTCCGGCCTGGGCCACGAAGGCGGCTACCGCTCCATCGACTTCTACACCGACCAGCAGGCCGTGCACATCACCCTCGGCACCGTCCATACCCCCAAATTCGGCGCCTAACCAACACCAGCCCCGCCCAACTGGGTCGCAGTTGTTGCCGTTATGGGCCCCTCAAAACGGCAACAACTGCTACCTAGTTGGGTCACCACAGGAACACTTTCAAAGAAGAGAGAACATCATGACCGACTTCGTCCCCACCCCCAGCGTCCCGGCACCGGACATCGTCCGCTGCGCCTACATGGAAATCGTTGTCACGGACCTCGCCAAATCACGCGAGTTCTACGTTGACGTCCTGGGCTTGCACGTCACCGAGGAAGACGAGGACGCCATCTACCTGCGTTCCCTGGAGGAGTTCATCCACCACAACCTGGTGCTGCGCAAGGGCCCGATTGCCGCCGTCGCCGCCTTCGCCTACCGGGTGAAGTCGCCCGCCGAGGTGGACGCCGCCGAGGCCTACTACCGCGAACTCGGCTGCCGCGTGGAACGCCGCAAGGAGGGATTCACCAAGGGCATCGGCGACTCCGTCCGCGTGGAGGACCCGCTGGGCTTCCCCTACGAGTTCTTCTACGACGTGCAGCACGTGGAGCGGCTCACCCAGCGCTACGACCTCTACTCAGCCGGCGAACTGGTGCGCCTGGACCACTTCAACCAGGTCACCCCTGACGTCCCCCGTGGCCGCGCCTACCTCGAAGACCTGGGCTTCCGCGTCTCCGAGGACATCAAGGATTCCGACGGCGTGACGTACGCTGCGTGGATGCACCGCAAGCAGACGGTCCACGACACGGCCCTCACCGGCGGCAACGGCCCGCGCATGCACCACGTCGCCTTCGCCACCCATGAAAAGCACAACATCATCCAGATCTGCGACAAGATGGGCGCCCTGCGCATCAGCGACAGAATCGAACGTGGCCCCGGCCGGCACGGTGTGTCCAACGCGTTCTACCTCTACATCCTGGACCCGGACGGCCACCGCATCGAGATCTACACGCAGGACTACTACACCGGCGACCCGGACAACCCCACCATCACCTGGGACGTCCACGACAACCAGCGCCGCGACTGGTGGGGCAACCCCGTGGTTCCGTCCTGGTACGCCGAAGCCTCCCTGGTCCTGGACCTGGACGGCAACCCGCAGCCGGTCATTGAACGCACCGACGCCTCCGAAATGGCCGTGACCGTAGGTGCGGACGGGTTCTCCTACACCCGCCCCGCTGAGGCCGGTGCCGCCGTCGAAGGTTTCAAACTGGGAGCGCAGCTGTAGCCATGCTGGAGCCAACGACGATTGAGGCCATTGCGGACGAGCTGCTCGAAGCCGCCCGGACCCGCACCCCCGTGCCCCGCCTGACTGCCCGTTACCCGGACATGACAGTGGAGGATTCCTACGCCGTCCAGCAGTTGTGGCGCCGCCGCAACGAGGAAGCCGGACGGACCCTGGTGGGGCGCAAGATCGGCCTCACGTCCAAGGCCATGCAGGCCGCCACGGGCATTACGGAACCGGATTACGGCGCCATTTTTGATGACATGGTGCTGGAAACCGGCTGTTCCGTGGACTGGGACCGGTACAGCCACCCGCGCGTGGAGGTGGAGCTGGCGTTTGTCCTCAAGGACGGGTTGAAGGGCCCCGGCGTCACCATCTTCGACGTCCTGAAGGCCACCGATTACGTGGTTCCGGCCCTGGAGATCCTGGACTCCCGGATCGAGATGGAGGGCCGGACCATCGTGGACACCATCTCGGACAACGCCGCCATGGGCGCCATGGTGATCGGCGGCAACCCGGTCAAGCCCGACGCCGTGGACCTCCGTTGGGTTTCCGCGATCCTGTACAAGAACCAGACAGTGGAGGAAACAGGCGTGGCGGCAGGCGTGCTGGACCATCCCGCCAACGGCGTGCACTGGCTGGCCAACAAGATCGCCGCACACGGTGATTCACTCAAGGCCGGCGACATCATCCTGGCCGGCTCCTTCACCCGCCCCATGTGGGTGTACAAGGGAGATACAGTCCACGCCGACTACGGACCCCTGGGAGCTGTGACATGCCGTTTCGATTAGAAGAACCGTTCACGTCAGCACTGGCTGCAGCAGACCGGCCGCTCGCCGGGATGTGGGTCTGCTCCGGCAGCCCGTTGGTGGCCGAGCTGTGTGCCGGGTCCGGCCTGGACTGGCTGCTGGTGGACGCCGAGCACAGCCCCAACGGGCTCGAATCCATCCTGGCCCAGCTCCAGGCGATCCACGGTTACCCGGTACAGGTCATGGTCCGCCCGCCCGTCAATGACACCGTGCTGATCAAGCAGTACCTGGACCTTGGTGTGCAGAACCTGCTGATCCCTATGGTCCACTCTGTTGCCGAGGCCGAAGCAGCAGTGGCCGCCACGCGGTACCCGCCCCAGGGCGTCCGCGGCGTGGGGTCGGCCCTGGCCCGGGCCGCACGCTGGAACCGGGTGCCGGACTACCTGGCCCGGGCGTCCGAAACCATCAGCGTCACAGTGCAGATCGAGTCAACCGCGGCAGTCGACGCTGTGGCGGACATCCTCGCCGTCGACGGCGTGGACGCTATTTTCGTCGGACCCTCGGACCTCGCCGCCTCCATGGGCGTACTGGGCCAGCAGGAACACCCCGAGGTGCGGGCCGCCGTCGAACACTGCCTCTCTGCCGCCAAAGCAGCCGGGAAACCAGCCGGCGTCAACGCCTTCAACCCCTCCACGGCCGAGCACTACCTCGCCAACGGTGCCGACTTCATCCTGGTGGGGGCCGACGTCGCGCTGCTCGCCCGCGGCTCCGAAGCCCTGGCCGCGAAGTTCGTCCCGGCGGTTCGGTCCGCGGAACCCCGCACGAGCTACTGACCGCTGCCGGTGGTCGAGCCTGATTCTCGAACGGTGGTTGAGCTTGTCGAAACCGGGTCTCGACAAGCTCGACCACCGATGTCTCGGCAAGCTCGACCCCCAAAACCCCACACTCTTAAGGAGCACCATGTCTCTGGCCCCTGCGCTTTCCCCTGCCATTTCGCTTGAGCGCGAAGCGGCCCTCCTCGCCTCTGTGCCTACCGGCCTGCTGATCAACGGCCAGTGGCGGGACGCGTCCGACGGCGGCACGTTCGACGTTCACGATCCCGCCACCGGGGAGGTACTCGCCACCCTCGCCTCCGCCACCAGCGACGACGCAGTAGCTGCACTCGACGCTGCCGACGCCGCCCAGGCCTCCTGGGCCCGCACCGCACCCCGGACCCGCGCCGAAATCCTCCGCCGCGCCTTCGACCTGGTCACCGAACGCGCTGAGGACTTCGCCCTCCTGATGACCCTCGAAATGGGCAAACCCCTGGCCGAAGCCCGCGGCGAAGTCACCTACGGGGCGGAGTTCCTGCGCTGGTTCTCCGAAGAAACCGTCCGCGACTACGGCCGCTACCTCACCAGCCCCGAAGGAAAAAACAAAATCCTGGTCCAGCACAAACCCGTCGGGCCCTGCCTGCTGATTACCCCGTGGAACTTCCCGCTCGCGATGGCCACCCGCAAGGTAGCCCCCGCGGTCGCCGCAGGGTGCACCATGGTCCTCAAGCCCGCCAAACTCACCCCGCTCACCGCCCAATACTTCGCCCAGACCATGCTCGACGCAGGCCTGCCCGCCGGTGTCCTCAACGTCGTCTCCTCCTCGTCCGCGTCGGGGATTTCCGGGCCGCTGCTCAAGGACTCCCGCCTGCGGAAGGTCTCCTTCACCGGCTCCACCCCCGTGGGCAAACGCCTCATGGCCGACGCCGCCCAGAACGTCCTGCGCACCTCGATGGAACTCGGCGGGAACGCACCCTTCATCGTCTTCGACGACGCGGACCTCGACGCCGCCGTCGAAGGAGCCATGGCCGCCAAAATGCGGAACATGGGCGAAGCCTGCACCGCCGCCAACCGCTTCCTCGTCCACGAAACCGTCGCCAAAGAATTCACCACCAAGTTCGCCAACGCCATGGCAGCCCTCACCACCGGCCGCGGCACCGAACCCGCCACCCAGGTAGGCCCGCTCATCGACGCCGGTGCACGTGACGACATCCACACACTGGTCAGTGCCGCCGTCGACGCCGGAGCAGTTGCCGTCACCGGCGGCGCACCCGCGGACGGTCCGGGCTACTTCTACCCGCCCACCGTCCTCGCCAACGTCCCCAATGATGCGGCGATCCTCGGCCAGGAAATCTTCGGACCCGTCGCACCCATCACCACCTTCAAAACTGAGGAAGACGCCATCCGGCTCGCCAACGCCTCCGAATACGGGCTCGCGTCCTACCTCTACAGCCGAGACTTCAACAGGCTCCTGCGCGTCGCGGAGCAGATCGAGTTCGGCATGGTCGGCTTCAACGCCGGCGTCATCTCCAACGCCGCAGCACCCTTCGGCGGCGTCAAACAATCAGGACTCGGCCGCGAAGGCGGCACCGAAGGCATCACCGAATACACCACCACCCAATACATCGGCATCGCCGACCCCTACAACGCCGGCTGAGCCCGGTTCTCGAATGGTGGTTGAGCCTGTCGAAACCAGCCTGTCAAAACCCAGGGTCTCGACAAGCTCGACCACCGACGTCTCGACAAGCTCGACCGCCGACCCGTGATTGAGCCCGGCGCTTTTCGCGATTCTTATATACTCCGAGAATGGCAATCACGCGCTTCGCCCCAGGCATCCAAGCCCAGCCGTCCGCCGTCGAAATTTGTGGAGGCCAGCTGTGAGCGGTGGACTCGTTGCCCTTCTGGATGACGTTGCGGCCCTGGCCCGTATAGCTGCGGCGTCCGTTGACGATATCGCTGCTGGCGCCGCCAAGGCGGGGGCCAAGGCGGCCGGTGTGGTGATTGATGACGCCGCCGTCACCCCGCAGTACGTTTCCGGATCGGACCCGTCGCGGGAACTTCCGATGATCAAGCGGATCTTCTGGGGATCGCTACGGAACAAGCTGCTGGTCATCCTTCCGGCGCTGTTGCTCATCAGTGCGTTCCTGCCGGGAGCCATTCCCTTTATCCTCATGCTGGGCGGTACGTACCTTTGTTACGAGGGTGCGGAGAAGGTCTGGCATAAACTCCGCGGCCATCATGAGGCCGAAAAGGCGCCCGCCGTGGAGCGCGGTCCTGAGGCCGAAAACAAGGTCATCAAGGGCGCCATCACCACCGACTTCATCCTGTCCTGCGAGATTATGGTCATCTCGATGAACGAGGTGGCCAGCGATTCCCTGCTGGCCCGCGCGCTCATCCTGGTGGTTGTTGCGGTTGCCATTACGGTGCTGGTGTACGGCGCTGTTGGCCTGATCGTCAAGATGGACGACATCGGCCTCCACATGACCACCAAGAACTCTGCCAGCTCCAAGCGCTTCGGTGAGCTGCTGGTCAAGGGAATGCCCGCGGTGCTGGCCGCCATTACCTTCATCGGGACCATCGCCATGCTGTGGGTGGGTGGCCACATCATGCTGCAGGGTGCCCACGACCTCGGCTGGCACCTCCCGTATGACATCGTGCACCACCTCGAGACCCCTGCCGCCGCTGTTCCCGTTGTTGGCGCTTTCCTGGGCTGGCTGGTGAACACCCTGTGCTCGGCCGTCATCGGCGTGATCTGGGGCAGCCTCATCATGGCCATCCTGCACCCGCTGCTGAAGGCCCTGCCGTTCGGCAAGAAAAACGGCGAGCATGAGGAGGGTGCGGTGCGCGCGGCAATCGCCGGTTACCGTCCCTCCAAGCACGACGAACCCGTCACCTGAGCCCGACCGGCGGCATTGCCGTTTAGCGCGTTTCAGAGGACGCGGCAGTCCGGCTGTCCAGGCTGGACCAGAGGTAGCGGATCGCGGAGTCGACACCGCTGGGGTCAACGCCCGCAATGAGCTGCAGCACCAGGCCGTCCAGGGCAGCAAAGACGGCTTCCGCCGCGCCCGGCTGCCCGCCCAGGCCAAAGCGCTGCAGGCCATCTGAAAGCGCGGAGATGTAGCTTCCGTAGAGGTGCTGCACGGCACCCGCGAGCTCGGGGCGCCGGCGGGCTTCGAGGATCATTTCGTACTGGAAGACCTGAAGGTCCGGGTTGTCTTCGATCAGGGCCCTGATGCTGCGGCAGAACTCGTCTTCCGTGGCAGGGAGTTCCGCCAGCCGTGAGCGGCCGATCGACTGCTGCACCGACCAGTCAAGGGCGGCCTCGATCAGCGCGTCCCGTGTGCCGAAGTGGTGCACCACCAGGGTGTTGTTGACGGCGGCGTGTTCGGCGACGGCGCGGAAGGTCAGCCCGCGCAGTCCCTTGCGTGCGACGACGTGCACGGTTGCGGCAAGCAGCGCTTCCCGGCCGCTGCCATAGCCGCCATGCCGATCTGGGTCCATGCCTCAATCCTAACTATTCCATGGCGGGTCTTGACGCCGAAACTAAGCAAGTGCTTAGATGTGACACACTACACAACTCAGCAGATGCTTAGTAGCGTCCCCAAAGGAGAAAACCATGTCGATTACCACTGACTCCACAGCATTCGCCGTCCAGGGCGCCCAGGACCCGCAAAAGCTGGAACCGTTTGAACTGGGCCAGGTCCAGTGGCTGCGGCAGTTCGGCGACGGGGACCGCCCAGGGCTTGCCTCCGGCTTCTGGCACGTGACAACCGCAGAGGCACCCGAGCCATTTGACCTTCTGATCGAGGCGGACGAGACCATTCACATCATCGAAGGCCACCTGCGCATCGAAGTACCTGGCGGCGCGGAGTTTGATCTCAAAGCAGGCTCAGCTGCGTCGTTCAACAAGGGCACGCAAACCCGATGGACAGTCCTGGAGGACACCATCGAGTTCTTCGTCTACAGCTGACCCCACGGAAAACGGGAAACGAGGATTGTTGTGACGGATGTAAATCAGAGTGGCGCCCCCGTGGACGTCATCATTATCGGCGCAGGCTTCGCAGGCCTTACCGCAGCCAGGGAACTGCGCCAGGCCGGCCGGTCCGTCCTTGTGCTCGAAGCCCGCGACCGGACAGGAGGCCGCACCTGGCTGGATGAGCGCCTGGGCCGGTCGCTGGAAATTGGCGGCACCTGGGTGCATTGGACGCAGCCCTACGTATGGGCGGAGCTGAAGCGGTACGGGATCAGCACGGTGCAAAGTCCCGTTCCGCAAACCGCCTACTGGTGGGCGGACGGAACACGGCACAACGGCACGCCGGAGCAGCTGCTGACTGAACTCGATGATCCCAACCGCAGGCTCGTGGCGGAATCACGGCGCTATTTCCCCGAACCGTTCGCCCCATACACCAATCCGGACATCAAGGAGATCGACCACGTCTCCCTGCTGGAGAAGATCGCGTCCCTGAAGCTGGCAGATTCGTCCCGCGGCCTCCTGGAGTCCTTCTGGACGCTGAACTTCAACGGCCCCCTTGCGGATGCCGCCTTCACCCAGGCGCTTCGCTGGGTTGCGCTGACCAATGGCGATTGGATGGTCAACTTCGAGGCCTGCGCCACCTACAAAATCGAGGGCGGCACCCGGACGCTGATCAACGCCCTTGCCCAGGGAACAGATGTGCGGCTTGAAACCACCGTCTCCGGCGTCGAGTACACCGCCCAGGGCGCCACCGTCACCACCACGGACGGTACGGAATTCCGGGCCGGCCACGTCATCTGCACGCTTCCCCTCGGCGCCCTGGGAAACGTCGCCTTCAACCCGCCCCTGCCTGCCTCAAGCCAAACGGCCATCAGCGCGGGGCAGATTTCCAGGGGCACCAAGGTGTGGATCACGGTCAAGGGACGGGTCACGCCGTTCGTCGCGCTGGGCTCCGCCGACTGGCCACTGAATTTTGTGCAGACTGAATACGATCACGACGGCGACACCATCCTGGTTGCCTTCGGCCCGGACAGCTCCCGGCTGGACAGTGCCGACGTCGGGCAGGTCCAGGCAGCCCTGGACCGTCTCGCCCCGGACCTCGAAGTACTGGACGTCGCCACGCATGACTGGACAGTGGACCCGTACTCGGGCGAAACCTGGCCAATGCACCGGACAGGGTTCCTCACCGCCGGCCTGCCCGGCTTCCAGCAGCCGGACGGCAGCCTGTCCTTTGCGGGGGCGGACTACGCCAATGGCTGGGGCGGATTTATTGACGGCGCGATCGAAAGCGGCCTGGCAGCAGCGCGGGCGATCATCAGTCACCGTCCTGCCTGAGCGCCTGTTCCCTCCGTGTCAAAGGTCCTGCACCTAAAGACAAGAACCAGCGCAGAGGCGCAGCCAGACTGGAACTAACCTGCTAAGCCGCCTGACCGGCAGTTCTGCCTACTCGAAGAGGAGTATTTACCTTGGAAACCTACGATGCGCTGCTTGCGTCCATCACCCCCACGTCCGGCCCCACACGAACGTTGCTCAACCCGGCGACGGGTGAGCCTGTGGGTGAGGCGCCGGTCCACGATCTTGACTACCTCGAGAACGCCGTTGCCGCCGCAGTCGCCGCACAGCCGGCATGGGCTGCGTTGGGCCATGAGGCCCGGTCCGCTGCGCTGGTGAAAGCAGCCGACGCCGTCGAACGCTCCGCCGAAGAGCTTGCCCAGCTCCTCTCCCGCGAGCAGGGCAAACCGCTCAACGGCCCCAACGCCCGCTTCGAAGTGGGTGCCTGCGTCGCATGGCTCCGCGCTACGGCGGCCCTGCCGCTGCAGGCCGAAACCCTGGTGGACGACGGCGAAACGTATGCCGAACTGCACTACAAGCCCATCGGCGTCGTCGGCGCAATCGGCCCATGGAACTGGCCGATGATGATCGCTGTCTGGCAGATTGCACCCGCCCTGCGTATGGGCAACGCGGTGGTGGTCAAGCCGTCCGGGAACACCCCGCTCTCCGTCCTGGCACTGGTGAAGGTCCTCAATGAGGAACTGCCGGAAGGCATCCTCTCGGCAGTTTCCTGCGGCCGTGAGGTCGGTGCCCGGCTGACGGACCACCCCGCAATCGGCAAGATCATGTTCACCGGTTCCACCGCCGCCGGCCGCGCCATCATCAAGTCCTCCGCGGACA
Source organism: Pseudarthrobacter sp. J47 (assembly GCF_049810315.1). Taxonomy (GTDB): domain Bacteria; phylum Actinomycetota; class Actinomycetes; order Actinomycetales; family Micrococcaceae; genus Arthrobacter. Next base: position 3,504,343 of record NZ_CP187358.1, read on the forward strand.
CGGTCAAGCGACTCACCCTGGAGCTCGGCGGCAACGACGCCGGCATCGTCCTGCCTGATGCAGACCCGAAGGCCATCGCCGAGGACGTCTTCTGGGGCGCCTTCCTCAACACCGGCCAGACCTGTGCCGCCCTCAAGCGCCTGTACGTGCACGACGACATTTACGACGCCGTCTGCGAAGAGCTCACCGCCGTGGCGAAGGCCATGCCGATGGGCAACGGCCTGGACGAAAACAACGTGCTGGGCCCGCTGCAGAACAAGGCGCAGTACGACGTCGTCGCGGACCTCGTGCAGGCAGCCAAGGACTCCGGCGCCCGGATCCTGCTCGGCGGGAACCCGGACACCACCCAGCCCGGCTACTTCTACCCCACCACCTTGGTCGCGGACATCGACAACAACAACCCGCTGGTCGCCGAGGAGCAGTTCGGCCCGGCCCTGCCCATCATCCGCTACAGCAGCATCGACGAGGCAGTGGAAATGGCGAACGGACTCGACGTCGGCCTGGGCGCCTCAGTCTGGTCCTCCGATGTAAAGGCCGCGCGCGCCGTCGCATCGCGGATCCAGGCCGGAACCGTGTGGATCAACCGGCACGGTGCCGTGGATCCCCGCATCCCGTTCGGCGGCGCGAAGCAGTCCGGCTACGGCCTGGAGTTCGGCGTCGAAGGTCTTAAGGCGCTGGGCGTCCCGCAGGTCATCAACGGCTAAGACTGCAGGCAGCTGCGGCCGGCGTCAGCTGGCCGCAGCGGACCCCACCACGCCAAGGCCCAGTGCGGCGATGATCCCGCTGCTGGAATTCTCGACGGCGACACTGACCTTGGGGCGCTTCAGCCACCGCATGGCCTTGAACGCCACCACTGACACCATGGACAGGTAGAGGAAAGCCACGCAGGCAACAACCGTGCCCAGGATCAGCGCGGTGCCCATGGTGTCCCCGCCCCGGGGAATGAACTGCGGAACCACAGCAAGGTAGAACAGGCCCACCTTGGGGTTGAGCAGCGTGGACAGTGCGCCGGCACCGAACCCTGTCAGTCGGCTGTACAGCAGCGGTGAATCCTGGCCGGCTCCGGCAGCTCCGGCTTTGGCCGCCTTGCGGGACTTGATGAACGAGGAAATCCCCAGGTACAGCAGGTACACGCCGCCGGCGATCTTGAGCCAGCGGAAAAGCTCGGCCGACTGCTCCAGAAGTGCTGCCAGGCCCACACCCACCAGGGCAGCCCACACGATCGACGCCGCAGCGGAACCGGCGGCCGCGGCAACTCCCGCGCTGGGCCGGTTCAGGGCAATGCGCAGCACCAGGAACGTGTCAGGGCCGGGGGTCAACGCGAGGATAATGCTCAGGCCGGCGAAGGCCACCAGGGAAGCAAGGGTCATGCGGGCAATTATCCGCCACGGGACCGGGACGCTGGCAACCCGCGCCAGCCAGGCGGACGGGCTAGGACTGGACGTCCACCGTCAGGAGTTCGCCGTTGAAGTATTCGAGGTGCCAGCCGTCCACTGCATGGTGGTGGGCCAGGTTCAGCACCGCGTTGTCCACGCTTTGCAGGGTGCGTCCGGTGGCGAGGTTCATCGTCAGCCGGATCAGCGTGCCATGGGCCACCACCAGGACCCGCTGGCCCGGGAATTCCTGGGCCAGCGCCTCCAGGGCAGCCAGGCCGCGCGACGCCGTGCTTTCTTCGCTTTCGGCCCCCTGGAAGCCACCCGGAATGCGCAGCGCATCCAGCTCGGGGCCGTCCTGCATGCCCTCGGCGTCCCCGTAGCCGCGTTCCGTCAGGGCATCCAGCCGCCGGACCTCGGTCAGTCCCAGACCGGCAGCAATGATGTCCGCGGTTTCCGCTGCGCGGCTCAGTGGCGAGGAAACAACAGCGTCCCATTCGTACTCCGAAAGGCCGGCGACGGCGTCACGCGCCTGGCCGCGGCCGACGTCGTTAAGCGGAATATCAGTGGTTCCCTGCAGGCGGCGCTCTGCGTTCCAGTCGGTCTGGCCATGGCGGACAAGGGCGAACGTCGTAAGGGTCATGCTTTCCATTGTTGTCCATGGCAGCGGACGTCACGCAATCACGCCAGCGGGCAGGACATCTCCAGCTCCGTCTGCTCCGGGTTCAGGTTGTAGGGCCTCTTGCCTCCGGTGAAGGTGAATCCGTTGCGCAGGTAGAACCGCTGGGCCCGAAGGTTGTCCTCATGGACTTCCAGCCGGAGCACGTTTCCCCGGGTGGAAGCCCACGCTTTGATGCCATTAAGCAGGGCCTCGGCCACGCCTGCGCCCTGGACGCGATAGTTAGGGCTCACGTAGACCCCAACCAGCAGCGGATCCGGGGAGTCTTCCGGGATGAAGCAGCCCATACCGCCAACCCAACGCCCGTCCTCGGCCACGGCAACAAGGGCTGTGCCGGTCTCTGACTGGCCGCGGGCGCCGCGAAGCCGCCAGGCGTCTTCGCCCAGCGGCCGGGCATCATCCAGGGACTCGGCATAGGCCATGGGCTCGTTCGCGAGCATCTCCAGGCGCAGGTCCCGGACCTGCTGCCAGTCGTCAGCACGCGTGGCCTGTATGGTGATCGTCATTAATCCGCCCAACCCGTTGGTTTCAGGACAGTCTAGTTCCGGAAGAAGTGCGCAGAATCCCCCCGGGAAAGGACCATCCGGCCCCCTCAGATGCTCCGCGCGTTGGCCAGAACCGGAAGCTTGGCGCGCACATCTGCTACCGCCGTCGGATCAATGTCCACAACGGCGAGTTCCGGTTGGCTGCCAAGCGCAACAACGGGGGATCCCAGCGGCGAGATGACGGCGCTGTGGCCGATGCCGGTGGGAGCGGTCCCGGCGGACGGAAGGCCGATGCTCGCGGGGTCCGCCTGGCCGACTGCTACGACGAACGCGGTACTGTCCAGGGCCCGGGCGCGGACCAGGAGGTCCCACTGCCCGGCCTTGCCTTCGCCGACGCCCCATGAGGCGCAGACTATGTTCACCTCTGCTCCTGCACGGGCGTTGGCCGTGAACAGCGCGGGAAAGCGAACGTCGTAGCAGGTGGCCAGCCCAAAGGTGGTGCCATCCAATTCGAACGTGGTGGGCGAGGTCCCGGCGTCGACTGAGTCCGATTCGGCGAACCCGAAAGCGTCAAAGAGGTGGATCTTGTTGTATGAGGTATCAATGCCAGGCCCCGTGACCAGCAGTGTGTTGCGGACACGGCCGCCCTCCCCCGGCGTGAACATGCCCGCCACAATGGTGATGTCCAGTTCCTTGGCCATGACTCTGACGCTGCTGGCCCAGGGTCCATCAAGTGGTTCGGCTATGTCAGCCAAGGAGTTGCCGAAGGCGCGCATGGCCGCTTCGGGGAAGACCACCAGTGCGGCACCTGCGGCTTTGGCCTGGGTGGCGTAGTCTCGGATCAGTTCCAGGTTGGCCGCGGTATCGGCGCCGCTAACGATTTGGGCAACTGCTAAACGCATGAATTTACTCCAGTCTGTTGTATACATAATGTATGCGAAAAACTTCGGGGACAGCGGCGTCGGGCCGTGAAAAGGCGTACGCCTACCTGCGCGAAAACGTCCTGACTGATCCTGATGTCCAAGGCAGGTTCCTCAATGAGCAGGAGCTCGCCGCGGAGATCGGAGTTTCCCGTACTCCGGTCCGTGAGGCACTCCTGCTCCTGGTTTCGGACGGCCTCGTGGAACTGATTCCCCAGCGCGGCGCGTACGTGCCGGTGGTCACGGGCCGCGAAATTTCCGAACTGATGGAGCTGCGCGGGGTCCTGGAGAGCCATGCGGCCCGGCTGGTGATCGAAGAAGGCCGGGTTCCGGCCGAGACGATGCAGGAAACCCTGGACCAGCAGGCCAAGCTTCCGGATACCCTCCTTCCCGAAGCCGCGCGAGAGTTCATCCGGCTGGACACCCTGTTCCACCAGCAGCTCATCGACGCTGCGGGCAACGAATTGATCTCGCGCACGTACAGCAAACTCCATGTCCGGCAGATCCTGGTGGGCGTCGCGGCGCTCTTCAGGACGGGCGGGCGCCGCCAGCAGGTCTGCGCCGAACACCAGGACATCCTCGATGCCCTGATGTCCGGCGACCCGGCGAAGGCGCAGCACGCTATTGACCATCACCTCGCCGTTACCCGGGACATCCTACTCCGGAGCTGACAGCATTCCTGCGCACGGGGCTCAGCGGGGTTCGACGACGGCGGATGGCTGGTGTGGGGCGTCCGAACCTGCGCTTCCGGTACCGGCAGCCCCGGCGCCTTCCAGCAGCAGCCGGTAGTCCTCGTCCTCCACGGTGTTCGAATCCCGGCCAAGGGCCAAGCCAACCAGCGTGACCGCTCCTGCAACTGCAACGTAGATGGCAACAGGGATCCAGCTTCCGAACTGCGCGAGCAGCACTGTGAACATCAGCGGGGCGATCGCGCCGCCGATCACGCCTGCAAAGGTGTACGCCAGCGAGCTGCCGGTGGAGCGAAGCCGCGGTGAGAACTGCTCCACAATAAAGGCAGCCTGCGGTCCATACATAAACGAGTGCGCCATCAGGCCGAGCACAATGCCCACAATCAGCATCGGAGTGTTGTTGCCACCCAGGATGCCGAAGAAGACGAACGTCCATACAGCGCCCAGGATCGCAGCCACGCCATAGACGGCGCGGCGGTTGAAGCGGTCCGACACAGCGCCGGCCAGCGGAATCATGAACAGCTGGAATGCGGATCCGATCAGTACGGCGGTGAGCACCTGGTTGCGTTCATAGCCCAGCATCTGGATGCCGTACGTAAGGGTGAATACAGTGAACAGTGCATAGAGGACGTCTGGACCGACGCGGCACAGAATGGCGGCAATCAGCGGGCGCAGTTCCTTGGTGAAGACTTCGCGGACGGGGGCGTTGGGCTGTTCACCGTGCGCCTCGATGGCTTTGAAGATGGGGGTGTCTTCGAGCTTGAGGCGGATCCAGAGTCCGAAGCCCACCAGGAGGGCGGAGACCAGGAACGCGATACGCCAGCCGAAGCCCAGGAACTGTTCCTCGGTGAGCATCAGGGTCAGCACCGCAAGGGCACCGTTTGCCATCAGGTTGCCGGCGGGCGGGCCAACCTGGGCGGCGGACGCCCAGAAGCCCCGGCGATGCGGGTCCCCGTATTCGCTGGACAGCAGGACGGCTCCGCCCCATTCGCCACCCACACCGACGCCTTGGGCAAAGCGCAGCAGCACCAGGATGATGGGCGCCGTGATGCCGATGCTGGCGTAGCCCGGGAGCACGCCGATCAGGACCGTGGCCACGCCGATGATCATGAGGGTGGTGACCAGGACCTTCTTGCGGCCGATGCGGTCACCGAGCCGCCCGAAAATGATGCCGCCTACCGGGCGGGAGACGTAGCCCACCGCGTAGGTGGAGAACGCCAGGATCGTGCCAGTCAGCGGATCCGAGGCAGGGAAGAAAACGATGGGAAATACGACGGCGGCTGCCGCAGAGTAGACCGCGAAGTCGTACCACTCAAGGGCAGTTCCGGTAAGGCTGGCGGCGAACGCCTTGTACAGGCCTTGGGGACGAATGGGCTTGTCCGGGCCCGCCGTTGCGCCGGGGGCCGGGGATGGGGAGTGGGCCATGGTGTTGTCCTCCACGAGATTTTTCTAGGGTGACGCCTGTCACGCTGGCGTTAAATGTATACATTACGCATACTGGTTGTACATTGGCGACTGTTTCCAGTTTCCGGTTTGTAAATTTTTCCGCCAGCACACTCAAAGGATGGACTCACCATGACGGTTCTCAGCTTCGAACTTCCCGACGGCAGCACCCAGGACGTACAGGTCAAGCACCTCCTCAATGCCGGCTATGCAGGGCGTGAGCAGGATGAGGTTCAGGCCCACATCGCCGAGCTGGCCGAGCTTGGCGTACCCGGTCCCAGCGTCACTCCGGCTCTCTACCCAGTCTCCCCCTACCTTGCCCAGCAGGTGAATGAAGTCCGCGTGCAGCACGGAAGGACCTCCGGTGAGGCGGAGTGGGCGCTGGTCATCACCGACGGCGGTGTCCTCCTGACCGTGGCGTGTGACCACACGGACCGCGAGCTTGAGGTCCACGGCGTCGCCTGGAGCAAGAACGCCAGCCCGGACGTGCTGGGGCGGAAGGCGTGGCGCCTGGACGATGTCCGCGGCCACCTGGACCAGATCACCCTGAAGGGCTGGGTGGGCGAGGGCGATACCCCTGACACCCTGATCCAGGACAGCTCCCTGGAAGCATTGTTGACGCCCGACTACTGGCTTGATGTCCTGACGGAACGCGGGCTCAATGAGCCCGGAACCGTGCTGATATCCGGGACCGTCGCCATGACCGGCGGCGTGGACCAGTTTGCCCGCAGCTGGAAGGTGGAGATGGCGGATCCGGTGGCCGGCGACTCCATCGACGTCCAGTACGTGGTGGAAAAGATGGCCGAACCCATCGGCTGAGCCCCTTCGCGGCGGTGCGCCGGAACAGTTCACCGGCCCACCCCCACAGAACCCTCCCCTGGCCTAGGCTGGGGCCATGGCGATCCTTCACAAAGCAACCCTGACTCCTACGAAGCTCCAGCTCATCGAGCAGTTCCTTCCCGCGCAGGCGTGGTTCAACCCGGAGGGTGCTCCCGGTGAGGTGGAGCTCCTGGGCGCTTACCGTTTTGACGATCCGGACGGCGAAGTGGGCCTGGAGACGCACCTCGTTGCGCACGCAGGCAGCATCTACCAGGTGCCGTTGACATACCGGGGCGCCGAACTCCCGGACGCCCAGCAGTGGCTGGTGGGCACCACTGACCACTCCGTCCTGGGCAAGCGCTGGGTGTACGACGCCACCGGCGATCCCGTGTACGTCGCTGCCCTGGCCACAGCCATCCTCCGGGCGCAGGAACAGGCGGAGCAATTCGTTCAAACGGAGGGGAAGCTGGAACCTCGCCCCAGTACCGTTCAGGTCAAGGGAAGCGGAATGCCCGACGGCGGGATCCCGGCTTTGGGGCCATCGTTCACCGCCGCCGCACCCACCACGGACAACGGCGTCACGGTCATCGACGCCGGAACCCTGCAGCTTCACGTGTTCCGGGTCCTTGACCTTTCAGCCGCCCCCGCGAACCCGGGACTCAACGGCACGTGGCAGGGCCAAGACCAGCCCGTCCGGCTCGCCACCCTGGTTGAGATTCCCGACGCGTAGTGTCCGGGTACCGCATCGAGACGCCGCGCCTGAAGCTCCGCCGCATGGTGGACGATGACCTGGACAACATGGCGGCGCTTTTGGGTGACCCGGCCGTCATGTGCCACTATCCCGCGCCCAAAACACGGGAAGAGGCCAAGGCGTGGATCGACTGGAACAAGCGCAATTACGCTGAGCACGACTTCGGCCTCTGGATCATGGAGTCCCGGAGCGGGGATTTCCTGGGCGACTGCGGCCTGACTCTCCAGGAAGTGGACGGCGTACCCGAAGTCGAGGTGGGGTACCACGTCCTTGCCGAACACCAGGGGCGTGGCTACGCCAGTGAAGCCGCAGCGGTCTGCCTGGAATTCGCCGCCCGGTCCGGCGTCGAACGCGTGATTGCCATCATCAATCCGGCCAACATTCCGTCGCAACGGGTGGCGGTTAAGTGCGGACTTCAGCTGGAGAAATACAGCAACATGGGCGGCCTCGAACAACTGATTTTCGCGACGAACAAAGACTTCACCTCCACATGGTCCGGGCCAGCAGCAGGGAACTGACCAGGCCACCCGAACGGAGCACTTGCCTTACCCCTCCCCTGTCGCTACGATAAACCATATGGTTTATCGAATGGCTTCGACACTGACGGACGAGGAGCTGGATGCGGTCTTTTCCGCCCTGGCCCACCGCGCCCGGCGCGACGTTCTCCAGGCGATCGCCCGCCACTCCGAGCCCCCGGCCATGAAAGAACTTGCGGCCGAGCTCGAGGTCTCACCTCAACTGCTGCAAAAACACCTTGCCACGCTGGAGAAGGCCAGGCTCATCACCAGGCAAAAGCACGGCCGCGAAACCAACGCCGAGGCCCACCCGGAGGTCCTGGCGGCGGCCAACGAATGGATCGCGGAAATGACCAGCTACTGGAACGACCAGCTGGACTCGCTCCAGGCATACATCGACCAGCTCGGCCTCGCGGTGCCAACAGACTCCGCGACGGAGACGACCAACGACACAAAGGATCAGGAATAGCGCATGTTCACCGCAACCGTTGACCGCACGTTCGCCCTCGGCATCGACAAGATGTGGGAGCTGTGGACCAGCCCGGAGCACCTCGGCGCATGGCACCGGCCCTCCATGGCTTTCGGCCCCACGCTTGCCGCGGCGGACGTCCGGCCCGGCGGCTCCTACCGCCTGGAAATGATCAACCCCGCGGGCGAAGTCCACGCCACCTCCGGCATCTACGTCGACGTCGAAGAACCCACCCGCCTCGCCTTCACCTGGAAATGGGAGGGTGCCGACAACGAGACGCTGGTTGAGGTGCTTCTCTCAGAGGTCGACGGCGGCACGAACGTTTCGATCATCCACACCAAGCTGGTGGACCAGGCCGACGCCGACCTCCACCTCGAGGGCTGGACGGGCTGCCTCAACACGCTCGCCGAACTCTACGTCTAGACACATCCCCCTACACAGCACTCCCCAACACCAGAAAGCAGTTACCCCATGAGCAGCACCCTTGAGAACACCCTGGAATTCGACGGCAAATGCGCCTTCGCCCTGAGCGTCGGCGCCGTCGAGAAGGCCCCGACTTCCAACCCCAAGTACACAGTGGTCCGCAACGGCAAGACCTACGGTTTCCTGGGCGCGCTGGCCCGCGTCCTCTTCCTCGTCATCCCGGGCAGCGAACGCCGCGCCCAAGCAGCCTGGGCCAACGCGCAGTAACAGCAGTGCACAAAGAGGAACGGACCAGCCCTGATGGACTGGTCCGTTCCTCTTTAAAAGTCTGGCTACGGCTTCGGCCGCCACACCACCACGGCCTGGGACCGCGCCTGCGGGCGCTGACCCCGGGCCAGGGTGACTACGTCGCCGGCCGCACCGGCCGCGAAGATCCGTGAATCCAGCGGCTGGCGGCGGCGGACGTTGAGTTCCTCCGTGAGCTCAGCGATCCGGCCCCGCAGGGCAGCGACCTGGTTTTCCAGCTGGAGGATCCGTTTGATGCCCTCGAGGGATACACCCTCCTGGGACAGGCGCTGGATCTCCCTCAGCATGTTGACGTCCCGCTGGGAGTAGCGGCGGGACTTGCCCGGCGCACGGCGCGGCGAGACAAGGCCCAGCCGGTCATACTGCCGGAGGGTCTGCGGGTGCATGTCCGCCAGTTCCGCAGCCACGGAGATCACAAAGATCGGCTGGTCAGCACTGATGTTCATGACCACCCCGCCTTACAGCCGGGCTTTGGCGGCAAGGCCCTCACGGACGTTGGCGTCAGCCGTCGCCTCGGCAAATGCCTTGACCGCTTCTTCCGCCGCCTTGTTCAGGTTGCCGGGAACCGCGACGTCGATCGTCACCAGAAGGTCACCGGTACCCTTTGACGTCTTCACGCCATGGCCCTTGACCCGCAGGGTGCGACCCGAAGGAGTGCCGGCGGGAACGCGAACCCGGACGTGCTCGCCGTCGAACGTGGGCACCTCAATCTCGGCACCCAAAGCAGCTTCCGCGAAGGTGACCGGAACGTGGATGCGGAGGTTGTCGCCGTCGCGCGTGTAGAAGGGGTGCGGTTTCACTGAAACCTGCACCATCAGGTCGCCGTTGCCCGCGGCACCCGGCTGGCCCTTGCCGCGCACGCGGACCTTCTGGCCGTCCTTGATGCCGGCAGGAACGCGGACGTCAATGACTTCGCCGTTGGGTTCACGCAGCCCGATAGTGGTGCCGCGGATGGAGCCGGCGAAGGAAATGCTGGTGGTGGCGGTACGGTCCGCGCCCTTCTGCGGGGTGCGCTGGTAACCGGCAGGACCGGCCCCGAATCCGCCGCCAAAAAGGTCCGCGAACTCAGGCGGAATACCGCCCGACGACGGGTTGAACCCGCCTGCGTGCCTGCCGGTATTGCCCGTGAAAAGGCCACCGAACAGGTCCTCGAAGCCGCCGTTGCCCGCACCGGCACCGCCGGGAGCGAAGCGGGCGCCGCCACCCATGGCCCGGATGGCGTCATACTGCTGGCGCTCTTCAGGGTCCGACAGGACAGAGTAGGCCTCAGAGATGTCCTTGAACTTCTTCTCGGAAGCGGTGTTCCCCGAGTTGGTATCAGGGTGGTGCTCGCGGGCCAGCTTCCGGTAAGCCTTCTTGATGTCGGCGTCGGAAGCGTCCTTGGCAACACCAAGGATCTTGTAAAAATCCTTGTCCACCCAATCCTGGCTAGCCAATGGCGTTTCCTTTCAAAAGTACTGTGCCGAGATGGCAGTTCACTGCAATGTTCTCAGGAAACACTGCCGCGAACTGCCATCTCGACGGGAGTAATGCTAGGCCGGAACGGCCACAATCACCTGTGCTGCACGAAGGACGCGCTCGCCCGTCTTGTAGCCGGAGCGGAGCACCTGGCTGACGGTGTCAACCTCGATGTCCTCACCAGGCTGCTGGATGAGGGCCTCGTGGATGGTCGGATCGAACTCCACTCCGGTCTCATCGATGCGGACCAGGCTGTACGTCTTCAGCGCATTCTCCAGCTTTGCGGCGATCGCGGCGAACGGGCCGTCCTCGAGGTCGCCGTGCTGGCGGGCGGCGTCGATGTCATCCAGCACCGGAAGCAGGGAGTTCAGGACGCCGATAACGGCCATCTCCCCTGCCACGGCGCGGTCACGCTCGACGCGCTTGCGGTAGTTGACGTACTCGGCCTGCAGGCGGAGCAGGTCATTCTTCAGCTCAGCTGCCTCAGCGTTGGTTGAGCCCTGCGCCACGGATTCCTCAGCGGGCACCTGGATGCCGTTGAGGATCTCCTCGGCCTGGGCCAGTGCGTCCGCGTCGGCCGGGGTCTCGCCTTCCGGGGTCTCGACGGGCTCGGCCACCGGGGATTCCGGGTGCCGCGCCTTCCCGGTGACCGGGTCAACCTTGCGGTTGTCCCGGATCACCGGCTCCTGGCGACCGGACTGCTCGCGCTCCTGCTCCTGCGGACTGTGCTCTTCTTCGTTACCGTGGTGGGGCATGGCTACTTCTTCGCTTCGTCTTCGTCGATGATCTCGGCGTCAACAATGTCCTCGTCGGCAGCAGCGGAGGCGCCGCCTTCGGATGACGCACCTGCAGCACCTTCAGCGCCGTCGGCCGGTGCTGCCTGGGCGTAGATTGCCTCGCCCAGCTTGGTCTGCGAAGCCTGCAGCTTCTCGAACGCGGCCTTCACGGCTGCGTCGTCGGTGCCTTCCAGCGCCTTCTTGAGCTCGTCGACGTCGGCCTGGACCTCGGTCTTGACCTCTTCGGGCAGCTTGTCGGAGTTGTCGGCGATGAGCTTGTCCACGGAGTACGCGAGCTGCTCGGCAGTGTTGCGGGTGTCGGTTGCCTCGCGGCGGGCCTTGTCCTCTGCTGCGTGCTCCTCGGCGTCACGGACCATGCGGTCGATGTCTTCCTTGGACAGCGCGGTGCCGCCGGTGATGGTCATCGACTGTTCCTTGCCGGTGCCCTTGTCCTTGGCGGACACGTGGACGATGCCGTTGGCGTCGATGTCGAAGGTGACCTCGATCTGCGGGATGCCACGGGGGGCCGGGGCGATGCCGGTCAGTTCGAACGTGCCCAGCGGCTTGTTGTCGCGGGTGAATTCACGCTCGCCCTGGAAGACCTGGATGGCCACGGACGGCTGGTTGTCATCTGCCGTGGTGAAGGTCTCGGACCGCTTGGTGGGAATAGCCGTGTTGCGCTCGATCAGGTGCGTCATCACGCCACCCTTGGTTTCGATGCCCAGGGACAGCGGGGTGACGTCGATCAGCAGGACGTCCTTGCGCTCGCCCTTCAGCACGCCGGCCTGCAGTGCAGCGCCAACGGCCACAACCTCATCCGGGTTCACGCCCTTGTTCGGTTCCTTGCCACCGGCAAGTTCCTTCACCAGGTCGTAGACGGCGGGCATACGGGTGGAGCCGCCAACCAGGACGATGTGGTCGATGTCGGAAAGCTTGATGCCGGCTTCCTTGATGACGTCGTGGAACGGCTTCTTGGTGCGCTCAAGCAGGTCCTTGGTGAGGTCCTGGAACTTGGCGCGGGTGAGCTGCTCGTCCAGGTGGACCGGGCCGTCGGGGGTGACGGACAGGTACTGGAGGGAGACGTTGGTGCTGGTGGAGGAAGAGAGTTCCTTCTTGGCCTGCTCGGCAGCTTCGCGGAGGCGCTGCAGGGCGATCTTGTCCTTGGAGAGGTCGATGCCCTTGACCTTGAGCTGGTTCAGCAGGTAGTCAACAACGCGCTGGTCCCAGTCGTCGCCGCCCAGGCGGTTGTCACCGGCGGTGGCGCGGACCTGGATGGTCGAGAAGTCGTCTTCGTCCTTGCCGACTTCCAGCAGGGAGACGTCGAACGTTCCGCCGCCGAGGTCGAATACCAGGATGAGCTCGTCTTCCTTGCCCTTGTCCAGGCCGTAGGCCAGTGCGGCCGCGGTGGGCTCGTTGACGATGCGCAGGACGTTCAGGCCCGCGATCTCGCCGGCTTCCTTGGTGGCCTGGCGCTCGGCGTCGTTGAAGTAGGCCGGGACGGTGATGACGGCGTCCGTGACCTTTTCGCCCAGGTAGGACTCGGCGTCGTTCTTGAGCTTCATGAGGATACGCGCGGAGATTTCCTGCGGCGTGTACTTCTTGTCATCGATCGCGACGTTCCAGTCGGTGCCCATGTGGCGCTTGACGGACGTGATGGTGCGGTCGATGTTGTTGACGGCCTGGCGCTTGGCGATCTCGCCAACCAGGACTTCGCCGGCCTTGGAGAAAGCAACTACCGACGGCGTGGTGCGGCCACCCTCGGCGTTGGCAATGACGGTGGGCTCGCCACCTTCGAGAACGGAGACGACGGAGTTGGTGGTTCCGAGGTCAATACCTACTGCACGTGACATGTGGTGCTTCCTTCTTTCTTGGAAACTTGCTGCGGCGCCCAATCCTTGAGCGTTCTGCACTCAACATTACTCAGCCGCCGGACGATGTCAAACAAAGTTGAGTGCAGTACGCTCAACTTTGAATTGAATGCCCGACGGCGGCACGCAACTTCCCTGTATTGGCGCGGTTTTTGTCCGCACAACAGTCAGCCGCAGGGCCTTTCGCTGTTCGCGAACAGGCCCTGCGGCTGGATCTTGCGCGGGTTCCGAGGCGCCGTTACGGCGTTTCTTCCTCGGGATACTCGGTTGGGCGCGGCTTGCCCACCGTTCCGGCCTCGCCATAATCGCCTGCCGGATACTGACCCTTCCGGGGCTCCTCCTCCACCAATTCAGCGCCTTCTTCGGCCGTGCGGAACCGTTCATTCACGCCGGCCCTGCCGTAGTCACCTTCCTGATACTCGCCCTCAGCGTCGGCATCTCCGGCGAGTGTGCGGTCCGCTGCCAGTTCGTCCGTGAGGTCCTGGGTGCGTTCCTCGCGGGCCTCCTCGGTGAGGCCGCCGCCGTAGCTGCCTTCAGTGGAGACTCCTGCATTTCCGTAATTGCCTGCCGTGTAGGCACCCTCCCCTGTCATCGAAACCGGGGCCTCGTCCACAACGCCTGCGTTGCCGTAGTCACCCTCGACATAAGTGCCCTCTTCCTGATCGAGCGCGCCCTCATCACTGTCCACGCCCTCGGTGATGTCCGGAGCGGGGTCGTAGTCAGGATCCCGGCCGGGCTCGCGGAAAGCTGCGGGGTCCGGATCGCGCTCCAAGTCCCGGTCGGGGTTGCTGCCCGCGGTTGAATCGAACCGGCGATCGGGGTCGAGGGGGTTCCTGCTTGATCCTGATTCCGTGCTGTCGCTCATGGCTTTCACTCCTCTGGATGGCATGTTCAGAACATTGAAAGTCTACTTACTATCCGCTCGGGGCAACAGGTCAAACGGGCCTCACCCCAAGCCGGCAAGCCCGGCCAGGTGTTCCACGTGAAGGTCAAAGAGTTCATCATTGGCACGGAACGTCTCCGGGCCGTATTGGCCAAACACCTCAAAGGACACGGTGCCAAAAAGCGCTGTCCAAACCAGCGTGCCGCGGGCCAGGGCGTCGTCGCTGAGGGCGCTGCCCAACTGCGTTCGGATAGCTTCGAAGTCGGCATGGAGGCCGGGCCCGACGGCGGGAGGCCGGGTCTGCGCGGGCGCTCCCGCCTGCTCACGGTAGGCGTCATCCACCACTTTGATCAGCGCCCGGACCACACGAGTGCCGGGCTCGGTGGTCCGCTCCGCCGGCGCCTGGTAACCGGGAACCGGGCTGCCGAACAGGAGTCCATAGCGGGCGGGTTCACGCAGCGCCCAGGACCGGACGGCGTGGGCGAGGGCAGCGAACCGCCGCCGATGGTCGCCCTCGGGGCAGGCATCGAGCGCCGCATCCACGGCGTCGCCGAGCTCGTTGTACGCATCCACCAGCAGGAGGGTCAGCAGCTCATCGCGGCTCTCCACGTACCGGTAGACGGCGGACGACACCACGCCAAGGTCCCTCGCCACAGCCCGAAGTGAGAGGGCAGCGGCCCCCTGCTTGGCCAGATGTTCCCTGCCCAGACGGACTATGTCAGCGATGGTCTGTGCCCTGGCCCGGGCGCGTGGCGTGAGCGGCTTGGTGGTGGATTCGACGTCGGACATGGCACCCAGCATGCCACAAAGAACGCAAGATGAGAGCGCCGCAAACTTTTGAGAGCAGTGCTCTTGACTTTCGCTCCAGCGCAGCGCACTCTTGATTCAGAGAGCACCGCTCTCCAAATGCACAAGCAGATCACCAGCAGATCACCAGCAGAAGGCACAGCATCATGAGCGATCTTTACGTAGTTACCGGCGCCGGCCCCGTCGGCTGGACCATCGCGGAACAACTTGCAGACCAGGGCAAAACGGTGCGGATCGCCACCCGGTCCGGCAGCGGCCCGGACCACCCGCTCGTGGAGCGGGTCAGGGCCGACGTCCAGGATCCCGCAGCACTCCGGCAGCTGATGGCGGGCGCCACCGCCGTGTTCCACTGCATCCACGCCGCCTACAACGCCAAAGACTGGGAGGCCGAACTTCCCCGGGCGGAGCAGAAGGTCCTCGCCGCTGCAAAGGAGGCCGGCGCCGTCGTAATTTTCCCCGAAAGCCTGTACTCCTACAGCGAGCCCGGCCGCGTGATGACAGAGGCTTCCCCTCGCGGAGCCACCGGCGGCAAGAGGGGCGTGCGGACGGCGCTCCTGGCCGCCCGGGCAGCGTCCGTTACGGATACGGTGAGCGTGGTGGCCGGGGACTTCTTCGGTCCGCGGGTGCTGATGGCCCACGGCGGCGAGCGCATGCTGTCTGCCGTACTGTCCGGGAAGCGGCTGCAGGTGATCGGCAGTACGCGCCAGCCCCACTCCTTCACCTACGTTCCGGACCTGGCCGCCGCCATGATCCGCGCCGCCCAGGCGCCGGAACTGTGGAACAAGGTGTGGCACGCACCCACGCTTCCGGCCGTCACGCAACGGCAGCTGGCTGCCTCGTTCGCTGATGCCGCGGGCGAACCGCTGAAGGGTGTCTCGGCGATCCCGGGCCCGGTGCTGCGGCTGGTCGGACTGTTCTCCGCCGATCTCAGGGAGATTGCGGAGATGGCTTACCAGTTCGAGAAGCCGTTTGTTATGGACTCCGCAGCCAGCCAGGCAGCGTTCGGGCTGAAGCCCACTCCCCTGCCTGATGCGGCGGCGGCTACCGTGGGCTGGTGGCGGGGGTCCGGGGCGAAGTAGCCGCAGCCTCCGGCCGGGCCAGCTTTCCGGGCCACCAGATTTTTGGCCCAATGTCGTAGGCCAGGGCCGGCACCAGCAGCGAGCGGACCAGGACGGTATCCAGCAGCACGCCGAAGGCCACAATGAACGCCAGCTGCACCAGGAACATGATGGGGATAACGCCGAGGGCCGCGAACGTGGCGGCCAGGACCACACCGGCGGACGTGATCACGCCGCCGGTCACGCCCAGGCCGCGGAGGATGCCAGGCCGGGTGCCGTGCTTGAGGGACTCTTCCCGGACCCGGCTCATCAGGAAGATGTTGTAATCCACGCCCAGCGCCACCAGGAACACAAAGCCGAACAGTGGAACGGTAGCGTCGGCGCCCGGGAAGCCGAAGACGTGGTTGAACACCAGCGCGGAAACACCCATGGCCGCGCCGTAGGACAGCACCACTGACAGCACCAGCAGCACCGGCGCCAGCACTGAGCGAAGCAGCAGCATCAGGATGAGCAGGATCACCACCAGCACGATCGGGATAATCACGGCCAGGTCCCGTTGGGCAGTGGTGTTGGTGTCCAGCGCCGTGGCAGTCACCCCGCCCACCAAGGCATCAGGATCCACGGCCTTCAGGTCGCTCCGGAGGCTCGTGATCACGCCCTCCGCCTCGGCGGAGTCCGCGGCGTAATCCAGGGTGGCATTGATCAGCACCTTCCCCTCCCGTACGTCCGGGGCGCTGGGAGTCCCGGGGGCTCCGGTGATGGGCACCGAACCGGGCGCCAGCAGGTACGCCTGCCCCACGCCGTCGGACGTTTCCACTGCCTCCAGCGCCTGCGCTGCCTTACCTTCATCCACCACCACGACGGCGGGGCTGCCGCTGCCGGCGTCGAAATGGCGCACCAGTGCGTCCTGGCCGTCCACGGCGTTGGAGGCGGTGAGGATGACGTCCGTCTGCGGGACGCCATTGGCCTTAAGCTGCAGCACCCCGGCGGACGCGGCCACGAGCAGGAGGACCGAGGCGGTCCAGACGGTGCGGGGGCGCCGCGAAACCAGGGCACCCGTGGCCCGCCAAAGCCCCTTCTGCCCTTCGAGCCCTGTCACCAGTTCAGGCTCACGCTCGCCGGCCGGAACCAGCTTGGGGATGAACGGCCAGAAGGCGGCACGGCCCAGCAGCGCCATCAGGGCAGGCAGCAGCGTCAGCGCGCCGAACAGCGAACACACAATGCCGGCCGCCGCCACGGGCCCCAGCGCCTTGTTGGAGTTCAGGTCGGAGAACAGCAGGCAGAGGAGGGCGATGATCACGGTGGCGCCGGAGGCCAGGATGGGTTCAAACGAGGCCTTCCACGCCGTGAGCACGGCGGCCGTCCGGTTGGTGGTGTGGGTCAGGGCTTCACGGAACCTGGCCACGTACAGCAGCGCGTAGTCGGTGGCCGCGCCGATCACCAGGATGGAGAGGATGCCCTGGCTCTGGCCGCTCAACTGGATCCAGCCCAGCTTGGCCATGCCGAACACCAGCAGTATGGCCGCGCACAGGGCAAATACGGAGGTCAGCAGCACAGCCAGGGGTAAGAGCAGCGACCGGTAGACAATCAGGAGGATCACGAAGACGGCGCCGAGGGCCACCAGCAGGAGGATGCCGTCGATCCCGGCGAACGCGCTGACCAGGTCCGCGGTCAGGCCGGCCGGACCGGTGACGAAGGCCTGCATCCCTTCCGGCGCCGCGTCCGCCGTCAGGTCACGCAACTCCTGGACCGACTCCCTCAGCTGGTCCGATTCGGCGATGGGCGCGATGAACTGCACGGCCTTCCCGTCCTCGGAGGGAATGGGTCCGATCACCGTGCTGCCCAGCGCCAGCCCTTCGATCTGCTGCTTCAGCGCGGCGGCCTGGCCAAGCTGGGCCGGCGTCAAGGCGTCGGCGCCTTCAATGACGATCACCGCGGGGATCTCGTCCGAATCACGGAACTTCGCCTGCCAGTCCTGGGCGACGGTTGCCTCGGCGCTGGCTGGCAGGAAGGAGGCCTGGTCATTGGAGGAGACCTCATCCAGCCTGCCGAAGGTTGGGCCACCCACTCCCGCAATGGCCAGCCAGGTGAGCACCAGCACGGCCGGGATAACCCAGCGGAGCCAGACGGGAGTACGGTCACTGTGGCGCAGAGTGGGGTTCACGTGATGTAGGACCTTTCGCAGTCGAATCACCATACAACTTTGACTCAATAGTTGAGCTGCTCACGCGTCCTGGGCATCACCGGCAACACCTGAAATTTCTTTTTACACCGAATGGAATTTTTCATCCCAAGCCAGTGACGGCACGCACTGTCAAGGAGTACCCTAAGGCCATCCGCTCTGCGTGAAATGCTGTGGACTGGGGGCCTTCTAATGGGCGTTGTACGAACCTCGCTGACCGAGCTCGTCGGGTTGCTCAACAACGCCATTGCCCCGGACCACGTCACCCTGGACGACGGTTCCGCAGGCGGCACAACCGACGGCACCACCGGCGGCTCCCGATCCGGAGAATCCGATGATCCTGACGACCCTTCTGGGACCACCATCCGGCCCACGGCCCTGACGCGTGTGGGCCGCTCCCGCCGCGACGGACCCGTACTTGACCTGGAACTGACGGCCCGCATTGAATGCCGGGGACCGGACCAACTGGACAACCTGGAAAAGCTGCTGCTCGCCGTCGAACATCACAGCCAGTACGCCACGGCCCCGGTTCCGGAGACGCCAATCGGCAGCGGCCGGGAAACGCTGGGCTTCCTGGTCCGCATTCCCGTTTCCGTGCGCCTGGAGGAACCATCCGGCCCGCCGGTCCGCGAGCCCCTGATCACCCGGCTGGAGGCCGGCCGCACCATCAGCGGCCGCGTCCTGGACAGCCACAACAACGGAATCGCTCACGCGCGGATCCGCGTTCATTCATCCGCCAACGCCGTAGTCAGCGATGACTCCGGCCGATTCGAGGTCCTGGCCTCGGCAGACGAACTCCAGAATTTCGCCGTGGCCGTACGCGGCACCGAACGGCAACTCACAGCAACCACCAGAACCCTGCCGGTAACCCTCCGGTGGGAATGAAAGGGAGCGCACCATGGCGAACTATCTGGCGCCTGGAGTGTATGTACAGGAAATACCCAGCGGCGCCCGTCCTATAGGGCAGGTCAGTACCAGCATCGCGGCGTTTGTGGGGGTGGCGCCGGACGACTCGGCATTCCGGCACGAGGCGGTGGTGCTGGATAACTGGAGCCAGTTCGTTGACCGGTTTGTGGGCAAGGCCGGTGTTGGGTCCCCGCTTTCCAACGCCGTGTACGGGTTCTTCGCCAACGGCGGCGGCCGCTGCTATGTGGTGAACGTAGGCAAGGACGGGAGCCTCACGGGGACCGCCGCCAAGCCTTCCGGCCTCTCCTTGCTGGAGGCCATCGACGATATTTCCATGGTGGCCGCTCCCGGATTCTCCGGCGCCGAGGCCTATGCCGCGCTGCAGGAACACGTGGAGCATCCGCTCCGGCAGGACAGGATGGCCATCCTGGACACCGCGGAAACCGTGGACGACGTCGGCACCCTCACCCGGGCGTCCACCTCCGGGGTTCCGGACGAGGATGGCGGAGGCAGCCCGGACGCCGACGAAGGCAGCGAAACCGAGGAGACGCCCGACGCCGGCACTTCAGAAGGTGACCCGCCCAAGCCCGCAGCGGCTCCACCCAACCCTGCGACAGCACCGTCGTCGGGCAGGCGTTCCGGCCGGGATGACGCGGCCGGGGCCCCGCAGTCCCCCGGTGGCTACACGGCGCTGTACTACCCGTGGATCGTGATGATCGATCCGGTGTCCGGGAAGAAGGTGACGCAGCCGCCGTCGGGTCATATTGCCGGTGTGTGGGCCCGGGTGGATGCCACGCGTGGGGTCCACAAAGCGCCGGCGAACGAGCCGATCCAAGGTGCGCTGGACCTGGTCCGGCGGGTGAGCCGCGGTGAGCAGGAAGTGCTCAACCCGGCCGGGGTGAACTGCATCCGCTACTTCCCCGGCGAGGGAATCCGGATCTGGGGAGCCCGGACGAAGGCCCCGGAGGCCAGCGAATACCGGTACATCAACGTCCGCAGGCTCACCAACATGATCAAGGAATCCGTGGCCGAAGGAACCCGCTGGGTGGTGTTCGAACCCAACGACCACACCCTGTGGAAGTCCATCCGCCGGGACGTGGGAGCGTTCCTGACCAACGTGTGGCGGGACGGAGCCCTGTTGGGCACAACTCCGCAACAGGCCTTTTACGTGAAGTGCGATGAGGAGAACAACCCGGCAAGTGTCCGGGATGCGGGGCAGGTCATCACGGAGATCGGCATTGCGCCCGTGAAGCCGGCCGAGTTCGTGATCTTCAAACTCATGCAATCCGCTGACACCACCGAGATAGAAACCGCGGGAGCCTAAGATGACCACGCAACCCACCACCCCTCCACCGTCTGCCCAGCCCGGTGTCCAGGTCACCCCTTACCGCGACTTCAACTTCAAGGTGGTGATCCAGGGCGTGGTCCAGGGGCATTTCACCAAGGTGGAGGGCCTGGGCATGTCCATTGGCCGGATCCTGTTCCGCGCCGGCGGAGAGAACAGCGCCGTCCGGGTGATTCCCGGGCAGGTGGAGTACTCCCCCGTCACCTTGAAATATGGCCTGACCGATTCCACCGAAATGCTGCAATGGCTGTTCCGCGCGGTGGAGGGCCAGGTGGAACGCCGCAACGTCTCCATCGCCATGCTCAACGACGCCGGCAGCGCCGAAGTGCGCCGGTGGAACCTGATCGGCGCCTGGCCCTGCGACTGGTTCGGGGCGCCCCTGGACGCGTTAGGCAAGAACCTGGCCATCGAATCACTCAGCATTGCCTATGACCGCCTGGAGCTCGATGATGCCCGGGCACCGGTGGCGTAGCGTTGCCGCCGGCTGGCTGCGGCTGGCGGCAGACAGCCTGAGCCCCGCCCGGGAATCACCGCCGGAGCCTTCTGTTCGGGACAAAACGTACGACGGCGGGAGTCAGGGTGGGAGCGCCGGGGACGGTCCTCGTGGGGCCGGAATTGCCGGCGCCGGCTTTCCGGGGGCCGGCTTTCCGGGGGCCGGCTTTCCGGGGGCCGGGTTTCCGGCGGCCAGCTTTCCGGATGCCGGGTCCAGGCCGGGCCGGGGGTTCGACGTGGCCGGCGCCCCCGAGCACTGGGTGAATCTCCTGCGCCAGGCCGGGCTGGTTCCGGACGGACCCCGGCAGGCCGGCACTCCGGCTGCCCGGGCGGACGTTGAGGGCTGGGATCCTGATAATCATGCCGTTCGGCAGCTTGTTCCCCGGGACACAGGCAGTGCCATTCCGGCGGAACCGGATTCCGGGGAAGGACACCCACAGGCGGAACCACCGGATCCCGGCCCGGGGTCGCCGAAAGCAAGGCCGCGTGCACCACAGCCGCAGGAAACACCGGCACGGAGACTTCCGAGGCTGATAATCGGCCGGCATGCTGCGGAAAATCCGGCAAGGAAAGGTACTGGCCAGGAGCCGATCGATCACCCCGTGAACCGCCAGGCTCCCGCAGCCAGGGAACAGTCCCTGGCCGTGCCCGGCGGCGCCTACGCTGCCGGGCCACCCCCGGGCACCGTTAGTCCTCCCGCCGGAAGCGGCTTGCCTGAGCCGTTACGCTTCCCGCTTGGCCCAGCCGAATCACCCCCACGGCATCCCCGGCAGGAAGACCGGGTCCCCGAGCACCGGCCGATGGATGCAGGCTGGGAGCGTCCGCAAGGCCGGGAAAGCCAGGAAAGCCGGCAGGAACCGGGTGCAGCACCGGGTTCCCCGTCCACCAGTCCCGCCACCAGGCTGCCGGCCCCGCGCCCGAACATCCTGGATCCGAAAACGGAGGCCCCTGACCTGACCCGGCCACGGATACCCCGGCCACCCCAAGGACTAAAAGACCGCAACGAAGGCCGTCCCGCCGTCGTCGGCCCTGCCTTGCCTGTGACCTTGCCCGTGCCCGTAGACGTACCGGCAGACGTGGAAAAGGCGGAATCAACGCCGCGGCCTGCCCTGGCCGGTCAATGGCCCGATCTCCCGCAGCCCCGGGCGCAGCAGGCACCGGCGCTGCTCCCGGAACGCGTCGACCACCTGCTGACCCGCACTCTCCGGCTCCGCGACGAGCAGCGGGCGGTGTGACATGGAACGGGTGGCTTTCCTGATCGAGGACACCGGCGAGCACCTGGGCTGCCTGCTGAACCCGGAGACCGTGGTGATGACCCGGACGGCGGGCGTGGAACCGCGCAGGTCCGCCGGCGGCAAGCTCACCGGCTCCGGACTGGCTGACGATCCGCTGCTGTTCACCGGCGGCGGCCATACCGAGCTGCGGCTGGACCTGTTGTTTGACGTGGACCTCGCCCCGTCAAACCTCCATCTGCAGGACGTGCGGCAGATGACACGGCCCATCTGGGCGCTCGCAGAAAACAGCGCGGAGGTGGAACGGCAGCGGCGGCCGCCGTCGGTCCGCTTTGTGTGGGGCCGGGCCTGGAACGTCCCGGGGATCGTGACGGAGGTGGCGGAGCGCTTCGACAGGTTCTCTCCCGACGGCTCGCCGCTGCGCTCCTGGATGCGGATGGTTTTTGTCCGCGTGGGCCAGAGTGCCGACGAGGAAGGCGGCGAAAACTACGAGCTCGCCCAACGCCTTCCCGCCGTCGACCTGACAGCGGCGCCGGTGGACACGCTCCCGGTGCTCGGGGACGGCAGCACTGCCCTCGCCGCCGAAGGGGGGCCCGACGTCGGGAGCACGGTTCCCGAGGTCCCGCCCGGTGAGCTGGGCAGGCTCTCCCTCGCGGCCTTTGGCACCCCGCTGCTGTGGAAACTGCTGCTTGAGTACAACAACGTGGATGACCCCGCCCGGTTCACCGGACCGCTGGCCGTACCGCCGCTGGGGGAAGCGCCGTGAGGAACCTGTGATGAGGCAGCTCCAGGGGTTGCCGGAACTGATCGTCACCCTCGGGCGGCGGCGGCTCACCGCGTCCGAAACCGCCGCCATCACCTCCGTGCAGGTCCTTAGTACCCTGGCCCGGCCGGCCCAGTGCCTGGTCAGCTGGCGGCCCGGGCCGGGCGGATCCGGCAGCCGCTCCCGGGGACGGTCAGGGGTTGATCCCGTTCCCGGGGACGCGCTCCGCGTTGAGGTGGGAGGCTTCCGCGCACCCCTGTTTGTGGGTGAGGTGACAGTTGTGGAGTACAGCTACGGCGCCGACCTGTCCCAGGAGCTCCGGGTCCGCGCCTACGACGCCCTGCACCGGCTGCGGAAGCGCCAGTTCACCCGGTTCCATCCGGACACTGACCTGGCCCGGCTGGCCGGCATCCTCTGCGAAGGCACCGGCCTGCAGGTCACCGGCGGCGGGACGGCGTTGGGAGACGTGTTCCAGTGCGCCCGCTCGGACCTGAGCCTGCTGGTGGAGCAAAGCGCCCGGGTGGGGGTGTACCCGGTGGTGGACGACCGCACGCTCCGGTTGCCGGGCCTGTCCGGTGAAGGCGAACCGCTGGAGCTGGAACTGGGCGCCAGCCTGCACTCGGCCGAGGTGGAGGTCAGCCAGGAATCCGCTTTCGCAGGGGCCCGCACCGCCGGTTGGCGGGCCGACGACGCGTCCCCGCAAAGTGCCAGCGCCGGCAGCAGCGACGCCAAGCCGTCAGTCAGCGCGGACCCGGCCCTGGCCTCCGTGGGCGCGGGCGGCGAACTGCTGCGGGACAACGAGCCACTGGCCTCGGAAGCACTCGCCGACCAACTGGCCCAGGCGGAACTGGACGTCCGGGTCGCCGGCCAGGTCAGCGCCGTGTTTGTGGCCGACGGCGATCCACGGCTCCGGGCGGGCGGCCGCGTTCGGGTCCGCGGGATCGCGCAACGGCTGGAAGGAACGTACGCGGTGACCTCCGTGACCCACCGGCTGGACGGTACCGGGTACGAAACCACCGTTTCCACCCTCCCGCCGGCTCCCCCTCCGGAGCGGAAGCCGGACGTCTTCACCCTGGGTGTGGTGTCCGACGTCGACGATCCGGACGGCCGGGGACGGGCCCGGGTGCGGCTGCCGGCCTATCCGGAGCTGGAAACGCCGTGGACACCGGTGATGTATGCGGCCGCCGGGGCGGACAAAGGGATGGTGGCGCCGCCGGGTCCGGATGACACCGTGCTGGTGCTGCTGCCGGCGTCCGATCCGTGCCAGGCCATTGTGCTGGGCGGGCTGTTCGGCGCGGAGCAGCCACCGGACGCGCAGGTCAGCGGCCCCCGGGACGGCCGCTTTACGTTCCGGACCCGGGACGGCCAGGAGGTCCAGCTGGACGGGCATGCCCACACCATCCGGCTCAGCAACGGCCATGGCTCCACGGTGGAACTTGGCCCCAACAGGCTCCGGATCACGGCGGCCACTGACCTGCTGCTGGAGGCTCCCGGGAAAGCCATGACCATCCGGGCAAAAACCGTGGACTTTGAGGAGGCCTGATGAAACTGCTGGTCACCCAGGCCATCCTGCGCTGCGGGCACGACGGAATCGTGGCCAACGTGCCCTCCCAGGAGTGGGTACGGGTGGCCGGCCTGCCGGTGCTGGTGGATCACGATCCCCAGGGCCGGGACATCGCCATGTGCCCCAACGTCGGAATCAACATCAAGCCGTGCACCAAAACCCTGGTGGTACGGACGGGTTACTCCGGGTTTGTGCGGATCGGCGGCCAGGCGGTGTGCCTGGACACGGTGGAGGGTTTTACGGACGGTACACCGCCCGGAGCCGTGAAGTACACCGTGCGCCGGCCTGGCCAGCTGTTTGTGGAGGCGGGATCATGAGCGGCCCCCGGTACCGGTCCATCGCGTTTATCCACCCGGATTTCGATGCCGCCTCCGGAGTGCCCGGGCTGCGCCTCACACCCGCGGGACGCCTGGGCGTGGTCACGGATGCGGCCTCGGTCCGGCAGGCACTGCTGCTGCTGTTGAGCACCCGGCCCGGCGAGCGGATCAACCGGCCCACCTACGGCTGCCACCTGTTCCGGTTGGTCTTTGCCCCGGCTGACGACACCACCGCGGGCCTGGCCATCCACTACGTCGCACGGGCGGTGGAGCAGTGGGAGCCACGGATCAGCGTTGTCTCACTCGACGCCGGACGCTCGCCGGAAACGCCGGAGCTCCTGGAAGTCCGGCTTCGCTACCGGGTCCGCACCACCGAACTTGAGGACGAAATCGCCATTGCCGTGCCCGTTGCTTCCGGAGGCGCCCCATGAGTATCCCCGTGCCCAATCTCGATGACCGGAACTTCGCGGACCTGGTGGCGGCAGCCCGCGAGCGCATCCGGCAGGTGGATCCGGAGTGGACGGACCTCTCGGTGCACGATCCCGGCATCGTGATCCTGGAAGCCTTCGCCTTTGTCACCGAAACCCTGCTGTACCGGGTCAACAGGGTGCCGGAAAAGCTGTATGCCGTGTTCCTGAACCTCATCGGCACCAGCCTCCACCCGCCCAGCACGGCGGAGACCCTGTTGGAGTTCAGCCGGGCCACGCCGGGCACGGAGGAAATCCAGATCCCGCGCGGCACCCAGGTGGGCTGCCCTGCGGGAGTTCCCGGAGCGCCGCAACCCGTATTTACGACGACGGCTGCGGCCGTGATTGCCTCAGGTTCCGCAAGCGTCCTGGTCCCCGCAGCCGACGTGACGCTGTACGACGCCGTACGGATCGGCGTCGGGACCGGGCGTCCGGGGCAGAACTTCGAGATTCCGAACGCGCCGGTAGTGTCCGGCGCGGGCCTGGCTATCGCCATGGAGGTTCCGGAGGGCACCCGGCTGGCCAGCGGCGCGGCTGTCCTGGTGGAGGGGAAGCGGTTCCGTTATTGCCGGGAGGTGGAGGCGTTCGCCGACGCCGAGCCCGGCGAGGCAGCGGTGAAGATCGACCGCAGCGCCGGGGTGGCCATGTTCCCGTGGTGGGACGGGGCGGACGCTGGAAGCCCCGGCCTGATCGTCCCTGCTGCCGGGGCTGAGGTCCGCGCGTGGTACCGGGCCGGGGGCGGCGAGCGTGGCAACGTGGCCGCCGGCCAGCTCACCGTCCTTCGCACACCCGTGCCCGGGGTCCGGGTGACCAACCCGGATCCGGCAACCGGCGGGCGGGACGGAGAGAGCGTGGAAAACGCGCTGCGCCGGGCCCCGCAGGATTTCCAGGCCCGGGAACGTGCGGTGACTGTGCGGGACTACGAGGTACTGGCAACCCGGCATGGCGGTGTGGCCCGGGCCCGGGCGTTTACCCGCAGGGATTTGTGGGGCTTCGCGCGCCCGGGCGAGGTGGAAGTGGTGCTGGTGCCGTTTGTTCCGGGTCACGGACCCGCGGGCCAGGACACCGATCCGGACCGCGTCCCGGTTCAGGCGGAGGAACTGCAGGCGCACGCCCGGGACCAGGTCCGGACCGAGGTTGAGGCCTACCTCCGGCGCCGGTCCACTGTAGGCGCTGAACCGGTGGTGCGGTGGGGCCTGTACAAGCAGGTGCTGGTGGATGCCCGGGTTGTGGTGCGCAGCGACGAGGACCCGGGGGCCGTCAAGGCACGGATTATCGGCAGGCTGTCCGCCGCGATCAGCCCGTTGACCGTGGGCGGCTCCGGCTACGGGTCGGGGTTTGGCCGGCCGCTGCGGGTGTCCAACCTGTACCGGGCCATGGAGGAAGCCGAGCCCGGAGTGCAGTACGTGGACCGCGTCCGGCTGGAGGTGGACAAGGTTCCGGACAGCGACGCCGTGGGCCTGGTGCAGGCGGACGGCCAGGCCCGGACCTGGTTCGTCGCACAGCAGGGCACCCTGTTCCGGACCACCAACGCCGCTGACGGCTGGGAGGCGTGCGCGGAGTTTGGTGACATTGCTGGTTCCGAAGGCGGTTCCGGGGAACCGTCCGAAACCATCCGCAGCGTTGCCCCCTTCCGCTCCCCCGCACCGGGCCGGCTGGGGCCGGAGAAGTATCCGGGAATGGTGGCCGTGGCCACTGCCAAGGCGGACGGATCGCGGATCTACGTCAGCGAGGACCTCGGAGAGTCCTGGCGGCGGGCCGCTGAACTGGGATTCGGCGTCGTGGATCTTTGCTGGGTGGACCGGCAGGGCACACCCGTCCTGCTGCTGGCCGGGGAGCACGGGCTGTACGAACTGCCCATGGGTGCCGGCGCCGTCCCCGTGCAGAACCTGGTGGATGCCGCCCAGCCGGACCGCGGGTTCTACGCGGTGGAGGCGTTTGTTGACGTACGGGGCCGGACGGCCGTGGTGGTGGCGGCGCAGGCGTCGGCGGGCATCTGGCTCTCGCCCGAGGCCGGCGCCGCGGGCTCGTTTACGCAGATCAAGGCCGCCGGCGAAGACATCCGCTGCATGGCCATCCAGTACGACGGCGCCTCAACCCACATCTGGCTGGGCCGTTCCACCCCGGAAGGCAGCGGAACGGGGTGCCTGCGCCTGAAGATCGACGAACTGGCCCGGACCCAGCTTGAATCGCTGGCCGGTTCGTGGGAAGAGTACCGCGCCGGATGGACGGGCGGGAGTTGCTGGAGCGTCCACGTTGCCGGCAACGCCACGTACGCGGCAACTCAAAGCGGCGGTGTGCTGCGGCTCCAGCTGGACGAGGCCGCCGCGCAGTGGAGCGTGCCGGACGTGAACTGCGGGCTGCCGCTGCGCGACCGGACGCGGTTTGAGCCCGTGCGTTCTGTCTCCGGGGCGGTACTTACCGGCTCCGGGGCTTCCGACGGCGGCACCACAGTCATCCTGGCGGCCGGACCCAAGGGAGTGTTCCGGAGCACCGACCTCACCGGGTCCTGGCAAAGCTGCAGCCGGCGCGTGGTGGAGGACGTGGTGACCCTCCCGGAGACCTGGCTGTTCTGCTCCGGACAGCACCGGATCGAGGTGGTGCACAGCCATGGCTGACTTGGAGTTCAGGGCGGAAGATTCCGCACTGGCGCGTGTGCTGCCTGAGGTCTTCCAGGTGGCCGCCACCGCCAGCCCTCCGCTGCGCGCCCTGCTGGCGGTGGCCGAGGACCTGCACCGGCCGGTCCGGAACATCCTTGATGCAGTGGCGACGATTCCGCACCCGGGCCAGGTGCCGTCGTCGTTGGTTCCGTTCCTTTCCCGATGGGTGGACCTGGACTGGCTGATCCTGCCCGATGCGGAAGCGGCAGGATCAGCCGGTGCGGAGATACCGCTGGCCCGGCAGCGGGAGCTGATCGCAGCAGCCTCGCAGCTGTCCGCGCGGCGCGGAACCGTGGACGGGCTGGTCCGGTTCCTGCATCTGGCCACGGGCGTCCGCGGCTTCACGGTGGGCTCGGTGCCGGGGGCATTCCACATGCTGGTGGGCGTGCCGTCCGCGGCAGAGGGTCAGGTGGACCTGATCCGGCGGATCGTGGACGGCACCAAACCCGCCCATGTCACAGCGGCGATCATGGTGCTGCCGGCGGACGGCCCAGGAGGTGCCGCGCCATGAGCGGAAGCGAGAGCCGGAAGCCGCTGATCGTTGTCGGGGTGTGCGCGGTCATCGCCGTCCTGGTGCTGGTATCAGGCGTCAGCTGCGGAGGAGGGAACGACGACGACGGCGATGCAGCCAAGGAGTGGCAGCAATCCTTCAGCGGGGTGGCCGGCGGCGCGGAACTCATGATCGCCGACCTGGAAGTCAACGGCGGAAACTGCACGGCCGCGGAGTCCCTGCTGAAGGTCACCGGGACCTGCGTGTTTGTGGTCCGGGACTTTGGCGCCGCGTTCGGCCTTGGACCACCTACCAAACGCGGAACGCTGGTTCCACAGCAGGACGTGGCCATAGAGCTGTTCGTCCAGGACAGCCGGATAGAACAGGACGTGGAAGCGGGAGAGGAAATTCCGCTGACCTTTGGAACTTCGGGCGGGCGGCTGGGCGTCACCTGCCCGTCCGTGGGCGGCTGCACCTTGCAGCTAATGGAAGCAGGAGGATGACATGGGCACCATCACCATGACACTCAGTTCCCCGGGTGTGGAACTGAAGGACGGAAAGGGCTCGCTGGCCGCGTCCGTGACCAATGCGGGGGCGGAGAAGGAGCCTGTGGTGCTGGGCGCGTTCCCGGTGCAGGCCGGCAGTCCGCCCGGGCCCACCTATGCCAGCATCGATAAACCGCTCCGGGTCATTCCCGCCGGGGCCACCGAACAGTACGTGGTGAACTTTGATACTGCCGGGGCTCCCGCGGGCAGCCACCAGGTAAAGCTGATCGCCTACTCTGCGGATGAGGCTCCGGAGGACTACGCGGACCAGGCGCACGTCGTCACACTGGCAGTCCCGGCCGCGGCGGAGCAGCGGAAGAAGAAGTTCCCGTGGCTGTGGGTGGTGATTGGCGCCGTCGTACTCGTGGCCCTGATCGGCGGGGTGGTCTGGTTCCTGATGAAGGACGTCAACGTTCCGCGCGTGGAGGGGAAGCAGGTGGCCGAGGCGACGCAGATCCTGACGGACGCGGGTTTCAGCGTGGGAACCACGGAGAAGGAGGACGCCGCACCCGAGGGGCAGGTGCTGTCCCAGGAGCCCGACGGCGAAACATCCGCCCCTCGCGGCTCCAACGTCACGCTGGAGGTGGCGGTGCCGGTGAAGGTGACCATGCCCGAAATCCTGGGCAACTCCATCGAGACGGCCCGGGAAGCGCTGGCCACTGCCCAACTGGAGTTGGTGTTCACCAGCGATTCCACCTGCACCTCTTCCCCGCCGCGGCCGCCGAACGTGATCTTCTATGACTACTGTGCAGTGGCCGGGGTTGAACCGGCAGGTGGAGAGCCTGTCAACAGCGGCAGCCAGGTTGCCGTGGTGTCCGAACTCCGGACCACAGGGGCAATATTTACTCCGCTCAACAAATGTCAGCTGACCGATTCGTGTGCCAAGATCTTTGACCTCAACCCGTTCGACTGAGACTCAGTCCGCCACCGATCCACTGACCCGGACGGCGTTGACGATGGCCGGGATGGACCCGATCAGCATCACCAGCGCCCAGATCAGGGCCACCACCACAGTGACCAGCGCCCAGAACTGGTCACCGATGGAAACCAGCGGGCCAGGCAGGAAGCCGTGGAGCAGGCCCAGGACCAGTTGCAGGACCACCGAGACCACAATCAGCAGCACCAGGCCCGTGATCTTCAGGAAGGCGGGCTGGCTCAGCACCAGCAGCACCACAAAGCCGATCTTGAGCAGCAGGATGAGCCCCAGGATCACGGCCGCTTCGGTCACCGGGAAGCTGCCCCACAAGGCAAGGTAGGCGATCGTCCCGAACGGCGTGGCTACCAGCAGGCCCAGCATCAGGAAGAGCTTGGCCAGGGCCAACAGGGCCGTGAAGAACGCTGCGACCACCCAGAGAAACGTGACGATCAGCGTCACGATGCCCTGGACGCGCCCGTATGCGCGGAGGTTCATGATCAGGCTCAGTCCCAGCATCACCACCGTGAACAGGAGCAAACCGTCCAGGAACGCCAGGTAACCGATTCCCGCTCCGGGTGGATCGGCGTCGGCCTTCTCTGTCCGGAGCAGCACCTCCGGCTCCACACCCATGCTGCTGGCCGTTGACGGCGGAACGGGGTCCACGGCGGTGCCGCCCAGGAGCAGTGCCAAACCGATCTCGGCCAACACGGCGATGGCAAACACCACCACCGCGGCGATGAACAACGGGCGCCGCAACATGGCTCAATTCTGGCACCGGAGGGGCCGGAAAGCGCCTGTGTTGCCGCCATGATTCCGGCGCTGGCGGGGTGTAGCGTTTATCCATGAGTGAGCAGCAGCCCTCCGAGGACGTCTACACGCACGGCCACCACGAGTCAGTGGTGCGCGCGCACGCCTCCCGAACGGCAGAGAATTCAGCGGCTTTTGTGATCCCCCACCTCACCCCGGGCGCGGACGTGCTCGACGTCGGCTGCGGTCCCGGGAGCATCACGTGCGACTTCGCGGAACTGGTGGCCCCCGGAACGGTGACCGGGCTGGACCGCTCACCGGACATCATTGTGCAGGCGGCCGCACTGGCAGCTGAGCGCGGGGTGGCCAACGTGGAGTTCGTGGCCGGCAATGTCTATGACCTGGACTTTGCTGATGACACGTTCGACGTCGTCCACGCCCACCAGGTGCTCCAGCACCTGACCGATCCGGTCGAGGCGCTGCGGGAGATGCGGCGGGTGGCCAAGCCCGGCGGCATCGTGGCCGTCCGCGAGGCCGACTTCCACGGCATGAGCTGGTACCCGCAGATCACGGAGCTGGACGAGTGGATGGAGCTGTACCAGCGGATTGCCCGGCGCAACGGGGCGGAGCCGGACGCCGGGCGGCGGCTGGTGTCCTGGGCACAGTCGGCCGGCTTCACGGACGTCGCACCCACCAGCAGCAACTGGCTTTACGCCACCGGCCAGCAGCGCAGGTGGCAGGCCCGGGTGTGGAGCGAGCGGGTGCTGCATTCGGCGTTTGCGGAGCAGGCCCTGGAGTACGGTTTTGCGCAGGAGGCGGACCTGAGCCGGCTGGCGGCGGGCTGGCACCGCTGGGGTTCCACGGATGACGGCTGGTTCCTGATCCCCAACGGGGAGATAGTGGCGCGGGCCTAGCCCCCCCAACTAGCTCGCAGTTAACGTCGTCAAAACGCGGGCGGAGTCCATCGGTCGTTGCAACACCTTACTGAAGGGGGTGTTGTTGTGGTCGATGGTCGTTGTGTGCCGCGCGTGGTTCGGGAGCGTTTGATTGAGTTAGTGGCTTCGGGGATGTCGATGTCTGCGGCTTGTCTGGTGGTGGGAGTGTCACGAGAGGCCGGCCCGAGGTGGTGGCGGCAGGCTGGGGGCATGAACCTTAGCCGGGGCCGTGTGGGTGGCATTGATGTCCTTGTGGGTAGCGAGGGACCCTCTGGTCCTGGGCATCCGCTGAATTTGGACGAGCGGATCTCGATTCAGGCAGGAATCAAGGCCGGTGATTCTCAGACGAAGATTGCTTCCGGGTTGGGACGGCACCGTTCGGTGGTCTGCCGGGAACTGCGCCGTAATACCGGCCCGGATGGTGTGTATCGGGCCCGGTTGGCTCAGCAGAATGCCCTGCACAAGGCCCGCCGGCCAAAGGCGTTCAAGATCGTTGGCTCTGACTTGGCACAGGAGATCGAGTCCAAGCTCAAGAAGGGGTGGAGTCCTTGGCTGATCGCCAAGACGCTGCGGCAGGAGCACCCTGATGATAGAAGCATGCAAATCAGCCACGAGACGATCTATCAGTGCCTGTATGTCCAGTCCCGGGGCCAGCTCCGCAAGGACCTTACTGCGATGCTCAGCCTCAAACGCAAGGCCCGGAAGTCCCGGGAATCAGTCAGGGACGGAGGGAAGCGGCAGCGTTTCAGCGATGCACTCACGATCAGTGAACGCCCCGCCGAGGCCGCGGACCGGGCAGTACCCGGCCACTGGGAAGGTGACCTGATTATCGGCAAGGACTCCGGCTCGGCGATAGGAACCCTGGTCGAACGGAACACACGGTTCGTGATCTTGCTGCATTTACCCATCGATCACACTGCCGAGTCCGTTACTGCGGCGATGCTACGGGAAATGGGGGCTCTTCCCGAGCACCTGCGCCGGTCAATTACCTGGGACCGTGGAACGGAAATAGCCCAGTTCGACAGGATCCGGATGGAACTCAATGCCCCGGTTTACCTGTGTGATCCGCATTCACCATGGCAGCGCGGAACGAACGAAAACACCAACAGGCTGCTTCGTCACTGGTTCCCCAAAGGCACAGACCTAAGCACCCATACGGCCGAGGACCTCGCCAACATAGCCCAAATGCTCAACCAGCGGCCCAGGCCCACATTGGACCTGGACACACCAGCGAACCGAATGGCTAAACTACTCGAACAAACCGCGGCATAAGCCGCACGTGTTGCATCGACCCCTTGACGTCCCCGCGTTTTGACGACGTTAACTGCGACCTAGTTGGGTGACGCGGGCCGGCGTTCGGTGACGCTACACGAAGGGGGCTGCCGCCTTCTGAGACGGCAGCCCCTCCGCGTTACTTTGCCTCCTCCGGATGGGAGAAGTCGGATTCCCAGTTGTCCTTGGCGGCCTGGTCCTCGGTGACGGCCGTGGTACCGGGCAGCGCCCGGTTCAAGTGCAGGAACTCGAGGTGGGTTTCGTAGTGGTCCAGGACATCGGTGATGACCTGTTCCTTGCTGTATCCGGCGAGGTCGTAGCTGTGGCTCCCCTCAAGGGAGAAGACCTCCATCCGGTAGTACTTCAATTCAAGCCGGGCATTGCCCGGCGCATAGGGCGGAGTGTCGTATTGAACCGGGTAGATCTGGTATTTGAACGGGCGCTCATCGCAGAGCCTTATCAGTAGATCAACGTGGCGGATGCCGCAGGTCTCGACGATGCCCGTCGTTAGGCTCACGTTCGCGTCCTGCGCCTTCAGCTCGTCGTACACCTCCTGCAGCGCGGGCAGCGCCACGGTGTCTACGAAGCGGTTCGCCTGCTTCGGCCCCGGGTAGCTCATGGCGCGGTTGAGGCGTTGCCGCCACGTGCGGGACGGCGAACCGTCCGTGCTGTGGCCGGAGATGATTCCCGGCAGGCTCGCACGGTAGCTATCGGCCAGCGAGTTCTCCACGCGCAGGGCTTTGTAGAGGCCCAGCATGATGAACAGCAGCAGGATCGAAAGCGGCAGGCCCATGATGATCGTCGCGTTCTGCAGTGTCGTCACACCGCCGACGGTCAGCATGGCCAGCGTCAGGAGACCGGTCACCAGAGCCCAGAAGACGCGCAGCCACTTGGGCCCGTCGGCATTGGCGTCCTTCAGGTGGCTCGTGAAGTTGGCCATAACCAGGGCACCTGAATCGGCGGAGGTGACGTAGAAGAGCAGCCCGGTGAAGGTGGCCACGCCAATGATCAGCGGCGCCGCGGGGTACTGCTCGAGGAGGCCGTAGAACGCCCTCTCCGGCTGGGCCATTGCCGTCTCCCCGAAGGCGGCATTGCCGTTCATCACGATGTCCAGGGCGCTGTTGCCGAAGATCGAGATGAAAACCAGGATGAACGCGAAGGGGACCATGAGGGTGCCCAGCACGAATTGTCGGATGATGCGGCCACGCGAGATGCGCGCGAGGAAGAGCCCCACGAAGGGAGCCCAGGCAATCCACCATGCCCAGAAGAAGAGTGTCCAGCCCTGCAGCCAGTCACCGGGCCGGTCATAGGCGAAGGCGTCCAGCGTCATGGCCGGGAACCGGCTGAGTACGTCGCCGGTGTTTTGGATGATCCCGTCCAGCATGAAGCTGGTCTTGCCGGTCAGGAGGATGAACAACATCAGTGCGAGGGCAAGAATCACGTTCAGCTCGGCGAGCCGGCGGATTCCCTTTTCGACGCCGGAAAGCACGGACGCGGTGGCCATGACAACGGCCACGACGATCAGGCCGATCTGCACGGCGACGTTCTCGGGCAACCCGAACATGAGACTGAGTCCGTAGTTAAGCTGCACGACGCCGATGCCCAGGGAAGTGGCGATGCCGAAGATGGTTCCGAGGAGGGCTGCGATGTCTACGCCGTCACCGACAGGACCGTTGATTTTCTTGCCGAAGATGGGGTATAGCGCGCTACGGATGCTCAGGGGCAGGTTATGCCGGTAGGCGAAGTAGCCCAGGGCCAGTCCCATGAGCGCGTACAGGGCCCAGCCCGTGATTCCGTAGTGGAACAGGGTGAGGACCATGGCGTGGCGGGCGGCCTCGACCGTGCTGCCATCACCCTGAGGGGGAGCCAGGTACTGGGTCACGGGCTCGGACACAGAGAAGAACATCAGGTCGATGCCGATGCCCGCGGCGAAGAGCATCGACGCCCAGGTGAACATGCTGAACTGCGGCTTTGAATGGTCCGGGCCAAGCTTCGTCTTGCCCACCCGGGTAAGGGCAATGACGAGGACGAACACCACCACGGCGGTGACGATCAGGAAGTAGTACCACCCCATGTTGGTGGATACCCAGGTGACCATGGAACCGATCAGTGCCTCGGCGCCTGCGGCGTCGGCGATGGCCCAGAGGGCGATCACGAGGATCCCGGTGGCCGATCCGATGAAGACGGTCCAGTTGACCCGGGTTCGGGCCACGGGGGTGGTGGCACCGCCTTCAGTAACGTTTACGGGCGGAGCGTCGGCTACCTGGCTCATGCCACCCGCCTTGCATCGTTTCTGACAGTTGTTGATTTGCTGGGTTCTAACATCTGAGCTCCTAAGTGGAAAAAGCACGATGGTGATGTTCTGCGGACGCCATTGACCGCAGGTGAATCAACGGCCAGGCGCTCTAAGGCCCGCGCCTGGCCGTTCCCCCTTCTTGTGTTTCTGGTGTTGCTAAACAGCAGTGCCGGCACCCGGTTCAGGTGGGGAGCCAAACCAGCCGCTGGGTGCAGGCTGGATGTTCTGCCAGATGTGTTTGGCTTCGCGGTATTCGTTGAGTCCCGCGCTGCCAAGTTCACGTCCAATGCCGGATTTGCCGAAGCCGCCCCACTCCGCCTGCGGGACGTACGGGTGGTAGTCGTTGATCCACACCGTTCCATGCCGGAGTGCGCCAGCAACGCGCTGCGCTTTCGACGCATCCGAGGTCCAGACCGCTCCCGCAAGGCCGTATTCCGTGTCGTTGGCGATGGCAACTGCCTCCGCTTCGGTCCGGAAGGTCTCCACAGTCAGCACCGGGCCGAATGACTCCTCCCGCAGCACGCTCATGCCCGAACGGCAGTTACCCAGCACGGTGGGCGGGTAGAAGAAGCCGTCCGCGAGCGCTCCGTCGTCGGGAATGTAGCCGCCGCATAGAAGCTCGGCGCCTTCGGCAATGCCGGCCTGGACGTAGGCGTGGACCTGGTCGCGGTGCTTTGCGGAAATGAGCGGACCCGTCTCTGCATTGGCATCAAAGGGGCCACCCATCCGGATCTTTTTGGCCCGTTCCACCACCTCCGCCACAAAGCGCTCCGCAATGGTCTCCTCAACAACAAGACGCGCCCCGGCCGAGCAGACCTGGCCGGAGTGCAGGAACACTGCGGTCAGGGCATTGTCGACGGCGGTGTCCCAGTCCGCGTCCGCGAAGACGACGTTGGGGTTCTTTCCGCCAAGTTCGAAGGCGACCCGCTTCACGGTCTCCGAGGCGGCCGCCATGATGCTCTGGCCCGTGGCCAGGCTTCCGGTCAGGGAGACCAGGTCCACCCGCGGGTCCGAACTCAGGGTTGGCCCTACCCGCGACCCCGTCCCGGTGACCAGGTTGGCAACACCGGCCGGAACCCCGGCTTCTGCCAGCGTCTCCATAAGCAGGATGGAGGTGGACGGCGTCAGCTCGCTGGGCTTCAGCAC
Source organism: Pseudarthrobacter sp. J47 (assembly GCF_049810315.1). Classification (GTDB taxonomy): domain Bacteria; phylum Actinomycetota; class Actinomycetes; order Actinomycetales; family Micrococcaceae; genus Arthrobacter. The sequence goes on from NZ_CP187358.1 coordinate 3,540,340, forward strand.
GAAGGAATTCCCCGCCACGAGTGCCGGCGCTACCTTCCAGGCGGCCTGCAGGAGCGGGTAGTTCCAGGGTGCGATCAGGGCACAGACGCCGAGCGGTTCGTAGACCACGCGGCTGATGGCGTTCGACCGGCCGGTATCGATGACCCTGCCGGCATCCAGGCCCGCTATCTTGCCGTAGTAACGGAAACACGCCGCAATATCGTCAATATCGTATTCGGCCTCTACCATGCGCTTTCCGGTGTCCAGGGCCTCAGCCCGGGCATAAGCGGCTTTGTCCCGTTCCAGCAGCCCGGCGATGCGCAGCAGGACCTCGCCGCGTTCAATATCTGTCAGCCGGCGCCACGGGCCGCCGTCGAACGCTGCCCGGGCGCTGGCGATCGCGCGCTCAGCGTCCTCAACGGTGGACGCTGCGACAACAGCCACCTCGCGTCCGTCCGCCGGGCAGCGCACCACTGTTGTGCCGCCGTCGGATGCTTCCTGCCAGCTGCCGTCGATGTAGAGGCCGCGGATTGTTTTGGTTGCGGTGGTGGTTTCAGTTTCGGTTGCGGTCATGGTCCTAGCCCCTTGCTGCCTTGCCGGCGACTGACTTGCGCGCTGGGTTGTCCCTCTCCAGCGGGCTGACGCCGTGCCGGTAGAACTCGGTGTGCTGTGCCGCGAGGGGCGTCTTCCCGGCGATCAGGTCCGCGGCCTTCTCGGCGAGCATCATCACCGGCGCGTAGATGTTGCCGTTGGTCACGTAGGGCATGGCGGACGCATCAACAACCCGCAGTCCCCGGGTGCCGTGCACGCCCATGGTCAGCGGATCAACCACTGCCATGGGGTCGGACGCGGGCCCCATCTTGGCGGTGCAGGACGGGTGCAGCGCCGTCTCGGCGTCGCGGGCCACCCAGTCAAGGATTTCGGCGTCCGTCTGCACGCTGCGGCCCGGCGAGAGCTCGCCGCCGTTGAACGGACCCATGGCCTGCTGGCCCAGGATGTCGCGGGAGATCCTGACAGCCTCCACCCATTCGCGGCGGTCCTGCTCCGTGGAGAGGTAGTTGAACACCATGGACGGGTGGACTGTCGGGTCCGTGGACGTGATCTTCAGGCTGCCCCGGGCGTCCGAGTACATGGGGCCGATGTGCACCTGGTAGCCGTGCTTGGCATCGGCCTTCTGGCCGTCGTAGCGGACGGCGACGGGAAGGAAGTGGAACATCAGGTTGGGGTAGGCCACGTCCTCGTTGGAGCGGACGAATCCGCCGCCTTCGAAGTGGTTGGTGGCAGCCGGGCCCTTGCGGCCAAAGAGCCACTGCAGTCCGATCCACGGCATGCGCCAGACGTCCAGGGCCGGCTGCATGGACACGGGCTGGGTGCAGGCGTGCTGGATGTAGACCTCAAGGTGGTCCTGCAGGTTTTCGCCAACTCCGGGCAGGTTCACCACGGGGTTGATGCCCAGCGACTTGAGGTGCTGCGCATCGCCAACACCGGAGAGCTGGAGCAGCTGCGGGGTGTTGATGGCGCCGCCGGACAGGATCACTTCACCGGCGTTGACGGTATGCAGTTTTCCGTTGCGGCGGTAGGTGACGCCGGTGGCCACGTTGCCGCTGAAGTTGACCTTGGTAACCATCGCCCGGGTCAGGACATCCAGGTTCTGGCGGCCTGCGTTGGGCCGGATGTGGGCGCGTGAAGCGGAGAGCCGCTGGCCCTTGTGGACGTTACGGTCGAAGGCGGCGAAGCCTTCCTGGCGGTAGCCGTTGACGTCGTCCGTCAGCGGGTAGCCGGCTTCCTGCGCGGCCTTGAAGAACGCCTGGAACAGGGGGTTGGTGGCGGGGCCGCGCTCCAGGACCAGGGGTCCGTCGTGGCCGCGCAGATCGTCGTCGGGATCCGCGGCCAGCGCGTTTTCCATGCGGTTGAAGTAGGGCAGGCAGTGCGCGAAGTCCCAGGTTTCCATGCCTTCGTCCGCGCCCCAGCGCTCGTAGTCGAGCGGGTTGCCGCGCTGGAAGATCATGCCGTTGATGGAGCTGGAGCCGCCCAGGACCTTGCCGCGTGCGTGGGCTACGCGCCGTCCGCCCATAAACGGTTCGGGGTCGGACTGGTACCGCCAGTCATACAGCGGGTTGCCGCTGGGGAACGTGAGCGCGGCGGGCATCTGGATGAACAGGTCCCAGGGGTAGTCGCTGCGTCCTGCCTCGAGAACCAGGACGCTGCTGTGGCCCCCTTCGCTCAGCCTGTTGGCGAGCACAGATCCTGCGCTGCCGCCGCCGACGATCACGTAGTCGTAATGGGTTTTTGTCATGCTGCAAACTCTCCTTCTACCTGGCACCTGCACCGAAGATCCGGGTGGCCTCTAGGGCGCTGACCCTGGCGGTTTGATATCCGCGGGACCCTGCCGGTGTGGCGTAGATCATATGTTGGAGGTTAGCCGGGTTTGAACATGTGTTCAAGAGTTTTCTTGGACATTTGTTCAAAAAGGGGCTCGCGCCCGCTTTTGTGACGTCGAAGGAGGTGCGTTCAGCGCCTAGTCCGCGAAGGCGATCTGCTCGGTGCGGGCAATGCTGCGCTGGATGGAGGCGTCACCAATGCCCAGGAGCGAGGTCAGCCACATGCCGTTCTGGACCACCACAATGTCCGCTGCACGTTCCCTGCAGTCTTCCGGGGAGAGTCCCGGCTTGGCGTTGGCGATCAGCGCAGCAAGCCCGTCCAGGTACTGATCGAAGGCTTCGGCGTTAATCGCGCCAAACTCTTCGTCAGCCTGCGCGAGCGCCCAGAGGTGCAGGCGCAGCGACAGGTACTGCGTGGTCAGGATCTCGGGTGCCGCCACCCGCCGCAGCGCCTCGCGGAGCTGCTCGTCAGGGGGCGATTGCGGGTCCGGGGCCACCAGCCGCATATCGCTCTCGCCGATCCGGCCCAGCACGGCACGGATCAGGCTCGGCTTGTCCGCGTAGTAGTAGTTCACCAATCCGAGGGCGACGCCGGCCTCCCGGGCTACCGCCCGCATGTTGATGCCTGAGATGCCATGGCGGGACAGCAGTTCGAGCACCGCATCCAGGATGCGGGACTGCCTGTCTACCTGCTCGCCGGAAGCTGCCGTCTTTGTGTCCATTCGGCCACACTATGGCGAAAGGCCGTGGTGCCGCATCTTGGCGGCTGCCCGGGGAGTCTGGCCGCACGCCGGCGGGGCCGGAACCGTGCGTCCGGCAAGGGCGCGGGCCCTAAACTGGTGTGGTGCAATTTTCCCTTTGGCTGGCTCTGGCCGGCGCCGGCGTCCTGATCAGTTTTACTCCCGGCGCGGGCGCCATCAACACCATGAGCAACTCCCTGAATTCGGGGTTCAGGCGCTCCATTTGGGGCATCTTCGGCCAGCAGGCGGCGCTGGTGTGCCACGTCATCATTGTGGCCCTGGGGGTGGGCGTGCTGGTGGCCAGCTCGCCTGTGGCGTTCAACGTGATCCGCTATGCCGGCGCCGCGTACCTGGTGTACCTGGGCATCCGGCAGTTCCTGCACAAACCGGACCTGGACCAGGAGGCAGTGGCGGAACTCCGCAACGAGCCGGGCTGGTCCATGTTCCGCCGCGGCCTGTGGGTGAACCTGTTGAACCCCAAGGCCATCATCTTCTTCCTGGCGTTCGTTCCCCAGTTCATCCGTCCTGATGAACCGCTGCTCCCCCAGTACCTGCTGCTGACCGGCACCGTGGTGATCATCGACGTCCTGGTCATGTGGTTTTTCTTCGCGCTGGCCGCCCGCTGGTTCCAGCGCTTCACCCATGACGTGCGCGGCCAGACCATCCTGAACCGGATCTTCGGCGTCCTGTTTGTTGCGGTGGGCATTATGCTCGCTCTCATCCACTGACCCCACCGGGTACGCTCATGGTCATGATCCCCGCGCCCGTGATTATCGCCGTCGACGGCCGTTCAGGTGCGGGCAAAACCACCCTCGCCACCGAACTGGCCGTGCGGCTCCGCGCCCACCACAAGGTCTCGCTCTTTCATCTTGAGGACATTTACCCGGGCTGGGACGGCCTGTCCGATGGCATCCTCCGCTACGTCACCACCGTGCTGGTTCCGCTGCGCCGGGGGGAACGCGCCACGTGGACCAGCTGGGACTGGGAGAACAATAACGACGGCGGCACCCGGGTTACGGAGCCGGCGGAGATAGTGCTGATCGAGGGAGTCGGGGCGGCCTCCGCTGCGGCCCGCCCGCTGCTGGATGCCGTGGTCTGGGCGGAGTCGCCCATGGCGGACCGGAGGATCCGGGCGCTGGCCCGCGACGGCGGAAGCTATGACCCGTTCTGGGAGCGGTGGGCTGCCCAGGAGGATGCCCTGCTGCGCGTGGACAACGTGCCTGCCCATGCCGACGTTGTGGTGGAAAACCTGGCGGACGGCACCGCCCCGGATGATGTCCTGGCTGCGCTGGCCCACCTGCCGGCCCTGTCCACGGCACTGCAGCCGGAACTCGCGGCGCGGCGCGGCGGGCTGAAGCTGCTCACCCGGAAACTGAACGGCAGGCCGGACGCGGCCGCATTGTTTGAGCGGCTCTACGGCGGCTCGGCCAATGCCGTGTGGCTGGACTCCTCCAACGCGGACCAGCTGCCCGCCTCCGCCGTCCCGGAGCCCCGCAACCGCTTCAGCATCCTCGCGGATGATGCAGGGACGTTCGGCCAGGCGGTCAGCCACTCTTCCGGAACCACCACTGTCACAACGGGCCGGGCGTCGGTGCGGGTTTCCGGCCCGTTTTTCCGCTGGCTGGACGGCACGTGGGGCCGCAAGGCCGTCCGCACCCCGCAGGATTACCCCGGCGACTTCACGTTGGGCTGGCTGGGCTACCTGGGCTACGAGCTGAAGCGCGAGACCGGCGGCACGGACGTTGCGTCGCCGCTGCCGGACGTGTCGCTGCTCTTCGCCGGACGCGCGGTGGTGCTGGACCATGTGGCCGGAACCGTGTGGCTGCTGGCCCTTGACGCTCCCGACGCCGGCACCTGGCTGGCGGAGGCAGCGAAGGCTGTTGCCGCCGTCGGGCCTTCGCCGGAGGCTGCCGCCGATCCCCCCAAGCCGGCCCCGCGCTTCACCGCCCGCGACGGGGAGCTGGAGTACAAGGCCAAGATCGCGGAGGCGCAGCGGGAGATCGCGGACGGCAACTCGTACGAGGTCTGCCTGACCACCGCGCTCTCCGCCGAGGTGCCGGACGGGTTCAATCCCTGGCCCACGTACCTGCAGCTGCGGCGGCGCAACCCCGCCCCGTTCGCTGCCTACCTGCGCTTTGGCGGTGCGGCCGTGGCCAGTACGTCGCCTGAACGGTTCCTGAAGATCACGTCCGACGGCGGCATGCGCGCCGAGCCGATCAAGGGAACCCGCCGCCGGGGTGCTGACGCGGCTGCCGACGAAGTACTGCGCCGGGACCTGGCGGAGTCGCCGAAGGACCGCGCGGAGAACATCATGATCGTGGACCTGCTGCGGAACGACCTCAGCCATTTCGCGGTTCCGGGCTCGGTGCAGGTCAGCCGGCTGTGCGCGATCGAAAGCTACGCCACCGTGCACCAGATGGTCAGCACCATTGACGCGCAGCTCCTTCCAGGGACCTCCCGCGCCGAGGCCGTGGCCGCCTGTTTCCCGGCCGGTTCCATGACGGGCGCGCCGAAGATCAGCACCATGGCCATCCTGGACCGGCTGGAAAACGCTCCACGCGGCGTCTACTCGGGAGCGATCGGCTACTTCTCCCTCAACGGCGCCACCGATCTTTCCGTGGCAATCAGGACACTGGTGGCCGGCTCCGACGGTGCGGGCGGCACGGAACTCTCGCTCGGCGTCGGCGGTGCCATCACTGCCGACTCGGACCCCGCGGACGAGTACCAGGAAATCCGGGACAAAGCGTTCGGCGTGCTCTCGGCGCTGGGGGCGGAGTACCCGGCCGCGGCGGGCGCATGATCAGCGGGTCCGCGGTATGTAACTGAACGTCCTGGATCGATAACGATCGTTCCTGTTCGAATGCATTGTCCCGCAGCAGTTGCACCCATAGTCTCACTCTGCCCGGTGTTCCGCGTCCCGCTGGTCGGACGAACCGCCGGCACCAGAAACGCACCCCTGAGACTGCGAGGTATAACAATGACGTTTTCCGCCCGACGATTAAGAAAGCCGGTGGCTGCTTTGGCAGCCGCCGTGACTGCAGCAGCGGGGTTGGCGTTGTTGCCCGTTGGCACCGCCCCGGCAGCGGCCGCCGATGCCACACCAGTGACAATTACCCCCAACCCGGCCAGCCGCGGCGAAGCCTTCCAGGGCTGGGGTACCAGCCTGGTGTGGTTCGCGAACGCCACTGGCAACTACTCTCCGGAACTTCGGGAAGAGCTGTACCAGAAGGTGTTCGGCAAAGACGGGCTGAACCTGAACATTGCCCGCTACAACGTGGGCGGCGGCAACGCGTCCGACGTCGCTGACTACCTGCACGACGGCAGCGCGGTGGAGGGCTGGTGGAACCCGGTCACCGATCCCCCAGCAGGCCAGGTGGCTTCCAACCTCTACAACCCGGACGGCTCGGTGGACAAGACCCAGGCCAACAAGCTGGCCTTCCTGCAGCAGTGGAACCCGGACGATCCCGCCTCTTACAATCCCGACGCCGATTCAACCCAGCGCTGGTGGGTGGAGAAGCTCGCTGCCGAGCAGCAGATTGACCACTTCGAGGCGTTCAGCAACTCCCCGCCCTGGTTCATGACCAAGAGCGGCTACGTCTCCGGTGGAATCAACCCCGCCAGGGGCGAGAACCTGCTGCCCGAAGCCGAAGCCAAGTTTGCCGCGTACATGAAGCACTCGGTTGAGCTGCTGGAACAAGGCAGCGGCATCGAGGTGGACACCATCAACCCGTTCAACGAACCCAATTCCGGCTACTGGGGCACGGACATCAACACGGCCACCGGCAAGCCGCCCACCACCTACACCCAGAAGCAGGAAGGCGCCCTGATCTACCCGGCGGCCCAGGACAGGGTGACCAAGCTGCTGGCCGCCGAGCTGGCCGAAAGCAACACCACCACCGGGGCCGTCATCTCCGCCATGGATGAAACCGACCCGTCACGGTTCATGACCAACTGGCACGGCTACAGCCAGCAGGCCAAGGACGCCGTTGGCCAACTGAACGTCCACACCTACGGCACCAACGACCGCCGCCGTGTCCGTGACCTGGCAAAGTCCACGGACAAGCCGCTCTGGATGAGCGAAGTGGGCGGCTTCTGGACCGGAAACCCGGCGCTGGGCGATTCCACCAGCGGCTGGGACCGCTCCAACATCACCAACGGCCTGGGCATCGCCGGCCGCATCGTCAACGATCTCCGCGAACTCGAGCCCGATGCCTGGGTGTTCTGGCAGCCTGTGGAGGACACGTACAAGAGGAAAAGGCAGACAAGGGCTGGGGCTCCATCTACATCGATTTCGACTGCAACTACGAGGGCCGTGAGGGCTTCTCCAACCGCCGCATCAATGACGGCGCATCCCAGGAACAGGCCAAGTGCAAGGTCCTGACCAACCAGAAGTACAACACCACCCGGAACTTCACGCACTACATCCGGCCGGGCGACTTCCTGATCCAGAACGATAACGCCAAGACTGCCAGTGCCCTCCGCGCAGACGGCAACGGCGCCACTCTGGTCCACTTCAATGACACCCCGACGGCGGAAACGGTCACCATCGACCTCAGCCGGTTCGGCGCCATTGCCCCGGGCGCCACGGTCACGCCGGTAGTCACCACCAAGTCCCCGCTGGAGGACATCGAACGGAACGCCCTGGTCAAGGGTGCCCCTGTGGCCGTCGATACGGCGGCCAAGTCCGCGACGCTGGAGGTGCCGGCCGCATCAGTGGTGACGTTCGTCGTCGACGGCGTCAGCGGAGTTGCCGCCGATGCCGCACCCGTGCAGGACGGCCACACCTACCACCTCACCGGTGACGCCAGCGGAAAGTACCTCACTGCCCGCGCCGACGGCACCTCCTCCATCCAGGACCTGGGGACGACGACGGCGGAAGTCACCCCGCAGCTGTGGACTTTCAACGCCGTCAGCGGTGACGAGTTTGCGCACGACCGGCGCTGGGTGGTCACCAACACTGACGGCCGCGTACTGACCGGAAGCGGCGGAGTTCCCAGCGCCAGCACCTCCGGACAGGCGGCGCTGAAGGCCATGAGCCTGGATGAGGCCAGGGCCACGCCATCAGCACAGTGGATTCTCTCCACGGAAAACGGCAAACAGTGGTCTCTGGTCAACGCCGGCGCGGCGATCGCCCTGCAGGTCACCGGAAACCAGACTGCTGCAGGTACCGCCATCTCACTGGCCGCTTCCGCCGGTACTACGGCCACGGCAACCGGCAACACGTCCCAGTCGTGGGGCTTCACAGATCTGGCAGACCTCAAGCTGATGGGCACCAAGCCCGTGGAACTCAGCACCACCATCGGCATTGCCCCTGCCCTGCCGGAGGCGGTCACCCCCCTCTATGCAAAGGGCGAAGGCCTGCCGGTAACCGTCCAGTGGCAGCCCGTGGACCCGGCTGTCTGGAACAAGCGCGGCACGGTCACCCTCACCGGTAGCGGCACGGACGTGTACGGGCAGGCCTTTACGGATGCCACAGCCACGGTCACCGTCGGCAAGTACACCGCCACTGACCCCGTCTCGGCCACGGTTGGAGTGGGTGCAAGCCTCTCCGATGTGCAGGCAACCGCGCCCACAACAGTGCCCGGCCAGGTGGGCACGTCAACGGCCCGCAATGACCTCGCCGTTACCTGGGACTGGAGCGCCGTTGATCCTGCTGCGCTGCAGGCCCCCGGAACTGTCACCGTCCCAGGCAAGGCAAATACCGGCGTCGAAAAGGAAAAACTGCTGGACGCCACGCTGACCCTTGTGGTGGTGGACCGGGTGGCCAGCAGCAATATCTGCCGGGATGACTCCGCCACCACTGTCACGGCCAGCTACACCGAGGGCTCCTACGTGGCCAGGAACACCTGCGACGGCAACGCCTCCACGCGCTGGTCCAACTGGGTGAGCGGCGGCAGGGCCGGGGACACCCTGAGCTACGGCTTCGGCCGGGACTACACCGTGGACTCCGTGACGGTGACGCTGGCCGAAAGGGCCGCCCAGAGCCTGAAGGTCCAGTACCAGGACGCTGCTGGTGCCTGGCAGGACACTTCAGCAGGCACGGTCACCGGGCTGACAACGACCGCGCCCGCCAAGGTCACTTTCACCCCGGTGACTACCCGCGGTATCCGGGTTGTCCTCACCACCCCCGGCTCCTACACCAAGGTGGCAGAGGTGGCCATCAACGGCTCCCGCCTGGCCGATGCGAACGTCGCTGACCTGGGCCGGTTGCTGGTGGACCAGAGATCCGTCAACGGCTTCACGGGGGACGTTGCCAGCTACACCGTCCTGACAGCGTCGGCGGCCCTTCCCACGGTGGCCGCCCATCCCGTTGATACGAATGCAAAGGTATCCATCGTGCAGGCAACTGCTGAGCAGCCGTCGTCGACGGTTACCGTCACGGCCCCGGACGGCACCGTGCGCAGCTACACCGTGGCGTTCGTGACCGGCAAGGCCGCTTGCGCCAACGGAGGCTGGGCCAACAGCATTGAACCCGGCTTCGGAAACGAAGGTGAGTGTGTGAGCTTCTTCAGTTCTAAGTAGCCCGCGGACCCTCCCGGGCTTGTCCGCGGGTCCTGGCCTACAAGGCTAGGATTCGCGGACAAGCCTGGGAATCACGGCGGCAACATCAACGGCAGTGCCGTCGGAGAACTGGAACTGCCCGGTCTCCAGGAAGCGCGCGCCGTCCAGTTCAGCGCGGACTCCTTCCCCACCAAGCCCGACGACGGCGGCATAGTCGCCATCTACGGCGGCACCGGACGTGCCAATCCAGGGAATGGTCAGGTGCTCCCCCACGGGATGGGCTTGTTGCCGTTCCCAGGTGCCGGCGTCATCCAGCTTTTCACCCCACGGCAGGGCCCGAACCTCGCTGATCAGTTCAGAGGCTGCATCCACGGGCCAGCCGCCAATCCGCAGACGGGCCTGCCCGTCTGCCCCGCGGACCCGCACCAGCCGCAGCTCAACCGCCCCCCTGGTCAGGGAAATGACAGTGATTTCCGGGCCGGGGGCGGCTGTTCCTTTGGCTCCGCTGCCGTGGTCCGGACCGCCGTCGGGGTCTACGGTGATCCAATTTGTGGACGCCCGGGAGGCACCAACCTGCACCCCATCAAGTTCGACTTGTCCCAGGAACTCAAAACCCGTGCGGTGCGTCAGGCGTCCTTCGCCATCCACCATCACGACGGCGTTGTCCACGGACTCAGGTTCAAGGTCCGGGAAGGTGGCGGTGGAGTAGCCCAGCCGGGCATAGAGCGGGGAATCAGTGATGCGCGCGCCGACCGTGGCATGATCCGTCCCGTGGTTCCGGACCCGGACCACGCCGTCGGACACTGTTCCGTCCACCTGCCAGCCCGGGGCTGAAATGAACCGACGGGTATCGGCAACCTCCACGGGCAGCGGCGCTTCAACCGCTGTCCAGACGGGATGGTCTGCAGGCAGGGCCAGGCCCATCATTCCCTTGGCCGCCCAGTACGGGGAGCCGGTACCCGAATAGGACTGCTTCATCGCAGGAAACTCGCCGTGGAAGCCGATGGACAGCAACCCGTCCCCGTTAATGGCACCACGCTGCAGGAAGTAGTCCAGGATGCCGGACGCGGCACGGCGGGTGAGCCCGGGACTCAGCCGGGTGTTGCCCAACAGCTGCCCCGACCAGAAAGGCGCTGCAGCGGCGAACCGGTAGATCAGGCTCCGGCCCTGGATCAAGGGAGCCCCGTTGGCGCCCACCAGGTACACGGCGTCGTCCAGGAAATCGGCCAGCCGCTCACCGTCCTTCCGGGACCGGGCCTGAACCCGTGGGTCCTCCGGCGCCATCAGCTGCAACAGCTGCGGGTAGACCTGGAAAGCCCAGCCCACGTAGTGGTCGTAGGAACGCTCGGGGCCGTCAGCGAACCATCCATGGCTGCGGTAAAGCGAGTCGTGGATGGCCAGGCCCGCGTCAATGTCCTCATCGGAAAAGCGGCCGCCCACACTGGCCAGGAACGTCTCCACCACAATCTGGAACCACACCCAGTTGATGGGCGGGTATTCCTCGCCGATCACGGTTTCAAACCAGGCAATGAGCTGCTCCTGTACGCAGCCGGGAAGCCTGTCCCACAGGACCTTCCGCGTCAGGGCAAGGCCAACTGCCAGGGACGCTGCCTCCACCTTCGCCTGGCCCAACTCGCCAGGGGTCGGCCAGCGGTCCGGATTGGCAGGGTCCGTGCCGGCGTCCAGGCCGGCCGCGTACCAATCGGCGATCCACCCCGTTCCCTGCGGGTCCCCGGCCATCCGGAAGGAGGCCAGCAGGAAGGTCCGGGCGAAGGCTTCCAGGGAATCGCTGCGGGGACCGTAGGCGCTGTTGGCGCCGGGGAGGTGCAGGTTTGCATGATCGTCGGTGGCGTACCGGTGGGCCGAACGCAGCAGGTGGTCGGCGTAGGCGCACCAGTGGTCACGGGTCAGGCCGGTGTACGGGGACAGCTCATAGTCCCGGGGCGGCAGGGTCAAGGCTGGCGGGGAAACAGTGAAGGTCATGGGTACGTCCTAGGGTGTTTTGGCGGCGGGCGTCCGCGGGGCGCCGATGGAGGAGCCACGGAGTATCAGTTCGGGGTTCAGTTCGATCCGGTGAATGGGCCGGATACGGCCTTCCGCCAGCCGGGCTGCCATAAGCTGGACGGCGACCTTGCCCACATACTGTTTGGGCGGGCGGACGGCCGAGATCGCAGGTTCCGCCAGGTAGGCCACTTCGTCGTCGTAGCCCACTATGGCCATATCGCCGGGAATTTGCACGCCCTTGTCCACGCAATGCTGCACGAATGCGACGGCCTGGGTATCTGAGTGCACCAGCATGGCCGTGGTGCCTGTTTGGCGGCACAGGTTCAGGACGTGGTCAAAATGACGTGCCCTGTCTCCGTTGTCCGACTTGGCGGAGTCCTCATGGACTGAACCTTCCAAGGGTATTTTCAGTGCCGCCAGGGCCTGCCGCCAGCCCCGGACGACATGCGGGCTGGTGGGGCTGGTGGAATCTGACAGGCAGCCGATCTGGCGGTGTCCCTCCTGCCACAGGTGCCGGACGGCCATGCCGGCGCCGAACCCGTGATCGGTTGCCACCCATTCCAGGCGGTGGGCCGGAGTTTCCACTGGTGAACGACGTTCTGCCAGCACCACCGGGATGGGAAGTGCGTTGAGCCACCGGAGCAGCTCCTGGCCAAGCTCACCTGTCATGTCCGGGGCCACAATAAGGCCGTCAATGTTTTGTGTGTCCATCAGCGCCTGCACCTGACGGCGGTTGTCTGCGGCGTCATAGGCGGAACCGCGGACCAGGATGCGAAGATTCTGCTCGTCGGCTTCCGCCCTGGCGCCGCTGATGACCTGCGGCCAGTAGTAGTTCAAGGACGGCACCACCATGCCAATGGCATAGCCGTGCTGTGCGGGTTTGCCTGCTGCAACCGATCGGTCCAGCGGGCTGGGCAGGGTTGCGCCACCATGCACCCGGGACACGAGGCCGGCGTCGGCAAGGATGTTGACGTCGCGCCGGACGGTCAACTCGCTGACACCCAGTTTGCCGGCAATATCCCGCACCGTGATGGCGCCGTGGGCTCGGAGCTCCTCCATCAGCCGTTCACGCCGCTGCAGGGAAAACAACGTTTTTCCCGCTTCTGGTTTTTGTTCGGGACTCATGGTGTTGCCTCCACAGTGAGGGTGAATGTGCCGCGGTCACGGAGTTCGGCCGGCATCCGGAACCGCAGGCGCGTCAGGTGCTCACCCCACACCTCGTTCAGTAAGGGGTCCGCCAGCTGCCATTCATCAGTCAGTACGACGGCGGCAGCAGGCGTCCAGCGCAGGCGCAGGCCGCGGCCGCTGGAGTCCGGGATACCTTCCGGACTGACGGTGGCAGTGGCCTCTCCGTCAATGTCCACCGTCCCGGCCATCAGGTAGGTGATATCAGTATCCGGCCGGGAGTCCGCACAGTCAGTGCCCGGCTGCAGGGACCAGCGGTCATCAATCACCACGCATCCGGCTTCGCCGTGCAGTGCGGACGTGCGGATCCACGCATCCGGGGCATCAAGGCCGTAGGTGTACCCGAGTCCCAGGGACAGCACCGGCTCGGCCGGGGTGGGCTCCCGGAGCACCGTCGCAGCAAATTCCGCCCCGGTGCCCTGCTCCAGTCCATACGGCGCCGGGACGCAATGCCAGGAACTCTGCATGGCCCGGATGCCGTAGCGGTCCGGGCCGAACGTCCGGGCGGTGTAGGTGGGTTGTCCGGCGTCAACAAGCAGGGGGACGCCATCAACGGCCACCACTACGGAGCCGACGTCGCGGTGGTTGTGGTGCTCGCCGTTGTGACCACCCTTCGCGGCCAAGGTCAGTCCCTGAGCGGTTCCGGCCGTTTGCCTGGCCACCATGATCTGGACGGACGGGTGGTAGCTGAAGGCCCGCAACGGTGGTTCCGGCCGTACATCTGTGGCGCCGGGGGCCGGTGCCAGGAGAACATGCAGCACACGGCCCAGCCCCGCAGTGGCATCTGGCCTGCTGGAAGCGAACGCGCCGGCATGTTGGGCGGCCTCGGCGTCACCGAGCCGGAGCGCCCACCGCTGGAGCATGTCCCACGGAAGATTGCGTGCCGCCCGGGCAGGACCATCGGCAACGTTCAGGTACCACTGGTGCCCAAGATGCATCCGGTGCGGGAAAGCCGCCAGTTCGCGGAGCACGGGGAGGTCCACGTTCAGCTCTCCACCGGTGGCCTGCTCAAGCAGGGCCAGGCCTTCGAGGGCGCGGCCCGCGCCGTTCCACCAGTAGGCAAAGCCCTCGTCAATGGCCCCGTCCGGCGGGATGACGGCAAGGAAACGGTCGAGTCCCTCAATGCACCGGGCAATTGTTTGTGCCTGGAGTCCAGGGTCATCCACCAGCAGCAGGGCTGCTGCGATCAGGTTGGAATGGATCCAGGGGTTCCAGTTGTGGACATCGCCGTCCAGGCCCAGCCAATGCCAGTCATGCCGCTCCAGGAAGGGATGAATGACGCGGTTCAGGGTTTCGTGCCTCAGGCGTTTCCTCAGGCCCGGCGCCCGTTCGTCCAGCTGGCTGCCAAGGACGTGGTCCAGCCAGGCCAGCTGGGCGGCCACTTCACCCGCACCCAGGTCCAGGTATGGCCGGAGCGGATCAGGAACAACCTCTCCCCACAAGGCATAAACGTCCTCATGCGCTGCCCAGCTCCAGCTGCTTTGCTCGCACAGCAGGTAGGCGCCGTCAATGACGTCATCAAGCCATTCAGCGGTGGTTGCGGTAGATACCTGTGCCGACGTCGAAGCGGGGAGGGCGGCCAGCACCACCGAGCGCGTGAGGCGCTGCTGGCGTGCGGCCACCAGGTCCTCGTAGGCCGTGCGGTTGCCGTCCCGGAAGTACCGTGCGTAGTGGGATACGAGCGGCTGCGGCCACGGGTTGGATCTGCTGCTGTCCGCTTCCCGGGCAAGGTGCGCAAGGACTTCCGGCGCCATACTCTGCCACCGGGGATCCGAGGCGGGCCGGACAAGGAGACGCCGTTTCGCCTCACCCAGCACGCTAACCAATCCGGCACCGTGGGACTTGCCGCCCCACGCTGCCCGCAGGGGGAAGGGCCCAGGCGCAGGAGCCGGAGCTGCATCTGGGCTGAACGGTAGGACCATCAGGCTTCTTCTCTTCGTTTTGTTCGATTCTGAACGTTTTAGATCAACTATGTATGACTTGGATGATCTGTCTTGTTCATGAGTATGTCGTGATTGTTAGATGTGATGCAACACATAAAGTCGGCCAGCGGGCCGGCCCCGTTTCCGAAGGGAGGATCCTCTTAATGTCGCTCAAGCCACAGGCCCTGCTGGTCATGAATAGCGGAACCTTTGCTGACCAGTTCGATACCACCCGCATGGAACGGCTTGCCCGTCTGGTGGACCTGGGCGACCTTCCATGGACGGACTCCCTGGACGCTCCCGAGCTGGCCGGGCGCCTCGCCAAAGTGGAAATCCTGCTCACCAGCTGGGGCGTTCCCCGCCTCAATGGTGACCGCCTGGGCCGCATGCCCAACCTGCGCGCCGTTTTCCACTGCGCCGGTACAGTGCGCAGCTTTGTCAGCCAAGAGCTGTGGGAGCGTGGGATCCTGGTAACCAACGGAGCCGATGCAAACGCCATTCCGGTAGCGGAGTTCACGTTCGCGTCCATAGTGCTTGCGGGTAAGAAAGCCCACGTGCTGGCCAACGATTCACGGATATTCCGGGAGGACTGGAGCTACGCAACCGGCCGCGGGGAACTGGGCAACATTGGACGGGTCATCGGCGTCATCGGGTTCTCCCGGATCGGCCGGCGGGTAGTCCAGCTGGTCCAGCAGTTGCAGGACGTCACATGCCTTGTGAGTGATCCCCACGCGGATCCCGCAGCTGTCTCTGCCGCGGGAGGAAAGCTGGTCTCCCTTCCGGAACTGCTGGCAGCCTCCGACATTGTGAGCGTTCATGCACCCGCGCTACCCGAAACCCGGCACATGATTGGCGCAGCAGAGCTCCAGGCCATGAAGGATCACGCCACGTTGATCAACACGGCAAGGGGTTCGTTGGTGGACACGGGAGCGCTCGAAAAAGAATGTGCAACGGGACGGATCCACGCCATCCTCGATGTCACCGAACCCGAGCCGCTTCCGGCGGAGTCGGTACTGTACGACCTGCCCAACGTGATCATGACGCCCCATATTGCCGGGTCCCTCGGCACCGAGACACGGCGGATGTCCGACGCCGCGCTGGATGACCTGGAGCGTTACCTCACCGGGCAACAACTCCTGGCCCAGGTGGTCTCCGACGATCTGGGCCTCAGCGCCTGACATTCCAATTGCCGTTCTGCGGCAGACTTAACCCCCTAGTAAGGAGCTCGCAATGAAGCGCACTACACTCGCAGCCATCGCACTGGCAGTCACCGCAGGCTTCGGCCTCTCCGGCTGCGCCGGCGCCGCCGGACCCGCCGAACAACCACAGGGCGAAGGCGGCAAGACCCGCCTGACGGTGTCCGTCTGGAACTACGAAGGCACCCCGGAATTCAAGGCGTTGTTCGACGGTTATGAGGCCGCCAACCCGGACATCGACATCGAGCCGGTGGATATCCTGGCCGACGATTACCCGCAGAAGGTCACCACCATGCTGGCCGGCGGGGACACCACCGATGTGCTCACCATGAAGAACGTCATCGACTACTCCCGGTACGCCAACAATGGCCAGCTCCAGGAGATCAACGACGTGGTGGACGGCGTTGGCAAGGACAACCTGGCCGGCCTGGACGCCTTCGACATGGATGGCAAGTACTACGCTGCTCCCTACCGGCAGGACTTCTGGCTCCTCTACTACAACAAGGACATGTTCAGCGCCGCCGGCATCGAAGAGCCGAAGGACCTGACCTGGGAGAAGTACTCCGAAATCGCCAAGAACCTCACCACGGAAGCTGAGGGCAAGAAGGTCTACGGCACCTATCACCACATCTGGCGTTCCGTGGTCCAGGCCCTGGCAGCTGCACAGAGCGGTTCGGACCTGAACAGCGGCGATTACGGCTTCTTCGAAGACCAGTACAACACTGCCCTGGACCTCCAGAAGGCCGGCGCCACCCTGGACTTCGGCACTGCCAAGAGCCAGAAGACCAGCTACCGCACCATGTTTGAAACCGGACAGGCTGCCATGCTGCCCATGGGCACCTGGTACACGGCCGGCATCCTGCAGGCCAAGAAGGACGGCAAGACCACCGTCAACTGGGGCCTGGCCCCGATGCCGCAGAAGAACGACGACGGCAAGGTCACCACGTTCGGTTCGCCCACCGCCTTTGCCGTGAACAAGAACGCCACGCACTCGGACGAGGCCAAGAAGTTCATCGAATGGGCCGCCGGTGAAGAAGGCGCCAAGGCCATCTCCAAAATCGGCGTTGTCCCGGCCCTGCAGAACGACGACATCACGGACGAGTACTTCAAGCTGGACGGCATGCCCACCGACGAGCTGTCCAAGAAAGCCTTCACCCCGGATGAGGTTGCCCTGGAAATGCCGGTGAGCGACAAGTCCGCCGCCACGGACAAGGTCCTCAACCAGGAGCACGACCTCATCATGGTCGGCGAGCGCTCTGTCACCGATGGCATCGCGGAGATGGGCAAGCGCGTCAAGAGCGAAGTCCTGGGACAGTAACAGCATCATGTCGACAAAAACACTTCCTCCTGTTGCCCCGGCCATCAGCCGGGGCAACAGGAAGCAGGCAAGGCGCAACACCCTCATCGGCTGGACGTTCATCCTGCCGAACTTCCTTGGCTTCCTGGCTTTCACCCTCATTCCGGTTGTGGCCGCTTTTGCCCTCTCTTTTATGGAGTGGACCTCGTTCACTGCTCCCAAGTGGATTGGCCTGGCCAACTTTGAGCGGATGTTCGCGAGCGACTCTTTCTGGATCGCCCTTCGCAACACCGTTGTCTACGCCTTGGGACACGTCCCGCTGACCATGGCCCTTGCGCTGGTCCTGGCCATGCTGCTGAACCGCAAACTCAAGGGCATTGGCTTCTTCCGGGTGGCCATCTTCTTCCCCTACATCACCTCCCTGGTGGCAGTCGCCGTCGTCTGGAACATGCTTTTCAGCCCGGACAACGGCCCCATCAACCAGTTCCTCCAGACCATCGGCATCGCCAATCCGCCCGGCTGGACATCCAGCTCCGACTGGGCCATGCCCGCCGTGATCATCACCAGCGTCTGGCGGGACATGGGCTACTACATGGTCCTGTACCTGGCCGGCCTGCAGGCAATCCCCACCGAACTCTACGAGGCTGCGGAAGTGGACGGCGCCAGTGCCTGGCAGCGCTTCTGGAACGTCACCATCCCGTCCCTGCGGCCCACCACGTTCTTCGTAGTGGTCATGCTGACGGTGTCCAGCTTCAAGGTCTTCGACCTGATAGTGGTCATGACAAACGGTGGCCCGGGACGCTCCACCACTGTGCTGTCACAGCTCATCTACCAGGAGGGCATCGGTGAGGGTAAGTTCGGCTATTCCTCTGCAATTTCGCTGGTGCTCTTCCTCATTGTGCTGACCGTTACCGTCCTGCAGTTCAAGATCCAACAGCGGAGGGAACGCTGATGACCAACATGGCTGAAGACCTCAAAGCTGAGGCACCTTTCGCCGGAGCCGGACTGGCGCCTTCTCCGGAAGACCGCCGTCGTTCGCAGCGCCGCAACTCAACCCGTGAGCGGAAAGCGCGCACTACCGACTACGTCATCTACGGTGCCCTGGTGGTTCTGGTGGCCTGCCTTATGGTGCCCTTCATCTGGATGGTGTCCTCCTCGCTGAAGGAGAACAACCAGGTTCTCACCGTGCCCATCCAATGGATCCCGAGCGAGTTTGTGTGGAGCAACTACACGGACATCTGGACCCGCATCCCCATGATGGGCTACCTGCAGAACTCGTTGTACCTGGCGGTGATCATCACGTGCCTGCAGGTGCTCACGGGTTCGCTGGCCGCGTACGGGTTCTCCAAGGTCCGTTTCCCGGGCCGCGACGTCCTGTTCCTGGCGTACATCGGCACCATCGCCGTGCCGTGGCAGGCCTACATGGTGCCGCAGTACATCATGATGCAGAACATGGGGCTGACCAACAGCTTCAACGCCTTGATCCTGCTGCAGGCGTTCGGCGCGTTCGGGGTGTTCCTGATGCGCCAGTACTACATGACCATCCCGGACGAGCTCTGCGAGGCCGCCCGCATTGACGGACTCAGCGAGTACGGCATCTGGGCACGGGTAATCCTGCCGCTGTCCAAACCGGCGCTGGCCAGCCTGGCCCTCCTGACGTTCGTCAACACGTGGAACGACTACATGGGTCCGTTCATCTACCTCACGTCCAACCGGCTGTGGACAGTTCAGCTTGGCTTGCGCTCCTTCGTCGGCCAGTTCGATGCCGAGTACGCCATGATCATGACCGGTTCGGTGATCTCAGTGATCCCCATCCTGATCATCTTCCTGGTGGGCCAGCGGTACTTCATCCAGGGCATCGCCACGAGTGGCATGAAAGGATGACCACCGTGGCACAGCATCCAACGCGCCCCCAGCGGCGGGGCCTGGCCGGCCGGATCCCCAGCCCGGGATTCGAAACCTTCGGCAGCATTTTCGGCTTTATCTACACCTTCCTCGCCGGAAACGTCCTGCTGGCCCTGGCCAATGCTCCCCTGGTGCTGTGCCTCGCCCTGGTGGCGGATCCCCTGGCGGCATGGCCGTTCTTCCTGGCACTCTCGGTAACCGTGCCGCCGTCGCTCGCCGGCCTGTTCGCCTCCTTCCAGGCCCTTCACGACGACGGCGGTGCGGTGAAGCCGGTTGCCGCCTTCCTCCGGGGTTACCGCCTCGGCTTCGGGCGGGCGGCCCTGCTGGGAGTTGCCTCCGTCGCCGTGCTGCTGTTCCTCGGGGTGGACCTGGCCATTGTGCAGGCAATGCCGGCCTCGGCCGTGCTGGTCCCGGTCATTGTGGTGGCCGCCGCCGTCACCGCCAGCGTGGCTGTAATGGCGATTGCCGGCGTCGTCCTCCTTCCCCAAACGGGACTGAAAGCCCTCCTGAAGGCCTCCCTCTACCTGTCGGTAAAACGCTGGTACCTCAGTCTGGCCACGCTGGTGCTGTTGGGAATCATTGCCTCCGCTGCGCTGCTGCAGCCTGTCCTTGGAGTGGCCCTGGCGCCGGCACCGCTGCTGTTCGTGATCTGGAGCAACTCCGCCTACGCCTTCCACGCTGCCCTGAAGACCCCGTAAGCCTCCAGCCCTAACGCAAGGAAATAATGGACACCTTTGCCATTGGCGCCAAGGACTTTCTGCTCAACGGCGACCCCTTCCGAATCCTCTCCGGCGCCGTCCATTACTTCCGCGTGCATCCTGACCAGTGGCAGGACCGGATCCATAAAGCCCGGCTGATGGGCCTGAACACCATTGAGACGTACGTCCCTTGGAATGAGCACTCCCCCACGCCGGGGTCCTTCGTCACCGAGGGCGGCCTGGACCTTGGCCGGTTCCTGGACCTGGTGCATGCGGAGGGGATGCGGGCAATCGTCAGGCCGGGGCCGTACATCTGCGCCGAATGGGACAACGGCGGACTGCCCGCCTGGCTCTTCACGGATCCGTCCACCGGAATCCGCAGCAGCGAGCCGGGATACCTGGCCGCCGTGGACGGGTTTATGGACGCATTGCTGCCGATCGTCGTCGAACGCCAAATCACCCGGGGAGGCCCGGTGATCCTGCTGCAGATCGAAAACGAATACGGCGCCTACGGCAGCGACAAGGCATACCTCCAGCATCTGGTGGACGGCGCCAAACGCTCCGGCGTGGACGTCCCGCTGATCACCTGCGACCAGCCCTTCGGGACCATGATCGAGGATGGGTCCCTGCCCGGGCTGCACAAGACGGCCACCTTTGGCTCGCGCGCACCCGAACGGCTCGGTTTCCTCCGCGAACGGCAGCCCACCGGCCCGCTCATGTGCGCCGAGTTCTGGAACGGCTGGTTTGATAACTGGGGCTCGCACCACCACACCACCGATGCGGCAGCATCAGCAGCGGACCTCGATGCGCTGCTGGCCGCCGGTGCCTCCGTGAACCTCTACATGTTCCATGGAGGCACCAACTTCGGTTTCACCAACGGCGCCAATGACAAGGGCATCTACCAGCCCACCATCACCTCTTACGATTACGACGCCCCACTTGCCGAGGACGGGCATCCCACGGACAAATACTTCGCTTTCCGGGATGTCATTGCCCGCCATTTCCCGGTCCCGGGGGAGGTCCCGGATCCGCGCCCCACTGCCCCGGACCTTCTCGTTTCGATGTCCAGCGGCGTTTCGCTGCTGGAGGCTGCGGCCCTTCCTTCACCGGCAGTGCCCGGTTCCGTGCCGGTATGCGAGGTCACCGGCACCTATCGCGGTTTCTTCCTTTACGAACGGCATATGCCCGACGGCGGCCTCCTCACCTTCGGTGAAATCCGTGACCGGGCCCAGTTCTACCTGGACGGTTCCCCGCTGGGCAGCCTGAGTCGCGACCTAGGCGAGCGCTCATTGGTTCTTCCCCGCGGCGGCCTGCTGCAGATCCTCGTGGAAGACCAGGGGCGGGTGAATTACGGCCCGCGCATCGGTGAAGCAAAGGGATTGATGGGCCCGGCGCTGCTTGACGGCGTGGAGGTGTTGGACTGGGCGGTCTGCCCAGTTGACCTTTCGACGTTGGAGCGTTTCCGGGCTACTGCCATGGATCTGACCGGCACTGGCGGAATTGCCGGACCGGTAATGGCTTTCGCGTCCTTCACCGCGGAAGGGCCAGGAGACAGGTACCTCCGGCTGGATTGCTGGACCAAGGGTAATGCCTTTGTGAACGGCTTCAACCTGGGCCGGTACTGGAGCCGCGGGCCGCAGCGTACTTTGTATGTGCCCGGGCCGCTGATCCGGCAAGGCATCAATGAGCTGGCCATTCTGGAACTTCAGGGCAGCGCGACCCGTCAGGTCAGGTTCGTCCCCGGGCCGGATCTGGGGCCCAGCGAAGCGTAATCCCGTGGAGCCGCGAAGACGGCTGAGGCCACAATCCGGGGGTGCCCAACTGATCAGGCAGCTGCCGCCGTGCCTCCACAAGCTCGACCACCGGGGGATTCCGTCACTGCACCGTCGCCGTAAGCCGCGCCACGTTGTCCACGTACCGTGCACCCAGGGGCCGCTTGGCCCAGTCCTCGAGCAGCAGCTCATGGGAGATGTCGCGGTAGGTGTTCTCCACGGCCCGCATGGTGCCAACGATGTCCCCGCCCAGCATCATCACGGAGACTTCCATGTTCAGCGAGAAGGAGCGCATGTCCATGTTGCTGGAGCCGAGCACCGCGACCTCGTCGTCGATGGTGAAGTGCTTGGCGTGCAGCACAAACGGTGCCTTGTAGAGGTAGATCCGCACCCCGGCTTCCAGCAGCGCCTTGTAGTAGGAGCGCTGGGCGTGGTGGACCAGGAACTGGTCGCCCTGTTCGGAAACGAAGAGTTCCACGTCCACCCCGCGCTGCGCCGCCGTCGTAATCGCGTACAGCAGGGAATCGTCCGGGACGAAGTACGGGCTGCAGATGGAAATGCGGTGCTGCGCCGAATAGATGAGCGTGTTGAACAGCCGGAGATTGTTCTCCGTGCTGAACCCCGGGCCGCTGGGCACCACCTGCGCGGTGACGTCACCGGCGTGCGCATCGGCCTCGATCCGCAGCTGGTGCTCCAGCGATTCGTCGGTCTCGCTGAGCCAGTCGGTGGCGAACACAACGTTCAGGGTGGTGACGATGGGGCCTTCCATGCGGGCCATCAACTCCACCCATTCGCGGCCCACCTTGCGGTGCTTGGGGTTGTTGTAGGACGGCTCGATCAGGTTCTGCGATCCGGTGAACGCCACCAGCCCGTCCACCACCATGATCTTGCGGTGGTTGCGGAGATCGGGCCGGCGCCACTGGCCGTGCGTGGGCAGCAGCGGCAGCATCCGCTTCCACTGGATCTTTCCGGAGCGCAGCCGGGCCAGCAGTTTCCGGTAGCCGCGGACGCGGAGCGTACCGATGTGATCGAAAAGGACCCGCACCTCAACACCGCGCTCGGCTGCCTCTTCCAGGGCGGTCAGCAGATCGTCGGTCACGTGGTCCGAGCTCATGATGTAGAACTCGGCGTTGACGAAATGCTCGGCTTTGCGCACCGCCTCGGTCATGGCCTGGATCGAGTTCGGGTAGCCGGGAATCAGCTCCACCTTGTTGCCATCCACCATGGGCAGCGAACCCAGCCGCTGGTTCAGTTCCGCTGCGGACTTCACCCATTCGGGGCCTTCGTAGGTACTTTCGACGGCGGCAAGGGACGCCGTGCCTGCCCGCACCCGCTCATTCACCAGCTCCTGCTGTTCGCGGCGCCGGCTGGAAAGTTTGAAGTTGCCAAAGAGCAGGAACAGGATGATGCCCAGGAACGGGATGAAGAAAATGCCCAGCAGCCAGGCCATGGCAGTGGTGGGGCGGCGGTTGCCGGGGATGACGCCCACGGCGACCACCCTGATCACCAGGTCCAGCAGTGTCAGGAGCAGCACCAGCCAGCCCGGCAACACTCCCTCCAGAGAAAAAGGCCAAAACACAGGCAACTCCCGGGATATAGGACCGTCTGGACCTGTTCCGGACGGCAATGTCCACAGCTTATCCGGGCGCCGGGCCGATAAGCTGGACAAATGACTTCCCCCGCCCCGCTGGTGCTCGTTTTCCTGGATCCCGCCCACCCCGCCGGCCGCCTGGCCGACGCCACGCAGCCTCAGCTGATGGCCACGGACCAGGGCGCCACCCGCGGCGACGGCGTCTTCGAATCAATGCTGGCTGTGGGCGGCCAGGTCCGGAAAATGCAGGCGCACCTGGACCGCCTGCAGGGCTCCGCCCGGGCGCTGGACCTGGTGATTCCCGGCCAGCTGGTGTGGCGCGCCGCCGTGGACACCGCCGTGGCGGCGTACCGTTCGCAGTTCCCCGCGGCCACGCCGGAGGACGACGAGATCGTGGTCAAACTCATCGCCAGCCGCGGCCCGGAAGGCTCCGACACCCCCACAGCCTGGGTACAGGCTTCCCCTCCCCCGGCGGCCGGCCGCCTTCAGCGCGAGACGGGCATCGACGTCGTCCTTCTTGACCGCGGGTACGACAGCACCGTGGCCGAGCGCGCGCCGTGGCTGCTGCTGGGCGCCAAAACCCTCTCCTACGCCGTGAACATGGCGGCGCTGCGGCACGCGCACAAGGTGGGTGCCGATGACGTCATCTTCACGTCCTCGGACGGCCGGGTGCTGGAAGGTCCTACCTCAACGGTGCTGTTGGCGCACTACGAAACCACTGACGACGGCGACGGCGGCACCCGCGTGACCCGCCGGTTGATCACGCCGCAGCTGGACAGCGGCATCCTGCCGGGAACGTCCCAGGGTGCGCTGTTCACCGCCGCAAAGGCGGCCGGCTGGGAGCTGGGCTACGGCCCCCTGGAGCCGGAGGACCTGTTCTCCGCCGACGCCGTCTGGCTGATCTCCAGCATCCGGCTGCTGGCGCCCGTGAACCACATTGACGGCCGCGAAATCGGCACGCCGGAACTCCGCAAGCAGCTCACGGCGGAACTCAGCGAACTGTTTGCGGGGATCGGTGGTTGAGCCTGTCGAAACCGAGCCCGCTCCGGTGGTTGAGCCTGTCGAAACCGAGCCTGTCGAAACCCCGGTGCGCAGGCTCACCGACGAACACCTGGACGCCGTGCTGATCGGCGGCCGGGAGCAGCGGGCCATCGAGGTGGTGGACTACCGGGACGAGTGGCCCGGTACGTTTGGCGAGTGGGCCGCGACGGTGCGTGCCGCCGTCGGACCTCTTGCGTTGGCCGTGGAGCACATTGGTTCAACGTCCGTCCCCGGCCTTGCCGCCAAGCCGATCATCGACATGCTGCTGGTGGTCCCGGACGTTGCTGCCGAGTCCGATTACCTGCCCGCCTTGGAAGCTGCCGGGTTGGTGCTGCGTGTCCGCGAGCCCAACCACCGGATGGTCCGCACGCCCGAACGGGACGTCCACCTGCACATTTATTCGGCCGGCGCTCCGGAGATCACGGACTACCTGGACCTGCGCGACTGGCTGCGGGCCAGCGCCGAAGACCGGGAGCTGTACGCGTCGATCAAGAAGGAGCTGGCCGCACGTGAGTGGCCGGACATGAACTACTACGCCGAGGCCAAGGACGACGTGGTGGCCACGGTGCTGGCCCACGCCCGGCAATGGCGCGCGGCGGGCTCCCCCGCGTAAGGACTGATTCCACTAGGGTGGCCATGTCCGCATAGGAAGGGGCGCCATGTCTGAAACTGTCCATCTGTCCACGGAGCTGACGGCGGATATCACCATGCGGCCGTTCAGTCTGGACGACGCCGGGGCTCTGGCTGAAGCGTACCGGCGCAACCGTGAGCATCTTGCGCCGTGGGAACCGGTGCGGCCGGATGAATTTTTCACCGCACGGCGCCAGGAGGCGTTGATCGCAGGGAAGCTGCAGCGGCTGGTGGACGGCAGTGAGGTGCCGTGGGGGCTGTTCGACGGCGGCACCGTAGTGGGTGCCGTAACTCTCACCGGGATTATCCGGGGACCGTTCCTCAGCGGGGACCTGGGGTACTGGATCGATAAGGACCACACTGGCCAGGGATTGTGCACGGCGGCGGTGGCCTTTGTTGGCGGCGCGGCACGGGCCATGGGCCTGCACCGCATCCAGGCCTCCACGCTGCTGCACAACGCGGCGTCCCGGAAAGTCCTGGCGCGCCTTGGGTTTACGGAAATCGGGGTGGCCCCGGAGTACCTCCAAATCGCCGGAAAGTGGCAGGACCACATGCTCCACCAGCTGATCCTGGGAGACCGGAAGGGGAACCTTCCGGCGGACCGGTCACGGAACCAGTCACAGGACCAGCCGGGCGGGAGTGACTAGGACGCCAGCCTGAGCCTTGGCGCGCGCTGCCGGCGGAGCACCATGCGCCTGCATTTGGCGGGTGTTTCGTAACCGCTGGCCAGGAACGCGCGGGTCATGGTGACCACCGAGGAGAACCCTGCCGAGGAGGCGATCCGCTCCAAGGGCCAGGCTGCCTGGCCCGGGCGCTCCAGCAGGCCACGCGCGTTGGCCACGCGCTGCATGCGGATGGCCGCGGCCACTGAGTGGTCGTTGGCCTGGAATTCACGGTGCAGTGTGCGCAGCGAGACGCCCACGATGGTGGCCAGGAGCTTGGGGTCCAGCTGCTGGTCCTTCGCCTGGGACCGGATGACGGCCAGTGACTTGTCCAGCAGGGTTGGTTCCTCACCGTCAAGGGTGGTGAAGCCTCCCAGTTCAAGGAAAATCGCAGTCAGCATTTCCACGGTGAGCCGTTCCACGGCGTAGGAAGCAACCGCGCTCGCCTCCGTCGAGGAGGAAACAGAGGCTTCCAGGAATGCCTTGGCCGGTTCGATCAAGGACGCAGCCCGGGCCACCGCACCGCACGGCTGTGCCGGACCGGGCATGCCCACGAACACGTCCCGGAACGGAAGCCGGATTAACATGCCGGAGAAGTCGGCATCCCAGGAGATCACGCTGCTGGCGTCACCGTTATTGGTGCTGGCGTAGAACGGCCGGCCGGCTGGCACCACAACGTCAGCGCCGCCGTCGAACTCCAGGACGGTGCGCCCCTGGTAAGCCCAGCCCACCACAAGGTCCCCATGCCGGACCACCACCCGGGGCGTGCCCGGGCCTGACGGTTCAGCTTCCAGAAGCTGGACGTCCCCCGCCTTGATCCCCTTGACCTGCAATGCGGCGGCAAGGCCTTCGTGGCCGGGTTCCCCAATGGACCCGTCCTGGCGCACAATGCCTTCGATCTTCTCCATGAAACAACCTCTGATTCCTCAAGATGCTTGCTTCTGTGTAGTGCGGGCTGCCCGTGATTCGTGACGCGGGTCATGGCACTTTATGGAGAATTCTTTAAATCGGGTTTTAGAGGGGGACGGTCACGGTGTACGGCTCAACGCCGTCTGCCGTGAAATTGGCCGTCAGGCTTGGTGCCGTTGCCCCGTTGGTCACCTGCAAGCCGAGCCGGAAAGTGAACTGGCCACTGACGGGCTGGTCGGAGTGGCAGAGCATGGCCCCGCCCGAGTTGCCGCCCATGGTGCAGGTCCAGCCGTACGGCGCCATCATGCCGCTGGGGTTCAGTCCGTTGACCTCTTCCACGCTGAACAGGATGCTTGCACCGCTTAGCGTCAGCCCGTCCGCAACCGTGTAGCCAAGGGTGACTGCCCGGTAGTCGCCCACCATGTTCACCGAAGGTTCAGCCACAACCGGCGACGGCGCCATGGTGGGTGTGGGAGTCGGGGTTGGCGTGGGGGTGACCGTAGGAGTGGGTGTGGGCGTTGGCGTGACAGTCGGCGTCGGGGTAGGTGTAGGCGTGGGTGAGGGGCTCGGCGTCGGCGTGGGTGTTGCAGTACGCGGGGGAACTGCCGCGATGCGGGACGGCGTGGGGGACGGAATGAACTCCGGCTTCGACAGGATGACGGTGGGGAGATCTTCCGGTGATGGCAGCGGAGCCGGCGCTGCGGCGGGCTGGGACACCGGCGCCGCAGAAGGGGACGAAATTTCCACAACGGGACCGGCCACCGGAGGTTCGGTGCCGCCGTTCATCATGGCCACTGCCGCGATCCCGCCGGCCACCACCACTGCCGAGGTCGCGGCGATGGAAACGGTTGCCACCTGCGGGCCTCCGGCGCCGCCCGGCTTGCCCAGGAACCAGAAGAGGTGGCCGAACAGCCCACCGGAAGCTGCGGGCAGCGCCCAGGTGGCGCCGTTGGCAAAGAACGACGCCGACAGTCCGGTGACCAGCGGGATCAGCACCACGCGCATGGAGGAATGGAGCTCCGTGAGCTCCAGCAGGAGCGCCTGGCACTTGAGGCAGTCGTCCAGATGGTCCTGGACCTTGGCCTTGTCCCGGGCCGAAAGATTGTCAACGGCGTACCCGGCCAGCATCTCCGAGTAGGGCCTGCACTCTTCATCCTGGCTGTGGTCGATGTGGTTCTGCAGATAGTTTTTCCGCAGCGCGTTCCGGGCACGCAGGGCCAGGGCGGACACCGCGTTCGCGGACAGTCCCAGCAGCGGGGCAACGGCCGCGGGCTTTTGGCGCTCCACATCGAGGTACCAGAGGACTGTCTGCCAGCGTTCGGGCAGCGCGCCGAAGGCCTGGCTGACCGCGTTGGCCTCAAAGGCCTGCAGGGCGACATCCGGATCCACCACGGCTCGGTCAATGTCAGCATCAGAATCCGTGGGCCGGACCCGTGATGCTGCCCGGTTGGTGTGGTGCGCCATGCGGGTCACGGTGGTGAGGAGGTAGGCGCGGAAGAACTCGTCCGGTCCCTTGCCTGCCTGCAGGGACGCCAGCACCGCGGCGAACGCATCAGCCACGGTGTCCTCGGCGTCGCTCATGATGTCCGCGTGGCCCAGGGCCACGTTCAGCGCTACCTGGTGGTGCCTCGCGTAAAGCTGCTCGAAAGCTGCCGAATCACCGTCCCTGACCTGCTGGATCAGCTGGGCGTCACTCAAATTCGATGGTCGAAAGGGCTTACCCGCGCCGCTTTCACTCATTTTCACGCCTCACTGCCGGACTTCCCCCAATAACAAAATTCCATGTGTTCCTTACTAAGGGTGGCCCACGCTCCTGCTTCGTGACGCCGTTTTGGGGAACTTTTTATAAAGTGGGATCTCCGGCCAACAACGGCGTCACGAAGTGAGACCTTGCACCACAAATCCCATATGAAACACTTGCGCCTATTGCAGCGGCCTAAACGCCGCGCGGACGCTGCCCGTGAGGCAGCGCTCTCAGGCCAGGCGCACCTTCTGGCGTCCTGGGCTGAGCTCAGCCTCAAAGCGGGATGGCGGGACGCCGGGGACTGGAACATCCCGGAAGTCCACCTCGCCCTGGCCGCCGGAACTCCAACGGGCCTGACCCTGGAGGACGCCGCCCGCGACCTGGGCGCAGCACGATTTTACCAAGGTGTGGGAGTCGCCGAGGTCATGGCCGACTGGAACAGCTTCCTGCAGGTCAGCGGACAGGGCATAAAACTGGCTTCCCTCCAGGCCGTTGTGGAGGGCTGGGTGGACGCCTCTGAACGCGCCGAATCCCTGACCTGCATCGATCCCTCCACCGGCCTGCGCACGGCCTCGCACGTTGAGGAACTCCTGCGCGCCATCTACTCCGTCCCCAGCACGCCGGAGCTGTATTCGACGGCGGTACTGGACTTCCCGAAGGGGATCTCCGCCACCTGGACCGAACCCGGCTGGCCCACCGCCGCACGCATCGCGCACGAGCTGAACGGGCTGGTCTCCGCGGGCAGCGCGGCCGCCTGCTTTGTGGCACCGCAGATGCTGATCCTGTTCCAGACCCGGCCGGATACAGCACTGCTACTGCGGCACTTCTATGGGCGCTGCCTGGACATGCTCGACGGCGCACCCGTGGACTTTGCCATGGCGCCCCTGCCGTTGAAGCCTGTGAGCGTGGCCCAGATCCTCTGCAACTAAGGCTGGTCAGCCGGGCCGTGCTAGCTTCGCCCCGAAACCAGGACTCGTTCCGGCATGTTCTCGCGGGCTGGGCGAACATGTTTAACCTCCAGCCTCTTGCTCGTCCAGCCGCGGAGTGGCCGCTCCACCAAACGGAAGGAGGCGTAGGACAGCAGCACGGTCAGGGCGGCAGTCAACGCGACGCGAAGCGGCAGCTGCGGGATCAAAGGCATCAGCAGGAGATATGCAGGGATGTGCCAAAGGTACATCCCGTAGGACAGGTCACGACCGGGTCCTGCAAGCCACGGGTGGCTGAGGAAACGTGACATAAAACCGGCGGGCTGCAGGACAAGCGAGCCAATCAGCGTCGCAGACAGCAGGGAAAGCACGGTGGGGCCGACTGCCCAGAAGGCCGTGAACCAGGGGCTTTCCGCATGCGGTTCCTTCAGCAGGAACAGGGCTGCCGTCAGGGTGAGGGCGGCGCCCGGCGCAGCCCACCGACCAGCGGACTGAAGGGCACCGTGGAGCGTGGAGCCCGGACGGATACTGATAAACAACAAGGCCAAGGCGCACCCGATCAGCAGCTCATCGGCCCTGGTGTCCGGGCCGTTGTACAGGCGGTTCAGTGGCGCGCCCGCCATAACCAACACGAACCGTTCCACCAGGAAGGCCAGGGCCAGGCCGGCAGTAGCCCAGGCCACAGTCCGGACACGCCAGAATCGCAGCATCACCAGCAGGAGCAGCGGCCACACCAAATAAAACTGCTCCTCCACCGCGAGGGTCCAGGTGGGGCCAAGGGTCTCTCCGGTGATCGACTCGCCGAACACGTCGAAACGCGCAAAGTTCATCACGTACGCGGCCGCGGGCAGGACAAAGCCCGCTTGCCCTGCCCATCCGGAGGCCGGAAAGATAAATCCGACGGCGAGGATCACCGCACACACTGCCAGGAGTGCGGGCCATAGCCGAGCAAGGCGTTTGCCATAAAAAACGCCCAGCCGGAGCCGGCCGGTTGCCAGCCGCTCCTTCATGATCAGCAAGGTGATGACAAAGCCGCTGAGCGTGAAGAAAACATCCACGCCGATGAATCCACCGGGCAGGAGTTCCGTTGCGACATGAAAGAAGAAGACGCCGATGACAGCCACGGTGCGCAGCCCGTCGAGAGCATGCTTCCGCCCGGAAACCAGCCCTGAATCCGGGACTGAAGGACGCTTCTGGTCTGAAATTATTCCGCTGCTTGAGCTAATTACCACCCATCGACCGTATATAACGTTTCGATAACCAACCTGAATAGAGTCTGGACGCAAGCTGGGAACGTCGGTGGACTGTCTCTCCGATTACGCAACATGACGATCCCCGGGCGGCGGCATCCGCGGTGAAGTGTTACGTTTTTCGTGAGTAATGAGTACCGGCGCAAAGCCCTGACTGGCCGGTCGGCAACCCTCCCTTCCGCGGCGGGGTGCCTCAGGTGAATACTCGGCATATCGACCATTTCGAGTTGCAAGCGCGAGAGAAGGAGATCCGTCGTGTCTGACGCACCCGCCACCAGCCAAGCCCAAGATCAGACTGCTGCCCAGGAGTCCCAGGAAAAGCTGGCCTACCGGCTCATCACGGGCCCGGATGACCGCACGTTCTGCGAGCGCATTTCCGCCGCCCTGGCAGACGGCTATGTGTTGCACGGCAGCCCGGCCGCCACGTTCAACGGCACATCGGTGATTGTGGCCCAGGCCGTGATCCTGCCGTCGGCCATCGCCACTGCGGATGCCGCCGTCGCCATTGCCGTGGACCAGCTGGACACCCAAGACTTCAGCGAAGAGGACATCGCCGGCGGTGGCCACGCATGAGCTACGCAGGCGACCTCACCCCGCAGGAAGCGTGGGCAAAACTCGAGGCCGGTGCCGTCCTGGTGGACGTCCGTACCGAGGGCGAATGGGCCCACATCGGCATTCCGGACACCAAGTCCACGGAAAACGATCCGCTGTTTATCCAGTGGACCCTGGCCGGCGGAATTCCCAACCCAGATTTCATCGACCAGCTGCAGCAGCTCGCCCCGGAGGATGCCGGCGTCGAACTTGTCTTCATTTGCCGCTCCGGCGCCCGTTCCATCGCGGCAGCCATTGCCGCAACGCAGGTGGGGTTCACGTCCTACAACGTGCTGGAAGGCTTCGAAGGCGAGCCTGACCGTTACGGCGAGCGCACGGTAAACGGCTGGAAGAACCGCGGCCTGCCCACGAACCTCGGAACGGCGTAAATGGCATTCAATCAGGACGCGGCCGGCTGGAGCCCTGACACGCAGGCTGTGCGCGGCGGGCTGGACCGCACCGGGTTCCAGGAAACCACCGAACCGGTGTTCCTCAACTCGGGGTTTGTGTATGAATCCGCGGCGGCTGCGGAGCGGGCCTTCACCGGCGAGGACGAACGCTTCGTCTACTCCCGCTACGGCAACCCCACGGTGGCCACGTTCCAGGAGCGGCTCCGGCTGCTTGAGGGCACCGAGGCATGCTTTGCGACGGCGTCAGGCATGTCCGCGGTGTTCACCGCCCTGGGTGCGCTGCTGGCTGCCGGTGACCGCGTGGTTGCCGCGCGCTCCCTGTTCGGCTCCTGCTTTGTGATCCTGAACGAGATCCTGCCGCGCTGGGGCGTGGAGACGGTGTTTGTAGACGGACCGGACCTGGACCAGTGGCGCGAGGCACTGTCCACGCCCGCGACGGCCGTGTTCTTCGAGTCCCCCTCCAACCCGATGCAGGAGATCGTGGACATTGCCGCGGTCAGCGAACTGGCGCACGCGGCCGGCGCCACCGTCGTCGTCGACAATGTTTTTGCCACTCCCCTGCTGCAGCGCTGCGGCGAGCTGGGCGCGGACGTGATTGTCTATTCCGGCACCAAGCACATTGACGGCCAGGGCCGCGTGATGGGCGGCGCCATCCTGGGCACGAAGGAATTCATTGACGGTCCGGTCAAGCAGCTGATGCGGCACACCGGCCCGTCGCTGTCCTCGTTCAACGCGTGGGTGCTGACCAAGGGCCTGGAAACCATGGCCCTGCGCGTCAACCACTCCTCCTCCACAGCTCTGCGCCTGGCCGAATGGCTGGAGCAGCAGCCGGCGGTCAGCTGGGTCAAGTACCCGCTGCTGGCGTCCCATCCGCAGCATGAACTGGCCAAACGGCAGATGAAAGCCGGCGGCACCGTGCTGACGCTGGAACTTTCGACGGCGGGCGGCCGCTCCGGCAAGGACGCCGCCTTTGCGCTGCTGGATGCCTTGAAGATCATCGACATCTCCAACAACCTGGGCGACTCCAAGTCCCTGATCACCCATCCCGCCACCACCACGCACCGTGCCATGGGCCCGGAAGGCCGCGCGGCGATCGGGCTCAGCGACGGCGTGGTGCGGCTGTCCGTGGGACTGGAGGATCCGGAAGACCTCCTGGCTGACCTGGAACAGGCGCTCAAGCAGATCTAGATCGGCATGCGCGAGTAGCTGCCGGGATTGGGCGGATCGGCGGCGCGCCTGACGTGAAGGAGCTCCGGAGCGGCGTCCTCTTCGACTTCAACACTGTCCGCTTCCAGCATGGTCAGTTTCACCGCCTGGCGGACCACGGCACCCAGCCCGGCGTCGTCCACGTCATCACGTTCCAGCGCCTTGTCCCGGGCGGCGCGCTGCTCACTGGACCCGGTCCCGCGCTTCATAATGTCCGCGATCCCCCGCCGCGCCAGGTCCAGTTCGTCCTGTTCCCGGAGGACAGGCTCGAGGTACTCCACCAGGGCATCAACGACGTCGGCTGCCGGCGCCGGGCGGAAGCTGCCGAAATCCAGCAGGTCACCTTTGAGGCCCACGTTGCTGGCCTGCCAGGCGGCCATTTTCAGCAGGACGGTGGGGACGGGAAGCGGATCCACTCCGTTGCGCCATTCCCTCGCGGCCGTTTCCACCAGCGCGCGGACCAGCACGGCAATCAGCGCGGCGTCAGTGGAACGCAGGCAGACATCCGCCACCCGGACCTCAACGGTGGGATGGTTGCGGGAGAGCCTGGCCTCGAAGTAGATCATGCCCTCGTCCATCACCACCCCCGTCTCCATCAGCCGGGTGACCAGGCGCCGGTACGCCGTCAGGCTGCCGTGAATGGCAGAAGGCCCGGAGGACGGCCAGCGGTTCCAGGCCTGCGTGCGGTAGCTTTCAAAGCCGGTTTCAGTCCCGTTCCAGAACGGGGAATTGGCGCTCAGGGCGGTCAGCACGGCCAGTTTGTCCCGGATCCGGTCCAGCACCGCAACTCCCTCTTCCGGGGATTCCACGTACGTGTGGACGTGGAAACCGCAGGTCAACTGCTCCTGGGCGGTGAGCCCGAACCGCTCCAGCATGCGCGCATACCGGGGATCCGGCGTCGTATGGCTGGTGGAGGCCAGGGGTGAGGTTGCCAGCGCGGCCACCCTGGCACCGTGCTGCTGTGCCGCCTCATCCGCCATGGCGCGGCCGGCACGGATCTGGAGCAGGAGCTCGTCGTAGCTCAGGCAGGGCCGGGTCTGGGTCTCGATCTGCTCCAGCTTGAGCTCGGCACTGAGGCCAAGTTCGTCGTCGTGATCCTCCACCTCACGGTCCACGGGGTCCACGTGCGTGCCAGGGGAAGGGCCGTCATCAGGCGCCATGGTCCGCCGGGACAGCATCGCGTCGGCCAGGGCCAACGGCTCCCCGGTCTGCGGGTCCACGATCAGGAGCTCTTCCTCCACACCGAAAGTACGCATGCTTACATTGTGCTACCCAGCGTCAATATTTGCCTCAGTTCCGGCGTCATCCGGTGCCCTGGCAGCCCCTCCGCGGACCGGCCGTCCGGCACCCGGTAGCATCAAGCTCATGACGGCGGCATGGGGTCCGGATATTCTTGGGCCGGATTTTGAGCAGCACACCCTGGAACTGGACGACGGCGCCGTGGCCACGCTGGTGCGGTACGCCGGCACCGGGCCGCGGCATGAAGATTCCCCCATCGATCCCGCAGTTGGTGCCGACGTCCTCTACGTCCACGGCTGGTCCGACTATTTCTTCCAGGAGCACCTCGCCCGGTTCTGGCACCAGCTCGGGGCCACCTTTTATGCGGTGGACCTGCGCAATTACGGCCGGAGCCTGCGGCCTGGCCAAATCCAGGGGGCTGTTTCCGGCCTTGAGATCTACGACGAGGAGATCAACGCAGCCCTGGCCGCCATGGGCAGGACAGAGGGCAGCACCAGGCCGCTGATCCTCCTGGGGCATTCGACGGGCGGCCTGACGCTCAGCCTCTGGGCCCACCGGAATCCCGGCAAGGCCACCGCATTGATCCTCAACAGCCCCTGGCTGGAGTTCCAGGCCACCGAGATCGGCCGCCTGGCACTGGCGCCGCTGGTGGGCATCGGGGCCCGGCTCCACCCGCTCGTGCCGCTGCCCGCCGTCGACTCTGGCAACTACACCCGCGCCGTATCCTCGGCGATGGACGGCGAATGGGACTACAACCCGCAGTGGCGCCCGGTTCGCGGATTCCCGCTCACGCCGTCCTTCCTGGATGCCGTATTCCGCGGCCAGGCACTCGTGGCGGGGAAGCTGGCCATCGACGTGCCGGTCCTGGTGATGCTCTCGGACAAAAGCTACCTTCAGCCGCGCTGGTCAGTGGACGCCCAGCATTCGGACGTTGCCCTGAACGTGGAGGCCGTAGCCCACCGCGCCCTGTCCCTGGGGCACACCGTCACAGTGCTGCGGATTCCGGATGCCTTCCACGACATTTTCCTGTCCCCGGCTCCGATCAGGAACCAGGCGTTCGCAGGAATGACGCGCTGGCTTCCATCAGCGCTCCCCACGCCCGGTTCCGGGCACCCCGGCAGCAACCACCGTCAACGATGGAGCGTCAAAGACCTCCTGGCCCGGGCTCAGTCCTGGAAGTACTCGATCTTGGCCCCGATGGTGTTCAGGCGCTCCGCCAGGTCCTCGTAGCCGCGCTCGATCACGTAGATGTTCCGCAGTTCGGAGACACCGCGGGCGGCGAGCATGGCCAGCAGGAGGCAGGCCGCCGGACGAAGCGCCGGCGGGCAGCCAACCTCCGCGGCGCGCCACTTGGTGGGCCCGTTGACGTAAATGCGGTGCGGATCCAGCAGTTGCACCTGTGCGCCCAGCTTGTTCAGCTCGGTCAGGTAGATGGCCCGGTTCTCGTACACCCAGTCGTGGATCATGGTCTGGCCGTGGGCGTTGCCGGCAATCACGGCGAAGAACGGCAGGTTGTCGATGTTCAGGCCGGGGAACGGCATGGGGTGGATCTTGTCCTCCGGCGCACGCAGCTCCGACGGAATGGTGGTCACGTCCACCAGGCGGGTGCGGCCGTTGCGGGCCATGTATTCACCGGACACCAGCAGCTTCTGACCCATCTGCTCCAGCGTGGCCAGCTCGATCTCCATGAACTCGATGGGCACGCGGCGGATGGTCACTTCCGAATGCGTGACGATGCCCGCGGTGATCAGGCTCATCGCCTCAATGGGGTCCTCGGACGGGAAGTACTCAATGTCGACGTCGATCCTGGGTTTTCCGGTGATCTTCAGCGTGGTGGTGCCCACGCCGTCGATCCGGACACCGAGCATCTGCAGGTAGAAGCAGAGGTCCTGGACCATGTAGTTGGGGCTGGCGTTGCGGATCACCGTGGTGCCCTGGCGGTGCGCAGCGGCCATGATGGCGTTTTCGGTGACGGTGTCCCCGCGCTCGGACAGCACAAAGGAGCGGTCCGCCGAATCGGCCGAAGGTGCCTGCACGCTGTAGAAACCGGCAGTTGCCTCAACGGCCAGGCCGAACTGGCGCAGGGCCTGCATGTGCGGCTCAACAGTCCGGGTGCCCAGGTCGCAGCCGCCGGCGTACGGGAGGCGGTACACATCAGACTCGTCCAGCAGCGGGCCCAGCAGCATAATGACGCTGCGGGTGCGGCGGGCCGCTTCCACATCCATGGACCCGAGGTCCAGAACGTCCGGGCGGCGCAGCTGCAGGTCCGTGGCGTTCAGCCAGGTGCACTCGACGCCGATGCTGGTCAGGACCTCCACGATCCTGTTGACTTCCTCGATCCGGGCCAGGCGCCGCAGGATGGTGGTGCCGCGGTTGATCAGGCTGGCACACAGCAGGGCAACGCCCGCGTTCTTGCTGCTGTTCACGTCCACGGCGCCGGAGAGAGTGTGGCCGCCTTCCACGCGGAGGTGGGTCATCTGCGGCCGGCCCACTTTGACAATGCTGCGGCCGAAGATGTCCTCCAGGCGCTGGATCATTTTCAGGCTCAGGTTCTGCTTGCCCTGCTCCATGCGGGCGATGGCGCTCTGGCTGGTTCCCAGCTCCGCCGCGAGCTGCCCCTGGGTCCAGCCCTTCTCGCCGCGGGCGTTGCGCAGGAGCGCACCAACATGTTCAGCAGTCTGTTGCGTCATAACTCAAAAATATCATGCATGAGTTACATCAGCGATTTATCCGGCCATTTCTGCATCAGGTGTTGACTGAATATCCGCTTCGTGAGATAAACCTCGGGCCAGCGTCGCAGGTCAGCCCTTCACGGCACCGCTGATCATTCCCCTGATGAAGTGGCGCTGGAACACCAGGTAGATGACCACCACGGGGACGATGATGATCACGGTTCCGGCGGCCAGCATCGGAATGTTGGTGCCGAACTGCTGGACGA
This sequence comes from Pseudarthrobacter sp. J47, assembly GCF_049810315.1. Lineage (GTDB taxonomy): Bacteria > Actinomycetota > Actinomycetes > Actinomycetales > Micrococcaceae > Arthrobacter. The sequence goes on from NZ_CP187358.1 coordinate 3,577,057, forward strand.
ATTTGCCAAGGCCGGACGGAGCCGTCCGCTTGGCAGGGTCCTGCAGCATGATCAGGGCCAGCAGGAACTGGTTCCAAGCCCACATGAAATACAGGAGTCCCAAAGTGGTGAGCGGCGCCCAGGAAACCGGCAGCAGCACGCTCAGCATGGTCCGCGGCGTCGACGCACCGTCCATTTCGGCGGCCTCCGAGAGCTCGTCCGGCAGCTGTTCGAAGTGGGAGCGCATCCACAGGATCCCGAAAGGCATAAACGCCCCCACCAGCGGAAGGATCACGGCAAGCTGGGTGTCCAGCAGCCCGGCGCCCTTCATTCCGAAGTACAGCGGAATGATAATCGCCTCATAAGGAAGTGCCATGCCCAGCAGGAGCAGGCCCATAAGCCAGTTCTTGCCCCGAAACGGCACGGTGGCGAACGCGTAGCCGGCCAGGCTGGCGCACACCAGGGCCACCGGGACCACCACCAGGGCAATAAGGGCACTGGAGGCCAGCAGCGAACTGAACCCTGCGGTGCTCCAGGCATTGGCATAGTTTTCGAAGTGCAGCTTGTCCGGCCACGCCAGGCTGACGGTCAGCGAGGACGGATCCTGCAGCGACGCCGCCACGATGGCAAGGAACGGCACCAGAACCGTTGCACTGGCTGCCACCAGGACGATCCACAGCAGCACGCGGCTGCCGGTCCTGGACGTCCGTTGCTTTGCGGGAGCCGCTGCTTTGGCGGTTTTGAGGGCCAGGGTGGTCATTTGCTCCTCCTGATCATGGCGTTGACCGTGCCCACGATTCCCACCACGATGACGCTGAGTACTACCGAGAGCGCACTGGCCGCGCCCACCCGGTTGTCCGAGAACACCAGCTGGTAGACCTGCACGCCGGGGACCATGGTGGTGTAGCCCGGACCGCCGCCGGTCATGACATATACGACGTCGAAACTCGCCAGCGCGGCGATAACCGTCACCGTGACAGCCACGCCAATTTCGCCACGGACCCCGGGAACGGTGATGTGCCAGAACTCCTGGAGGCGGTTGGCACCATCGAGCCGTGCCGCTTCGAAGAGGCTGGCGTCGATCTTGCCGATGCCGGAGAGGAACAGCAGGAAGCAGAGGCCGGTGGTGACCCAGGTTCCCACCAGCCCCACGCTGGGATAGGCCCAGTTGAAGTCACCCAGCCATCCCCGCGCCAGTCCTCCGGCACCCATGGCGTGCAGCACCTGGTTGAGGGGGCCGTCCGGGGAGTAGATCCACTTGAAAATCACGCCCACCGCTACCAGCGGCAGGATCTGGGGCAGGAAAAGTATGGTCCGCACAATCCCCAGGCCCCTTCCGCGGGACCCCGCGGTAAGGGCAGCCAGGGCCAGCCCGAAGATCAGCGGCAGGACCGTATAGAAGAGGATGAAACCGAACGCGTTCAGGATGGAGGACCGCAGCGCGGCGTCGGTGAAGACTTCCAGATAGTTGTCCAGCCCCACCCAAGTGGACGCCCCGATGCCGTCCCAGTCGAACAGCGAGATCCAGACGCTTTGGATCCAGGGCCCGACGACGAAGGAAAGATAGAAAACGAAAGCCGGAGCGAGGCAGCCCACGGCTGTCAGCCGCTGCCGCCGTCGGCGCTGGTTGGTGCGCCTGGCCGGCCGGTCAGCACCCTCTGCGGGGGCGGTGACCCGCCTGGCTTCCGGCGTGCCCTGCGTTGCCTGTGGAGGAATCCGCTCCCCCAGCGAGACTGCTCGCTCAGTAATCATCTCTGTCCGCTGTCGTCGTCGGGCCCGGGAGGCGTTACCCGTGGACTTTGGTCCAGTTGTCCTGAACGGCCTTGATGAAGTCGTCCGTACCGGCCTCACCTGCGATCAGCCGCTGCGTCTCCGCCGTCAGGGTCTTGTCCATGGTGGCTGTTGCGTTGTTGTTGAACGGGATGATGCCGTCAGCGTCCCGCAGTTCACCGAAGGCCTTGAGCAGGTCTGCCCTGACCGTTCCCGGTTCGGCAGTGACCACGGAGGTGTCCGCCGGCAGGAAGCCCTGCTCGAACTGCAGCTTGCCGGCCTCAGGGCTGGACATGAAGTTCAGGAACGCGGCGGCCGTGTCCTTGTTCTTGGACTTGGCGGAGATCGCGTAGCCCACGGAGCTGCCAATGGCCGCACGGGTCTTGCCGGGGAAGACGGCGAATCCGGCGTCGGACTTGAGTGCATCGGAAATCTTCGATGCATCCCAGTTGCCGTCCACGAAGAACAGCCCCTCGCCGGCGCCGAACTTGGCTACAGCGCCCTGCAGGTCCACGCTGTTGGCCGAGTTAGGGATGTAGCCCGCCTTGGTCCATTCCTGCAGCTTCTCCGCACCGAGCCTGTTGCCGGGTGTGTCGAAGGACGTTCCCTTGGTTCCGAAGGCCCACTTGGCAGCGTTCTCCGCGCCGTCTTCGGACTGGCCGATTGACTGGACAACGAAGGAGGCGTGGCCCTGGGCGTTGCCCAGCTGAAGGGGAAGCACTCCGGCCTCCTTGGCCTTGGCCATGTCTTCTTCGAGTTCCTTCAGGGTCTGCGGCGGACCGTCAATGCCCACCTGCTTGGCCAGTGCCTTGTTGTAGTAGAGGCCAACTTCGGAGAAGCCTGAGGGAACGGCGTAGAGCGGGCCGGATCCCAGGGTCTCGCCGTCCTCCGCAACACGCCATTGGCTCAGCCCGGACGCGGAGTAGGTGTCCTCCCAGCCGTAGGCCTCGCTGTATGCGTCCAGGTTCAGCACCAGGCTGTTCTTCACGGTGTTGCCCACAACGTTCATCAGTGCGATGTCCGGAGCCTTGTCCGAGTCGAGCTGGAGGTTGATGCCCTTGTTGTAGTCTTCAAAGCTTGTTGCCGTGACGTTGACCTTCACGTTGGAATGCTTCTGGGTGAACGCTTCGGCGATCTTCTTCGTGGCTGCACCGGATTCCGGCGTCGTTGCCAGTTCCAGAACCACGTCCGTTGAGGGGATTTCAGTTGAGATGGAATCGGGGGCGGCCGAAGGTGCCGTAGCAGCTGAGCCAGGTGCGCAGGCGCTCAGTGCAACCATGGCGGCGAGACCCAGGGCCGGCAGGGCAAGAGTTGATTTTTTCATTGCTCTCCTTGGTGATCATTCCTTTATGCAAGGACATTTCATAAAGAATGCTCTGGGCCGCGCCGACTGTCAAGAGCATTCCAGAAACCCAGTGACTGGACAAGCATGGCTACAATCGGGCTGTGAGCATAAAGCTGCCCTCCCCCAGCGACCCGGCGCTCCTGCGGAGCCTTAACCGGAGAACTATCCTGCGCACCCTTTTTGACTCGGATTCCCTGGAAACACTCGCCGGAATCGTCAAAAAGACCGGGGTGTCCAGGCCCACGGTGGAGGCCAGCCTGGCCGAGCTGGCGGAGCAGAAGTGGATTGAGGAACTGAGCCCTGACAGCTCGGGACCCGGCCGCCTGGGGCGTCCGGCCAGGCGGTTCAGATTCCGCAATGAGTTTGGAATTCTGGTGGGGCTGGATCTCGGGATCCATAAGATCCTCGTCAAGATCGCGGACACCAGGGGCACAGTGCTCCACGAGCACGTCTACCGCATGGACGGCACGTCTCCGGAGCAGTTGACTGTAGGAAAAATCCTGGAGGAAGTCAGGGCGGCAATTAATGGATCCGGCCACCGCGGTTCAAGGATCTGGGCCATGGGCTGCGGCTTTCCGGGCGTGGTTACGGCCGCCGGCGTTGTCCAGCGTTCAGTGGTGGTTCCGCATCTGACAGGGGTCAACCTTGCGGCGGAACTGTCCGAGCAACTGAACACCGTGGTGCTGGTGGAAAATGACGCCAACCTGGCCACCCTCGCCGAACACCGCGAAGGCGCTTCCCACGATGCCCGCTCGGTGGTGGTGGTGAAAACCGGGCGACGCATCTCCTCCGGCCTCATCATTAACGGCACCCTCCTCCGGGGCCACCATGGAGCGGCAGGCGAAATCGGAGCCCTTCCCATCCTTCGGTGGGCTGAAGCGCCGAAGCTGAAGGACGTCGTCGAGTACGGCCAGGCGCTGGGGGCCGGCCTCGCCGCCCTGGTTCTTGCCGTTGATCCGGAAGCGGTGGTGATCCAGGGCGAATTCAAGGACCAGGAAGCTGCCCTGCTGGCGGCCGTCCGCGCCGAGCTGGACAGGTTCTGCATCTATACGCCCTCGGTGCAGGTCTCGAAGCTCGGCGCCGGCGCCGTGGCTGCCGGTGGCGTCCACCTCGCCGGCGACCGCTTCAGGACGGACGTCCTGGGCCTTTCATTCGCTCAGTGACACCACAACCCCGGCTTTTCGAGCCTCTTCGGCAGCCCAAACCAGCCGGTGGGAGGCGAAACTGACCCGGGCGCCGCTGTCCACGGCAACCCCGTCAGTCCCTGCAGCCCTGCGGGCGTGAAGTGCCTGCAGGAACACTGAAACCAGTTCATCGTCCGCGCCGCCATGCCCATCCGCGGCCGACGCCCCACCGGGCCGGGCGGTGTCCAGGGTCTCGGAAGCGGCAGTGACAAAGTCATCAATCAGCAGCGACCGGCCGTCCCCGGTGATCATGCCCAGCGTGCCCATGATCCTTGTTTTCCGGAAGTCCAGCGGCGTGAAGGCGGAGACGGTCATGGAGGCGGTAGCGCCGTCGTCGAATTCAAGATTCACCACCTGGTGATCCGCAACGTCGTTATCTCCTGAGTACACGCACCGGCCGTACGGTCCGGTCCGGAGGGCCTCCATCACCGACTCCTCGGTGACATCCGGGGTCAGCACCGCCAGCGGCCAGCGCTCACCCAGCGGATCGCCAAGGAACCGCCTGTAGATCTTCGGCGCCGAGTACGCACAGGTATCGATCAGAGGGCAGTCCAGGCACCGTTCGGCGGCGTTGGCGGGACGGTTTTCCGGCTTGAAGTGGTACAGCCCGCCAAAGCTGCTGACCTTGCTGACGGGGCGGCCCACGATGTGCATCAGCCAGTCAGCGTCGTGGCTCGCTTTTGCCAGCAGCATGGAGGACGAATCTGCCTCCCGCGCCCAGTTGCCCCGGACGTAGGAGTGCGCAAAGTGCCACCAGCCGATCGGTTCCAGGTGTTCAACGGAGACAATCCGTCCGATCCTGCCCGAATCAAGGATGGCCTTCAGTTCGCGGGTGTAGCTGCTGTAGCGCATCACATGGCAGACCACCATCATGACGTTGTTGCGCTCGGCCGCTTCCACCATGCGCCGAGCGGCGTCCTCCTTCGGCGCCAGGGGCTTTTCCAGCAGGATGTCGTAGCCCTTGTCCGCAAAGGCTATGGCCGGCGCTTCGTGCAACCTGTCCGGTGTTGCGATCACGACGGCGTCAGCGGGCACGGGTGCCGCCAGCAGTTCTGGCCAATCATCAAAGCATGCACTCTCCGGCACGCCAAAGGTCCTGGCGAAAACGTCCCGCCGCGTCAGGTCCGGATCAACCACAGCCACCACCCGCGCGCCGAATTTCCCGGTTGCGATCCTTGCATAACTCGTGCCCCGGGACCCCGCACCCAGGACTACAAGATTGATTCCCCTGCCGATATCGGACTGACGCTCCACGGACGGACCTCTCTTAGAGAAACTTTATGCAATGAGCTTACATAAATAGGCTGTGCGCGTCACTGAAAATGCCTGAATACCTTGAGGAACCGGGAAATTGGCGGCCCCGCCGGAGCGGAATCCCGCCTAGGCCACGTCGATGAACACCGGGTTGGCGTAGAACCAGGTATCCGTCGGCCGCCCGCATGCTGTCGCGATCCAATGCCACCATCCCAGCGCTGGCCAAAGGCGGGCGGCTGCAGGGCTACAAAGATGCCCTCGAGGCTGCGGGAATCCAGTTTGATCCCGGCCTGGGCGTGGCCGCCCACCCGCCAGGCCTTGGCAGGATTCCATCTGCGGAAAAGAATTTTTAAGTTCCGTGTCGATCCACGGCCGGCCCGTTCGACGCCATAGTAGAAGGACGCAACCGCAGTCCTCGGATACCAAGGAGAAGTACCGTGAAATTCATGCTGATCATGCGCTCCACCGAAGAGGCCAAAAAGGCTTACGAGTCTGCCGACTTCACGGAAATCATCAATGCCATGGGCGCCTACAACGAACAGCTCATCAAGGCCGGGGTGCTGCTTGCCGGTGAGGGCCTGGCCGACGACATGAGTGAAGCCTTTGTGGTCGATTTTTCGACCGAAAACCCGATCGTCACCGATGGCCCGTACGGGGAAACCCACGAGCTGTTCAACGGCTTCTGGATCATCCAGACCGCCAGTAAGGAAGAAGCTGTCCAGTGGGCCAGCCGCTGCCCGCTGGGCCCGGGCAGCAAGCTCGAGGTCCGCCGGGTGACGGATATGAGCGATTTCGAGGACTTTTCCGACAACGAGTACCTGCAAAAGGAAGCCGGCTGGCGTGAGGAACTCAACCAGCCCTGATCCGAAGGCCGACGTGACCACGCCCGCGATCCAGCGCACCCTCGATGCGGTGTGGCGGATCGAAAGCGCCAGGATCGTCGCAACGCTCGCCAAGATGACCGGCGACATCGGCGTGGCTGAGGACCTTGCCCAGGAAGCTTTGCTCGATGCGCTGACGCAATGGCCGGAGTCGGGTGTCCCGGACAATCCGGGGGCCTGGCTCACGGCCGTTGGCAAGCGCAAGGCAATTGATTCCTGGCGCCGCCGCGAGCGGTTGGACGATCGCTACCGCGCCATTGCACAGAACCTCAAAGAGACCACAGAGGACGAGTGGCAGCCGATCCCCGACGATGTGCTCAGGCTCATCTTCATCGCCTGCCACCCGGTGCTCTCCCGCGAGGGACAGGTCGCTTTGACCCTGCGGACGGTGGGCGGCCTGACAACCGAGGAGATCGCCCGGATGCTCCTCATTCCTGTCGCCACCGTCCAGCAGCGTATTGTCCGGGCGAAGAAAACCCTGGCCGCCGCCAAGGTTCCCTTTGACACTCTCGAACCCGCTGAGTGGGGCGCACGCCTGAACGCTGTCCTGGGCGTGCTCTACCTCATCTTCACCGAAGGCTATGCCGCCACAACGGGAAACCGTTGGATCCGGACGGAGGTGGCCAACGAGGCCCTGCGCCTTGGCCGCGTGCTTGCCGGCCTGCTCCCCCGCGAACCGGAAGTTCACGGACTGCTTGCCCTGATGGAATTCCAGGCCTCTCGGTTCGCCGCCCGGGTCAACAACGATGGCAGCCCGATTCTGCTCCCGGACCAGAACCGGGCCCGCTGGGACCGGACACAAATCGGCCGTGGCGCCGCAGCACTGAAAAGTGCGGACTCCGTGGGGCGGGGCCGGGGGAACTACTGCCTGCAGGCTGCCATCGCGCAATGCCACGCAACGGCGCCCAGTTTCGAGGAGACGGACTGGCAGAAGATCGTGGTGCTGTATGAGGCCCTGGCTCGCCTGGCGCCGGGTCCCGTCGTCGAGCTTAATTATGCGGTGGCGGTTTCGATGGCGACGGGACCCGCCGCTGCCTTGAAAATCGTTGACCGCCTCGTTTCCGATGGCAACCTCCAGCGTTCACACCTGCTGCCCAGCATCAGGGGAGAGCTGCTCAGCAAGTTGGGAAGGATCGACGAGGCCAGAGCTGAACTGCTTCAGGCGGCGGAACTCACTGCCAACGACCAGCAAAAGGCCGTCCTGCTCGCCAAGGCAGCAAGCCTCTGACCGCAGGTACGGCAGCAGCCCGCCACGCCGACGTTTCCTCCGCTACAGCGTGACCCGTGTTGGCACAGGTTTTCCCGGTTTCGCTTCACGCAGGGACCCTTTCCACGGGCGGTTTGGGGAACGGCCCGGCGCCCCCTATTCTGGTGAAGTTCTTAAGTAAGGCTTACCTAAGCAGAGGGTGGAATGGCGGCTACGACGTACCGGGATGAGTGGGGCATTCCGCACCTGCGCGCGGATTCCGCCGATGAGCTGGCCTACCTGCAGGGCGCCAACGCTGCCCGGGACAGGTCCTGGCAGATCGAGATGGAGCGCTGGCGCTCTGAGGGCCGGACCGCGGAAATGCTGGGCAGCGAGGGCATCGGCTGGGACCGGTTCGCCCGGCAGGCCCGGCTGGATGACACTGCCCGGCGCTGCTTCGAGGCCCTGGATACCCGCACCCAGCGCTGGTGCACGGCGTACGTGGACGGCGTCAACGCGGCACTGGACGCCGGCACCCGGGATGCGTCCGAATTCACCGCCACCGGAACCTCGCCCTCGGCGTGGAACCCGTGGACGCCGCTGGGCGTCTTCCTGGTCCACCACATCCTGTTCTCCACGTTTCCCAACAAGCTGTGGCGCCGGCACGTGGCGGCGATGCTGGGTCCCGAAGCGGTGGATCCGTTCAACATCGAGGCCCGGGTGCTGTCCGGCAGCAACGCCTGGGCGGCACACGGCAACCGCACCGCGTCCGGGCTCCCCCTGATGGCCGGCGACCCGCATCGGCTGATGGAGCTGCCCGGCGTCTACCAGCAGGTGCACCTCGCCTGCCCGGAGTTCGACGTCGTCGGCTTCGCCTTCCCGGGCGTTCCCGGCCTGCCGCACTTTGCGCACACCGGAACGGTCGCGTGGGGCATCACCAATGCCATGGCCGACTACCAGGACCTCTACACCGAGGAGCTGAAGTACGACGGCGACACCCTCCTGGCGCTGGGCCCCGACGGTTGGGAGCCGGCAACCTTCCACACGGAGACCATCGTGGTCCGGGGAGGTTCCCCGGTGTCCGTTGACGTCATCGAGACGGCGCGCGGACCGGTGATTGAGGGCGGGCCCGACGGCGGCGCGCTGAGTCTGCGGACGCCCGCGCGGGTGGAGTGGCGGCTGGGTTTCGAGGCCCTCCTGCCGCTGCTGCACAGCCGCAGCGTGGGAGATGTTGAGGCCGCGCTGCAGGACTGGGTGGAGCCGGTGAACAGTGTCCTCGTGGCGGACACCGCCGGGACGGTCCGGCATTTTGTGGCCGGTCTGGTCCCTGAGAGGAATCACGAAAACCGGATTGTTCCCGTCCCCGCCGCTTCTGCCGGGCACCAGTGGAGTGGCAGCTACGTGCCGCTTCCCACCCGCCAGGTCACGGACGTCGCCGCCAGCGCGAACGACCGCGCAGCCGGCGGAGGGGACGCCGTGGCGTTCGAATTTGCCCCACTGCACCGCGCCAACCGGATCCTGGAACTGCTGGGCACTGGCCCGGAACGGACCGCCCTCGACGCCGGCGCCATGGAACGCATCGCACTGGACACCCGGCAGGGCCAGTGGCCTGCGCTCCGGGCCCTCCTGGCCCGGCTGGAACCGGCGCCCACGGCACCCGCTGATGCGCCGCCGTCGTACATATTGCTGGAACGCTTGCTCGGCTGGGACGGCGGGATGGCTGCGGGAAGCGAGGTGGCCGGCGAATTTGCGGCGTGGCGGAGTGCGCTGGTGCAGCGGCTCGCCGGCACGCCCCAGCTTCAGCCGCTTGCTGGCCCCACGGGGTGCGCGGACCTGTTCGCGCCGTGGCTGAATCCGGTGGCCCGCGTGGGCTTCGCGCTGGAGACACTGATCGACGCCGGTCCACGGCTGGGGATCGACGTGGAGGCCCTCGCGCTGCAGGCCCTCGAGGACGTTGCCTCCGAGGGTGACAGTTCCGTTTGGGGCGACCGCCATATCCTGCTCCCGGTTCACGCCCTCCAGGATTTCGGGCCGGACTTTCACGCCGGAGCGCCGCGGATTCCCGTTACGAAGCTGTCCGGTGACACCGGCTGCGTGCTGTCCACGGAGAGCGTTCCCGGCGCTGTTGACGGTTCCTTCCGCGGGCCGGTGGCCCGCTATGTGTGGGACCTTGCGGACCGTGCGAACAGCCGGTGGATCGTGCCGTTCGGAGCATCCGGCGGGCACACGCATCCGCACTTCACCGACCAGCTGCCGCTCTGGGCGGAGGGCAGGCAGGTCCCGGTCGTGACCGACTGGTCCGCCCTGGCGCCCGAGCCCGGAGACGCCGTCGAACCTTACCTTCCCGCCCATCACCAGGAGCAGCCATGAACGCCTTAGCCCCCACCGCACGCCGTCCGGTCTATGAAGAGGAACTCGAACTGTGGGGTGCCCTGCGGATTGTGGACCTCAACCCGGACGCGGATGCGGAGACCGTTCATGCGTGGGTGAGTGAGGAGCGGGCGCGGTTCTGGGGAATGCTGGGCAAGCCGGTGGAGGAGGTCCGGGACATCTACCGTTTTGTGGATTCGCTGGACACCCACCACGCGTTCCTGGTGCTGCTGGACGGCGAACCCGTGGCGCTGTTCCAGACGTACGAACCCCTGGAAGATCCGGTCTCCGAGGTCTACCCCGCCCGGGCAGAGGACATCGGCATGCACCTGCTGCTGGCGCCGCCGTCCCTGCCCAGGCCCCGGTTCACGCCGCGGCTGGTGGGCGCGCTGATCAACTTCATGTTCAGCGATCCCGCGATCGACAGGATCGTGGTGGAACCGGACGCCCGGAACGCCAAGGCACTGCAGCGGCTAGAAGCCACCTGCTTCGACTTCGGGCCCGTGGTGCAGCTGGCCGAAAAGGAGGCACAGCTGGCGTTCCTCACGCGGGAACGGTACGCGGCGGCCCCGTTCGCCTAGCGGATTTCCCGCTCCCCGGTTCCAGCGGGCGCTTCGCTGCTGGGCTCGTCTCCGTCGAAGGCGTCCCGGGCCTTTTCGATAGCGGGGAGGCTGGCCGACGCCCACAGGAGCAGCGCGTCCAGGGGTTCCCGGACCGTCTTCCCCAGGGGCGTAATCCGATATTCGACGGCGATTGGGCGGGAGCTAAGCAGGGTCCGCTCGATGATCCCGTTCCGTTCCAAACGGCGCAGCGTGGTGGTGAGGGACTTCTGCGAGACGTCGGGAATCGCGCGCCGCAGGTCATTGAAGCGGCACGGCGCATTGCACAGCTCGTTGAGGACGCTGAGGGACCACTTGTCCAGAATCTGGCCGATCAGTTCCCGGTGGGCTGGCGGCATCGCCACCTCGGGGTGGGTACTTGTTGATGTATCCGGCATGACACCTGGTTTCGTTGAAGTGACTTATTTACACCAAGTATAAAGAAGTTACTTACTCAGCTCGATCCCCAGGAGGACACCGTGACCGTGACATTTCTGAACCCCGAAGGCATGCTGCCGGGCGCCCCGTACCACCACGTTGCCGTGGGCACGGGAACCCGCCAGGTGCATGTAGCCGGGCAGGTGGCCCACACCCCGGACGGCTCCCCCGTTCCCGAAGACCTGGCGGGCCAGGTTGCCCTCGCGCTGCGCAACGTGGCGCGGGGACTGGCCGGAGCCGGGGCCGGATTTGGGGACGTTGTCCGCCTGACGTTCTACGTCACCGGCTGGCAGCAGGAGAAAATCGGGGAGTTTATGGCCGGAGTCCAGTCCGTAGCCGATGAACTGGGGCTGCCCACGCCCATGCCTCCCGCGTCGCTGATCGGCGTCGAAATCCTCTTCGAGCCCGGCGTCCTCGTGGAGATCGAGGCGACGGCGGTTCTGGACTAACCACTGCACGCAAGTTGGTTCCACCCACTTGAAATCCCGATCCTAAGTATGCTTATGATGTTCTAGGCCGCATGCGAACGGCCGCCAACCAGAGGAGGAACACCATGGGTTTGGGCGACAAGATTGAGAATGCTGCCGAGAAGGCAGGCGGCAAGGGCAAGGAAGCGGCAGGTACCGCTACCGGCGATGAGAGCCTGCGCAACGAAGGCAAGGCGGACCAGACCAAAAGCGATTTGAAGCAGGCTGGCGAAAAGGTCAAGGACGCTTTTAAGAAGGACTGACCGTACGGCATCGAAGGGCGCACCCAGCGAACGGGGTGCGCCCTTCGTTGCGTCTGGGGCAGGCTACGAAGGCCCGACCCGTCGCCACCCTAGCGCCCCGCCCGCGGGAACGGGATGGGCGCGCGGGTCTTCACGGTGCCGAACGCGAAGCTGGTGTCGATGGAGCCAATCCCCTCAATGCCGTGCAGCGTGGACCGGATGAAGCGCTCGTAATCCTCAAGGCTCTCCGCCACCACCCGCAAAAGGTAGTCGCAGTCGCCGGACATCAGGAAGCATTCCTGCACGTTGTCCGCCGCCTGGAGCCGCTCTTCAACCAGGGCAATCGTCGCCTTGGCGTGGGAGCTGAGCCTGAGTCGCACAAACGCCGTAACCGCCAAGCCGGCCGCGCGGTGATCAACCATGGCGGTGTACCCCGCAATAACCCCGCTGTCCTCAAGCTTCTTGACCCGCCTCAGGCACGGAGACGGAGTGAGGCCCACGACGTCGGCCAGCTCCTGGTTCGTTTGCCTCGCGTTACTGCGCAGCTCTTCAATGATCGAACGGTCTATGGAATCCACAGGACTTTCTTAGCAGAATCTGCCACGCAGGGCCATAATCCCGCACTTTTTCGCAAGCGTATTGCGCGGTTATTTTCCTAGGATTGCGCTGGGGCCGCTTCCGCGGCCTATCGGCTTCCTGAGTGAAACGAGCGCACCGCCATGGTTTCCGTACCCCGACAGCGGCTCCTGGGCTATCTGGCGATGGGCGCCACAGTGGCCATTTGGGCAGCGTTCGCGCTCAGCATGCGCGGCATTTCACTCTCCGCGCTCACGCCCATCGACGTGGCACTGATCAGGTTCGGCGTCCCCGTCCTCCTCTTCCTGTGGTGGCTGCGAAGGGCCGCACGGGACGTGAGGCTGGCGCCCAAAGCAGCCTGCCTTCTTGTTGTTATCGGTGCCGGGCTCCCGTTTTTCCTCCTGTCCACGGGGGGCGGCTCCCTGAGCAGCGCAACAATGGTGGGCGTTGTCATCCCGGGCACCGCTCCCCTGTTCGTGACCCTCATTGGCCGGTTTTTCCTGCGGCAGGCAGTCCCCCGGCGTTCGGTGGCGGGACTGATCCTGATCACCCTTGGCATCACAACGCTGGCAGCGGCCGCCCCATCAACTGTCCGCCCGCAGGCCCTGGCGGTCCTGGTTTTGGCCGGACTCCTGTGGGCGCTCTACACGCTGGGCCTCAAGGGCGCCGGGCTGCACCCCATCACGGCGACGCTCCTCCTCTGCATCCCGTCGCTGATCGGTACTGCGGCAGTCCTTGCCCTGGGCTGGGGAGAGAGCCACCTGGCCAGCGCTCCCCTGGAACAAACGGCCGGGTTCATCGCCGTCCAGGGCCTTGGCGTGGGCGCGATCGCCGGGCTGAGTTATGCCGCCGCAATCCGCACCATCGGGCCGGCGGCCGCCTCCAGCATCGGAGCAACCAGTCCGGCGCTGGTCACGATCCTTGCCGTGCCCGTCTTCGGCGAGCCCATCAGCCTGATCAGCAGCGCCGCTGTGGCGCTGGTCGTCAGCGGTGTGCTGATCGTCAATGCCAAGAAGTCCGCACCACGGAAAAAGGAGCAGCATGTCCTGGAACCTGCCTGAACCCCTGGAAGATCCGCTCTGGGCACTCGCCCGCCGCTGCGCCCTGGATCCCCGCCCCACCCGCATGGATCTGGTGCTGGGCGTGTACCGCAACGAGGACGGCCTGTCGCCGGTCATGGCAGCCGTCCTGGAGGCCGAACAGCGCCTGGTGGACAGGGCGCCGTCCAAGGAATACAAGGGCCTGGCCGGCAACCCCGCGTTTAATGCCCTGATGTCCGGCCTGATCCTGGGTCCCGAACTGGATGCCCGGCGGACCCGGGCCCTCCAGACCGTCGCAGGCACCGGCGCGCTTCGGATGCTGGCCGAACTTATAGCCCGCTCCAACCCGCAGGCCGCCATCCTGATCGGCACTCCCAGCTACGCCAACCACATCCCCATCTTCGAGGCAGCGGGCCTTGAGGTGCGTACGTACCAGTACCTCGACGCCGATGGAAGGCCCAGTGCGCCGTCCATCCTTTCCGCAATCAGGGGTGCCCGCAAGGATGACGTGATCCTGTTCCAGGGCTGCTGCCACAACCCCACGGGCACCGATATCCCTCCGGCGCTGTGGCAGGAAATCGAACACGCACTGGCCCAAACCGGCGTGATTCCCCTGGTGGACCTTGCCTACTACGGGCTGGGGAACGGGCTGGACGAAGACCTGGCCGGAGCCCGGACCCTGGCCGCTTCACTTCCCCGGGCCCTCATCGCGGTGAGTTGCTCAAAAGCGTTCAGCCTGTACAGCGAGCGCGCGGGCTGCGCCATCGTCGTCGCCGATTCCTCCGAGGCAGCCCGGGCGGCCGGAACGCTGGAGACCATTGCCCGGTCCGCCTACTCCCAGCCACCCGAACACGGCGCCGCAATCGTTGCCGAAATCCTGGCCGACCACAGCCTCGAATCGGCGTGGCTCAGCGAGCTCAACGCCATGCGCGAACGCCTCACACAGCTCCGCACCCGCCTGGTTGATGGACTGCAGGCAGCAGAACCGGACTTCAACTGGCAGCCGCTGGCTGAGCGCCGCGGCATGTTCACCACGCTCCCGTTCACCTCGGCCCAGATGGAGTACCTGGCCGGGGCGCACGGAATCTACGGCACACCGCAGGGCCGGATCAACCTCGCGGGAATCTCCTCCCGGAACCTTCCGCGCGTAGTCGAAGCAGTCGCCACGGCGACCCGAACAGCCGGGTCAGGAACCAATCCCGGGCGTCGCGCGCACGGCGTTGACGGCCCTGTCCGCAATAACCTGGGCGTCCGTTCCGGAATCAAGGATCGTGTTCCGGGCTGAGTCGGGATCAACCTGGACGGCCGTCACCGCGAGCGCTTCGGAGGACCCGGTGGTCAGCAGCGCGTCCACCTGGGCCGAGAAGCAGGAGTCGCTGGCCGTCGCATGAACGTCAAGCGCCACCACGTGGTTGCTGGAGACGAAGTTGCCTGTCCCGGCCGCCAGCCTGATGACAACGGGCGTGGCGCCGGCCGGCCGAACGCTTGCCGAATCGATGATCTGGGAGAAGTGGTTGCCCGTGACGGAGTTGTTGCTGCCGTTGATGCGCAAAAGCCCGTTGAGGTCATCCAGCCCGTTGTCGATTCCAAAGAACGGCGTCCACGGCTCATGATCGCGCAGGAAGTGGTTGGTGGCCACCAGGTTCTCGGAACTGTTCCCCTCGAGGATCACCATCCCGGGGTAGAACGAGTGCAGCCGGTTGTTGGTGACGCCGGAGCGCGTAACCCCGTCCAGGTGCACGCTGCTGGCACCGCGCGGGAAGACGTTGTTCGCGGTGATCAGCAGCCCGCCATGGTTCTGGGCATAGATGGAGTGGCCCTTGAAGCCGGCCCCCACCAGGTTGTCGGTGATCTTTGAGGCCTGGCCCCAGCCGCGCAGCTCAATGCAGCTTCCGCATTCGGCAATGAAGTTGTTGTGGATGGAAAGTGCGTCTGCGTTGTGGATGGTGAGTGCGTTTTCAAGGTAGACGAACCCCATGCCTTCCACACGGAAGGAATCGTTCTCGTTCGCCACGTAGATGCCGGTTTTGCCGTTGGCGTACGTGTTTTCCGGGTGCAGCTCCGAACCGTCAGCGGTGAAGTGCAGCCCGTCGATGCAGAAGTTGGAGAACTCCACCGAGCTGATCCGCGGGCTGCCCGTGCGCTCCACGTAGAACGCCGCACCCTTCGACTCCTCCGCGCCGGCTTCGAGGGGGATGTCCACCATAACGCGGCTCCCGCCGGGCCACAGTTCGTGCAGGTCCGGCCACTCCTCTTCGGGAACGTTAAAGCGGATGCTCGACGACGTAAAACCGTGCCCCGAGCCCTCGATCCGAAGGAAACTGACGTCGATCAGCACCTGCGTGCGAAGGCGGTAATCCCCCGGCGGAATGTAGATCACCGCCCCCGGCTTGCCGCCGTCGTTCACGTCCGAGGAGGCCTGCCGGGACTTGACGTCGGCAATGATGCTGTTGATGACCTGGCCGACGTCCTCGAACGGATCGCCCACCGGCCACGTTGTGACGTCGTAGCAGTTGCTGCCGCGCTTCACCGGGCCACCGCCTCACGCTGCGGGAGCTCCGAAAGTTCCGGCAGTTCCGCCAGCAGTTCCTCAGCCGTGGGAGGCTGCGCACCCGGGCGGCTGACGGTGATGGCCGCGGCCTTGGATGCCATGCGTCCCAGCGATTCCAGCACGGACGGAGCCAGGCCGTCCGCCCCGCGCAGAAGCAGCCCGTAAATCAGGGCGGCCATGTACGAGTCTCCGGCCCCGATGGTGTCCGCCACCACCGACTTAACCGGAGGTATATCCACCCGCGCACCGCCGGTGGCCAGCAGGGACCCTTCCGCTCCCCTGGTGACAGCAACCAGCCCGGTGCCCAGGGACAGCAGGTGCTCGGCGGTACTTTCGAGCGGCTGCCCCGGGTAGAGCCACAGGGCGTCCTCGTCGCTGAGCTTGACCACGTCCGTCAGCGGCACCAGCTCCTCGAAAATGGCCATCGCTTCACGGTGGCTGCCCAGCAGCGCCGGGCGGATATTGGGATCGTAGGTGACCACGCAGCGCCGGTGCGCCTGCTCAAGGAGCTCCTTCACTACCGCCGCGCCGGGTGCCAGGAAAGTAGCAATGGAACCCGTGTGCAGGATTTTGGGAAGCGTTGCCGGAGCCGTCCGCGGCAGGTCCCAGCGGATGTTGAAGTCATAGTGGGCCGAACCGTCCGGCGCCAGCACCGCGGTGGCCGTGGCGGTGGTGCCCTGGACCTTGGACCCGGGCAGGATTACGACGCCGGCACTCTGGACGTGTTCCTCGATCGCCGTGCCGTGGTGGTCATCGCCGATCGACGTCAGCAGGGCGGTATCCGCACCCAGCAATCCCAGTCCGTAGGCGACGTTCGCGGGTGATCCGCCCGGGTGCTCCACGGCGCCTCCGGCGGAGACCACGATGTCCACGAGCGCTTCACCCACCACCAGGACGTCGAAGTCAGGCTTCCGGTCATCGCCGGGGTGCTGCATTGCTGGCATTCTGGGACCTTTCGTACTGGTTGAGCCTTGAGACCGCGAGCTTCAGTATTGTTGCCTGGCCTCCCTCAACAGTTAGCCAATTTTCCTGGTTTTCAGCGTCCGGGAACACAAGGTCAGTCATAACCACCTTGCCGTCCTGGGCGAATACTTCCACCGAGCAGTGGTCCACCACGATGAGCAATCTGAGCACACCGTCCTCAAGGGCAACCGGCGCTGACTCCACCGAGGCGAATTTCCCGTGGAAGCCGGTGTTTCCTGATTTCCTGCGGTCAAGGAAGAGCTGGGCGGTCCCGACGTCGTAGCCAACCCTGGTGCCATCCTTCCCGTTGCTGCTGCTGAACAGCCGGAAATCCACGCGTCCGGCGCTTCCGGGGAGGATCTGAGCCTCGATGACCTGGGCGCTGCCCGGCACCGCATCCGGCAACCGGAGCGCTGAATCACGCAATTCGACGGGACCGGTTTTCAGCTGTTCGGCAGCGGGAGCCTTTCCCGGCGCAGTGGGTTCCCCAAGGACCGGCTGCTGGACCAGGCGGACAGTGCCGTCCACTGCCGTGAGCCGGACTTCGCGGGCCAGGGTCATAGAGGACCGCCAAGGGTCAGTGGGCAGTTCGTTGGCGTAGTCCCAGTTGTTCATCCAGCCCATGATGATGCGCCTGCCATCCGGCACGTTGCTGAAGGACACGGAGGCGTAGCAGTCCCGGCCCCAGTCCAGCCACAGGCACTGCCGCAACACGGCATTGTCCCCCACTGCGTCCGCCGCCGAAGAGTCCAGCCCGGGATCCGGGAGGGCGGACAAGCCCGTGGGCGCAACCACTGAACCTGCGTCTGGAACGAACCGGCCGCCGTCGAACTCTCCAATGAAGTACTGGCCTCCGGAACCGCCTGCCACGGCCCCGGGATTAACGTTGACGATCAGCACCCACTTGATGTTCGCCGGGTCCCCGTCCACTGCCAGCGGGAACAGGTCCGGGCACTCCCATTCGCCGGCGTCCGAGTTGGCCGGGCCGAAGTGGCTGAGGAACTCCCAGGACTTGAGGTCTTCCGAGCGGTAGAAAACCACCTTCTGCTCCAGGGCTTCGACGGCCACCATGATCCAGCAGGCACCTTGCTCCCCCTCGTAGCGGAAGACCTTGGGATCGCGGAAGTTGGCGGAGTCCCGGGTGAGGACGGGGTTCCCCTGGTATTTCGTCCACGTCATTCCGGCGTTGGTGCTGTAGGCGAGGGACTGCGCCTGGATACCGCTATAAGGGGACGCCGCCTTGAAGGCGCTGGTGTAAATGGCCACCAGCGCAGGCTGGTCCGCAGTGCCAAGCCCTGACGTGTTGCCGTGGTCGAGCACCACGCTCCCGGAGTAGATGTCCTCCACGTCATCGCCGGCAATGGCCACCGGATGCTCCGTCCAGTGCAGCAGGTCCCGGGACGTGGCGTGCCCCCAGGACATGTTGCCCCAGACGTTGCCGTACGGGTTGTTCTGGAAAAACAGGTGGTACACGCCGTCGTGGAAAATGAGGCCATTCGGGTCATTCAGCCAGGTATCCCGCGCCGTGAAATGGACGGCAGGGCGGAACCTGGAGGTGCTGCCCGGGGCTGTTTCCGGGCGTGCGGCATCAAGGCGGCTGGACATGTCTGGCGGTCCTCTGGGAAGAAGTGGAAGGGCTGGGCTGTTTACTGCCGGGGTGCTGCGATGGAATCGCGGCTCACCAGCGGGCAGCCCAGGATGGTCGGGTGGAGAGCCATGAGCGACAGATCGGTTTTGCCCTCGACGGCGTCAATCAGGTGTTCGGTGGCCCAGGCACCCATGTTGTAGTGCGGGAGGGCCACCGTGGTCAGGCCCGGGTAGAGGTTGGCGGCGATCAGTTCCTGGTCATCGAAGCCAACAACGGAAAGGTCCGCCGGGATCGCGAGTCCCAGCTCGGCCGCGGCACGGTAGGCGCCCATGGCCATCCGGTCGTTGTAGCAGAACAACGCGGTAGGCATATCGGCGCGGTCTTCCCGGGCGAGGATCCGCCGGGCCGCCTCGTAGCCGCCCTGCACCTCGGAGACCTCGGATTCCACAGGTGCCGCGCCGCCGTCGAGCCCTGCTTCGGTCAGCGTGGCACGGAAGGCGTGGAGCCGCTGGTGGGTGGCGGGGACGTCGTCGGTGTTGTTGATGAAACCGATCCGGGTGTGCCCCGCCTCGAGGAGCGCACGCACCGCGGCGCGGGCACCGCCCTCTTCATCTGGGATCACCGCCGTGATGTTCCCGCCGACGGCCACGGAGTCCACCAGCACCGACGGCACACTGCCAAGGTTGGCCGGCAGCTCCACGTTGCGGTGGTACATGGTGGCGTAAAGGATGCCGTCCACCCGACGCTCCAGGAGGGCCTCGACGTCGGCCTGCCGGGATTCGAGGCT
The DNA here is from genome assembly GCF_049810315.1 of Pseudarthrobacter sp. J47. Classification (GTDB taxonomy): domain Bacteria; phylum Actinomycetota; class Actinomycetes; order Actinomycetales; family Micrococcaceae; genus Arthrobacter. The sequence goes on from NZ_CP187358.1 coordinate 3,596,277, forward strand.
GGCCGAGCCTGAGGTGTTGATGATCATGAGGTTGTACCCGCGGGCCTTGGCGGCTTCCTCGGCACCGAGGATGATCCGGCCGGCGTGCGGGGTGGTGGCGATGTCCTCGCTGACCAGGCCCAGCATGCCGGTGCGCTGGGTACGCAGGGCCTGCGCCAGGCGGTTGGGACCATAGCCGAGTTTCTCGGCGGCGCTCCTGACCTTGTCCTTGGTTTCGGCGCTGATCCTGGCGTAGGAGACCTCGTTGAGGACGTGCGAGACGGTAGTGACGGATACGCCGGCGGCCACGGCCACGTCCTTGATGCCGATGTTCTTGTTACTCATCTGCGTGCCACCCTATCCCTTGACCGCGCCGAGCGTCATGCCCGCCACGATCTTGCGCTGCAGGAGCAGCGTGAGCAGGATGACCGGGACGGAATACACAGCGGCCAGCGCCGTCATGGATCCCCAGTCCAGGCCGAACTGGGTCTGGAAGTTCGCAATGACCACCGGCGTGGTCTGGGACCGGATCGCCGTCATCAGGAGTGCGAACAGGAACTCGTTCCAGGAGGCCAGGAAGGCAAAGATCGCGGTGACGGCGATGCCGCCGGAGACCACCGGGATCACCACCCGCCACAAGGCGCCAAGCCTGCTGCAGCCATCCACAGTCGCCGCCTCCTCCAGGTCCTTCGGCACCGCTTCGAAGAAGCTGGACATCAGCCAGATGGAGAGCGGCAGCGAGATGGTGGTGTGGGCGATGGACAGTGCGATGGGGGTATCGGACAGGCCAAGCGTTGCCATCATGGAGGCCAGCGGAATGCCGATGACAACCGGCGGCACCATGCGGGTGACCAGGGCAGCCATGATGAAGATCCGGCCGCTGAGGGTCTTGTACCGGGTGATGCCGTAGGCCGCCGGCACCGCCAGCAACAGGGACAGCACCGTGCTGATGACCGCCGTCTGGACGCTGTTGATAAAGGAGGCGACGACGCCGTCGCGGCCCAGTGCGTTGGTGTAGTTCTCCAGCGTCCACTCCCTGGGCAGGATGGTGGGCGGCACCGCGATGGTGTCGATCGGCGTCTTGAAGGACGTGAACAGCAGGTACAGGAACGGGAAGCCGTACAGCACCATGGCAACTGCCAGGAGGATCCACAGCAGCGTGCGGGTACTCCGGCGGCCGGCCTCCAGGCCTTCGCGGTTGACGCCCCGGCGCTTCGGGGGCCGGGTTGCCGTGCGGACGGCAGGTGCCGCTGGCACCCTGGCCGGCGTTCCGGCGTCGTGCGTTGCTCTTTCTGCGACGCGCATCAGTTGTCCTTTCCTGGCCGCCAGATGGTGGATACCGCCACGAAGGCGACCGCGAGCATGGCCAGCAGGTAGAGGGTGCCCATGGCGCTGGCCAGGCCGGGATCGCCGAAGCGGATCATGGTCCGGTAGATCAGCAGGCTCATGGTTTCCGAGGCGGACTGCGGGCCGCCGTTGGTCTGGATGAGGATGGTGTCGAAGGCGCGGGCGGCGTCGATTCCACGGACCACCAGGGCCACGGCGATCACCGGCCGCAGCAGCGGCAGGATGATGCGGAACAGGAGGGCCGGCGCGCGGGCACCGTCCAGTCGGGCCGCCTCGATCAGGTCCCCAGGGATGTTCTGCAGCCCGGCGAAGAGCACCAGGCACATAAACGACGTGGTCAGCCAGATATCCGGGATGGCCACCGAAAAGAGCACGATGTTCGGATCCGAAAGCCAGCCGATCTGGTTGGGGTTGGAGAGGATGCCGGCCTGGTGCAGGAGCGTTCCGATGAGGCCGAAGTTATCGATCATCAGGAACTTCCAGAGGAGGCCTGCCACAATCGGGGCGATCATCAACGGGTACATAAAGACTGTCCGCCAGATTTGTGAACTGCGGCCCAGGCTGGTGAACAGCAGCGCCATCCCCAGCCCCAGGGCGAATTCGAGGGTGACCACCACAAGGGTGTAGGCCAAGGTCCGCCAGCCCGCACCGATGAACGCGTCCGACGCGAAGGCCCGGAAGTAGTTGTCCAGGCCCACGAAGTCGCGGGGGCCGCCGGCGATCGGCGAGATCTTGAAGAAGCTGTCCGCTACGAGGCGGAACAAGGGAAAGGCGACAAACACTGCCAGGAACAGCGCCGCTGGTGCCATCAGGAACAATGCGAAGCGGCGATCGTAGATACGCACGGTTTTCTCTTCCGCTGGTTGGGATCCGCGGCCGGCAGCGCTTCCTGGGCAACTGCGGGGGCAACTGCCGGGCAACTGCCGGCCGCGGAGGTCTTACTTGAGGAGGTCCTCGATCTGCTTCTTGGCGTCAGCGAGGAGGGTGGCGGAGTCACCGCCGGCCACGGCCTTCTGGAGCATGGGGACCAGGACGGTGTCCACGATCTGCTGCCACTTTTCGGTGGCGGGACGGGTGGCCGTGGCTTCGCCGTTGAGCGTTTCGATCAGCGGCCCGAAGCTCTCGTAGCCTTCCTTGTCCTGGTACTTTTCGAACGCGGAGATCCGGGACGCCAGGCCCAGGCTGGACTCGATGCCCATGCTGTTGTTGTCATAGGCGCACTGGATGAACTTCTTGGCCGCTTCGGTGTTCTTGGTGGCCTTGGGGACCGTGAGGTACCAGGGACCCGGAACGCCGCCAATGCCTGCGGATCCGGCGATCATGGGGGCCGTGCCCACCTTGCCGGCCACCGGTGAATCCGCCGGGATCTGACGGTAGGCGTGGGCCCAGAAGCGGGTCATCGCCGTCTTGCCCTGGTTGAACAGGTTCTGCGCAGCAGCCCAGTCCACCTGCGCTGCGCCGGACGGGGCGTCCTTGGCCAGGCTGACGTAGAAGTCCAGGGCTTCCTTGTGGGCGGCGTTGTCGATGACCACGTTGTTGTTTTCGTCCAGGACCATGGGGGAACCGGCCTGCAGGACGTGGGCCAGCCATTCGGTTTCCACGGCGCCCTTGACGTCAGTGCCGTACATGCCGTCCCTGGTGAAGAATTCGGAAATGTCCTTGTACTGCTGCCAGGTGGTGGGGGCGGCCAGTTCGTAGCCGTATTTGGCCTGGAAGTCGGCCTTGTTCTTGGCGTCCTCGAAGAGGTCCTTGCGGTACAGGATGATTTCGGCGTTGGTCCAGGCCGGGAGGCCAATGAAGTGGCCGTCCACGTTCGCTTCCTTGACCAGGGCCGGGAATATGTCCTTCTTAGCCTCGTCGGTAAAGATCTCGTCGATGGGCTGGAGGGCGTCCTTGAAGCTGGGCAGCCAGACCGAGTCCAGGGCCGCGACGTCGAAGGATACGTTGCCGGAGGAGAACTCGCTGGAGAGCCTGTTGAACATGCCGTCATACGGCAGTTCGACGAAGTTGACGTCCACGCCGGCGTCCTTCTTGCACTGCTCGGCAACGCCGGTCAGTTCCGCGTGGCCGCCTGCTTCCACCAGGACGTTGACGGTGTTGGTGCCGGCGCTACCCGTGGAAGCCGGGCCCCCTGCGCCGCACCCGGTGGCAACCAGCGCGACGGCGGTGCAGATACCGCCGATGGTGGCGAACCTGTTGATGGTTTTTCGAGTGGACATCGCTGTCGACTCACTTTCTCTCGAACGGAAGTGGCGAGACTGAGCTTGGGGTGAAAAATCGTTTTGCCAAAACGACTTGGCACCAACCATAAAGGCGGTTCTTGAGGGGTGTCAAGCGTCACAATTGGTTACGTGCGGGTTATTGACGGGCTGTGGCGGGCGGGCTTAACGTGGTGACCAAACACGAGAAAAATCGTTTTGGCATTTTGGCAGACGTGCGGGCGCTGCGGCACGACGTCAACACCGAGAAAGGGGCCCAGCGCTTAGGCCTGGACTGCCGGCACCTCCGTGCCCAGTCGCGAAAGTTCCACCGGCGCGGGCCGGTTCACCGTGCTGCTGATCCCCACGGCAGCCCCGGTGCGGGCCGATTCGAGCAGCGACTCCATAACCTCCAGGACGTGATAGGCCAGGGCCCCGCCCGCCCGAGGCTCCGCTCCCTGGGGAGTAGCGGCAAGGTCGGCGATGCCAAAGCCGCGTCCGGCGTCGAGGTATCCGGCCGAGACCGGAAGTGTTTCCCAGTCCTCGGCGCCGAGGGCGAACAGCCGGACGTCGCCGTCAAAGCGGTTCGGGTCGGGTACCACCAGGGAGCCGTGTTCGCCATGAATTTCGATGTTCGGGGACTTGGACTTTACGGCGTCGAAGCTCATCAAAAGCGTGGACAGCGCACCTGAGGCGTGGACCAGGACGCCGGTGACGTGCGAATCCACGCTGACGGGAATCGTCTCACCTTCGCGCGGTCCCGAGCCGATGGTCCGCTCGTTGCGCGTGTGGCTCGCCGCACCGATGACCGAGACCACGGGTCCGAGCAGTGTCACCAGTGCCGTCACGTAGTACGGGCCCATGTCCAGGAGGGGCCCGCCGCCGGGCTGGTAATAGAAATCCGGGTTGGGGTGCCAGCGCTCGTGGCCGGGCGTCGCCATCGTGGCGGAGGCGGAGATCGGTGCGCCGATCAACCCGTCGTCGATGGCCTTCCGGGCGGTCTGGATGCCAGTACCGAGCACGGTATCGGGAGCGCAGCCGACGGCGACGCCGGCCTCGCGCGCCGCAGCCAGCACCGTGCGTGCCTCCGCAAGTGTTACGGCGAGGGGCTTCTCGCCGTACACGCTTTTGCCCGCGGCGATTGCCTTCAACGCCACGTCGGCGTGCGCCGCCGGGATGGTCAGGTTCAGGACGAGTTCGACGTCGTCCGCCCCCAGCAGTTCGTCCACGGAAACGGCCCGCACTCCTTCATACTCCTCCGCTACGGCCCGTGCACGCGCGGGGTCCAGATCCGCCACAGCCACGAGTTGGAGGCCCTCGAGCTTACGGAAGCTGGCGAGGTACTGGGCGATGATGGCTCCGCAGCCAACGATCCCCACTTTCAGCGGCTCGCCCACAGCAGGCCCCTTTCAATGATGGTGCGGACATTGGTGTCCTGGAGGATTTCGACGCTGTGGCCGGGGGTGGCGACGAAGATGCTGCCCTTCCCCCACTGGCGGGTCCAGATGGCCGGCGAGGTGACTTCGCGGTTCCAGGGGTCCCCGTCGCGGACCTTCTGGGTTGTGGTGGCCAGGACGTCAATGTAGTCGTCAGAGAGGACCCAGTACTGCTCGGTCACCAGCTCAAAGTCAGCGATGCCCTGGGTAATGGGATGATCCGCGGCCGCGGGCAGCATGTTCACCGTGTACGGCACAAAGTTGTCTGATGGACTGCCAACCCGTTCGTCCGGATGCTTGCCGGGATGGCAGGCGAACTGGCCGCCGATCAGGTGGAGGTAGTCCGAGCTGTTCCGGTAGGAATCGGCGATCCCGCCGTGCCAGCCGGCCAGCCCCGCGCCGTTCTCCACGGCAGCGCGCAGCCCGGCGAGATCGTCCTTTTCGATGCTGCTCATGGTCATGCACTGCATGATGAGATCGACGCCGGCCATGGACCCGGCGTCAGCGTAAACCTTCGGCGAGTCCTCCACTCGGACGTTGTACCCGTTGGCCTTGAGGAAGGGAGTGAAGAGCTCCGTTGCCTCCACTGGCTGGTGACCTTCCCAGCCGCCCCGGACAACTAGGGCATTCCTGCGTTCTGTCACTAAGGGGCTCCTTGGTAGGCTGCCGGCAGTCGCCGGCAGCAGTCAGGCGGGGGTGGGAGCAGTCGACTTCCTGATCACCAGTTCGGTGGCCACTTCCAGTGCAGTGGGAGCGGCGGTGGCCGGAACTCCCTGCCGTTCCGTCAGCATCCCCACGGCCATGGTCGCCATCCGTGCCAGCGGCTGGCGGACGGTGGTCAGCGGCGGGGATGTCCGGGCGGCCTGCGGAATATCGTCAAATCCCACAATGCTGAGATCCTCCGGGACCCGCAGGTTGCGCTGCGCCGCAGCGTTCATCACGCCGATGGCCTGCAGGTCGCTGCCCGTGAAGATGGCGGTGGGCCGTTGCGGCAGGTCCAGGAGATCGGCGCCCAGCTGCATTCCGGATTCGATGCTGAAGTCCCCGTCCCGGACCAGTTCCGGCAGAACGGGCAGGCCGGCGTCGTGCAGTGCAGCGGCGTACGCGGCATACCGGGCGCGCCCGTGCCCGGGGCTATGCTTGCGTCCGGTGATGATTCCGATCCTGCGGTGCCCGTGGGAGAGCAGGTGCCCCACTGCGGCGAGCGCACCGGAGAACGACGCCGGGCTGACGCTGGGGATGGCGAGGTCTTCAGTACCCTCGGGGTCGATCGCCACGGCCGGGATCCTCAGCGACCGCACCATGCTGACCAGCTGCGAACCGCTGCGCGGCGCCAGCAGAAGGACGCCGTCCAGCCTGTTGACCGACGGTTCGCGCAGCTTCCGCCAGCGGTCCAGCGTGACGTGTTCTGCCCGCGCGTAGGCCACGGAGTAACCGTGGTGGGCGGCCGCGGCCTCCACGCCTTCCATGGCGGACAGGACCCAGGGCGAGTCGAAGTTGTTGACCACCAGTTGCAGGATCCCTGGCTGGGCAGCCGGCGTGGTGCGCTTGGAATAGTCCAGGTCATCCAGCGCCTGCTGCACCTTGGCGCGCGTTTCCTCGGAAACGTGCGTCCGGCCGTTGAGTACTTTGGAGACTGTAGGAACAGAGACACCCGCGGCCGCCGCAACGTCAGCGATCCTGGGACGTGGGGTGGCGGTCAATGGGGCAGTCCTTGGGTTCATGGCGCGGCGGCGAGTTGCGGTGCGTTGGCCCGGCGGACGGTTGCCGTTTCCACGCGCACGGGTCCCACGATAACATTGCCGCTTTCCTCCGAACCCAGTGGCGAGGTGGCGAAAATGCCCAGCTCGGCGCCGATCCACTGCCCTTTGACCACTTCGAAGTTCCAGCCCTGCACTTCCCAGGGTTCGCCGGGTCCGGACCGCCAGGCGAACGTGGACCGGGGTGTGCCATCGGTGCGGATCTGCAGCTCAATCCGGGAGCCGGGCAGCTGGCGTTGCCGGCCATGCTGCCGTTCCTGGGGGCCGTCTCCCCCGGTGCCGTCTCCCAGGACATAGCCATCGGCCGTCCTGATGATGCCAAGCCACGCGTACTCAAGGCCCAGCACCACAACTCCCGCCCGGGTTCCCACCGGAACGTCCTGCAGTTCCAGGGTGGTGGTGAAGGTGGAGGGCGTTCCCGGCAGGATTTGCCCCAGCACGTTGGGCAGTTCGCGGAGGTTGATTGGATCGTTGGCCTTGGGCTTCAGGACAAGGTGGCCCCCTCCGCACTGGTGCGCCCAGCCGTCCTGCGGATTCGCCTGCCAATGCCACTGCGGCCCCAGCCTCGGGGTCATAAAATCGTCGCTGGCCGGCGGCGCGGCCTGGTCTGCGACTGTACCGGCCGGGTAGGGGTGGGTGATCACGGGGGTTCCCGGTCCGCCGTCGTGGTTCCTTTCACCCATCCAGGGCCACCCGTCCTCATCCCAGCCCATGGGCTGCAGGTGGACCACGCGGCCATACGGGCCGCGGTCCTGGAAGTGGAGGAACCAGTCCTCCCCCTGCGGAGTGGTCACCCAGGCACCCTGATGTGGCCCGTTGACGTCCGTGTTTCCCTGCACCAGGACGCGCCGCTCTTCATAGGGGCCGAAGGGCGAACGGGAACGGAACACCGACTGCCAGCCGGTAGCCACGCCGCCGGCGGGAGCAAAGATCCAGTACCAGCCGTCCCTTTTGTAGAACTTGGGGCCTTCCAGGGTGCTGTAGCCGGGCAGTTCGTCACCGTTGATGACGTGGGTCCCGTGATCCAGCAGGCGGCTGGCGTCCGGGCTCATCCGGTGGACGGTGAGGCGGTTCTTGACGCCGATCCGGCTCTTGGCCCAGCCGTGCACCAGGTAGGCCTCGCCGTCGTCGTCCCAGAGGGGGCAGGGATCAATGAGTCCTCGCCCCGCGTAGAGAAGGTGCGGCGCGCTCCACGGGCCCTCGGCATTCTCGGCGGTGAGGACGAAAATCCCGTGATCCGGGTCCGGGTAGAAAATCCAGAAACGCCCGTCGTGGTACCGCAACGCCGGCGCCCACACACCGCCGCCGTGCCGGACCAGCGAATAGTGGCTGCTTGGCGGAAGCTGCAGCAGGGCATGGCCGGCATGTTCCCAGTCAACGAGGTTCCGGGATTTCAGCACAGGCAGGCCGGGCACCCGGTTGAAACTTGAGGCGATGAGGTAGTAAACGCCGCGGACCTGGACGGCGTCCGGGTCCGGCCAGTCGGCGTTGAGGATCGGGTTTGCGTACACGGGGACGTTGCGCGATGTCATGGTGTCCTGTCGGGTTTGATGCCGGGGTGGTTTTCGAGAAGTTGCAGGGCCTGTGCCGCTGACGTGACGGGGCCGTCGTGGATGACGGCGTGGAGCGACTGGACCAGCGGGTTGCCGGCGTCTGCCACGGCCTTTGTGGACCAGGCAACGGCGGGTCCGGCGCCAACATAGCCTTCCGTCCGGACGAACCAGGGGCGCAGGGGCTCGCCTTGGGCCATCACGACGGCGACGGCGGCCCCGCCCACGGAACCGCTGACGGCCAGCCATGACGACCGGGATCCATGTGCCGCTTCCGGCCCGGCGCCCGCGGCGGTGAAGACGACGGGGTTGGCGAAGTCCGCGGGGAACCGCCAGAAGATCCCGCCATATCCGGCGCCAACCCGGCCTTTAACGGCCGACGACGATACCTCCAGGGAGCCCACATCACCTGCCGGGATCATCACCGATGTCAGCGAGAGGCTCCAGGTTCCGGGGGCGGGATGCGCGAAGCACTCGATGCTGCGGCGTTCTTCCGCCAGGACTTTTCCGTGCTCCGATTGCCAGTGAACGGTGCCGCTTTCCTGGCCATTGCCCTCAGTCCAGGCCTGCGTCACCTGGCGGCCATGGTTGGGCAAGATCACCGGTCCACGCGCGGCAGTGTACGTGGAGCCGCCCCAGAAATTGGTGCCGTTGAGGTCCGAAAAGGCTATGGACAGCCCCAGATGGTGAAGGTGGTCGGCCGGCGCGGCTTCCGTGAGCACGGTGCCGGCCAGCGAGCGCACGGGGTGGTAATACGGCCGGGGCGCGCTCTGCGGTGGAAGCCCGTTTCCGTCCTGCCGGCCCAGCAGTCTGGTGTGGTCAATGGTTCCGTGACCCATAGTGCCTCCCTTCCATAGACGACGTGATGGGGAATGGAGACAGCATAGACGGAAGAGAAATGAACGGCAACAAGTGCAGAAAGTTTCTGTTCCAGTTCGAGCCGGTCGAATCCGAAAAGTGTTGACAGTCACAGCAGCGCGGTGCTAGAAATCGTTTACTCAAACTTTCACTTTGGTCGTAACCGCGTCATTGCAGGCCATCCACCAACCAGGCCGAAATCGTCCAGTTCCGGAAACTTTCCGGAATTCAGAACCCCGATTTGTTTCAAGCACCCCATATAGAGAGGCGTCATTCAATGAAGAAGACCACCAGCACCGGAATACCCCGCAGGATTTTCCTTGGCGCGGCGATCACCGCAGCCGGCCTGGCCCTGAGCGGTTGCGGCGGTGGCGGGACGCCCGCAGCGTCCGGCGGCAACGTGGAGCTCAACTTCGTCTATTGGGGTGACGCCAACCGGGCCAAGATGACGGACGCCGCCATCAAGGTGTTCGAGAAAAAGAACCCGGGCATCACCATCAAGAGTGAGTACCAGGACAGCGGGCCCTACGCGGACAAGCTGGCCACCCGCTTCGCCGGCGGCAATCCCCCCGACGTTCTGAACATGGCCAACAGGTCCCTGTTGGAGTATGCGCAGCGTGGCACCCTGGCAGACCTCAAGTCCTTCCCGGAGATCGAGCTCGGTGACGTCCCGCAGAGCATCCAGAGCCGGGGCGAGGTCGATGGCAAGCTGTACGGGCTGGCTACCGGCGTGACCACCATCGGCATGGTGGTGAACAAAACCATTACGGACCAGGCCGGCGTCACCATTCCTGATGACAAGACCTGGAGCTGGGACGACTATGCCAAGTTTGCCGCGGAGGTGACCCAGAAGACCGGCGGCAAGATCTACGGCGCCGGTTACGACGTTGCTACCGAAACCGGGCCCATTCTCTTTGCGCGGCAGCGGGGCGAGGATTTCTACACCAAGGACAACAAGCTCGGGATCAGCGAGGAAACCATCCGCGAGTGGTTCCAGTACAGCGTGGACCTCCGCAATTCCGGTGGCTACCCGCCCGCCGGCTTCTTTGAGCAGGTCGGTGGTTCGGCTGCACAGTCCTACCTGGCGAAGGGCACCATAGCCTCGCAGATCATCCCCATCAACAACTACAAGGCCTTTAACGAGGCCGCCGGCGGAAACGTGGTGCTGCTGCGGATGCCGGGTGAAACCACTGAGAAGCGCCGCGGCTACTCCGCCGATCCCAGCATGCTCTGGTCCATTGCCGCCAAGTCCAAGCACCCCAAGGAAGCGGCAAAATTCCTTAACTTCCTGATCAATGACGCCGACGGCGCTGCAGAGACGCTCACCCAGCGAGGCGTGCCCATCAACCCCAAGGTAGCGGACGCAATCATGCCGAAGCTCGGGGCGGACGATACGAAGTTCGTGCAGATGGTGGCCGACATCCAGGAAGACGATCTTCCCCCTGCCTACGTCTACCCCAAGGGCGCCAGCGTGGTTGCGGACACCCTCAAGCAGCTGGCCACTGAGGTTGAATTCGGCCGGGTCACGCCCGCTGACGCTGCCAAGACCTTCCTCGAGAAGAGCAATGCAGCCATCAACAAGTAGTGCGTCCGCACGTTCAGCCAACACTTCGACAGGAGCATGACGTATGTCCGTGCTGACCAAACAGGCCCGGGGGCCGGCCGTGGGCTCCCCTATTGGCGAGGCGCCCGTGCGCCGGACCCCGCGGCGGAAGAACCAGCGCTCCGGCTACCTGTTCCTGCTGCCGTGGTTCCTGGGCATGCTGTTCACGATCATTCCGTTCTTCGCGTCCCTGTACCTTGCGTTTACGGACTACAACCTGTTCACCGAGCCGAACTTCATTGGCCTGGCGAACTTCCAGGCCATGTTCGAGGATCCGCGGCTCCTGCAGTCCCTGAAGGTCACGTTCATCTACACCTTCGTGTCCGTGCCGATCTCGCTGGCTATTGCGTTGCTGGTTGCCCTGATCCTGAACAGGGGACTGCAGGGCCTGGCCATCTACCGGTCGGTGTACTACCTGCCCTCGCTGCTGGGCGGCAGCGTGGCGATCGTGATGCTGTGGCGCTATATCTTCGGCAATGACGGAATCGTGAACAGCTTCCTGGGGCTGTTCGGCATCCAGGGGCCGGCCTGGGTCACTGACCCGGAGTTCGCGCTGAGCACCCTGATTGTCCTGAACGTGTGGACCTTCGGGTCTCCCATGGTGATCTTCCTGGCCGGCCTGCGCCAGGTTCCCACCATGTATTACGAGGCCGCCTCCATTGACGGGGCATCCAGGTGGCGGCAGTTCCGCAGCATCACCCTGCCGCTGATCAGCCCCATCATCTTCTTCAACCTCATCATGCAGCTGATCGGCTCGTTCCAGACCTTCACGCAGGGTTACGTGATGAGCGGCGGCACCGGCGGTCCGGCTGATTCCACCCTGTTCTACAACCTGTACCTGTACCAAAAGGGCTTCACGGAGTTCGAGATGGGGTATGCCTCGGCCATGGCCTGGCTGCTGCTGATGATCATTGCGATCTTCACCGCCATCAACTTCATCGCATCCAAGTTCTGGGTCTTCTACGACAATTAAGGCAACCGCAATGGCTCTCCTCGAACGAACCCCAAAGTCCTCCCCCGCGCCGGTGAAAAAGTCGAAACAGTCCGACCCGGAAGACGCCCTCACCGGAACAACCGGCACCCGGTTCTCCCGCCACCTGATCCTGTGCCTGGTGGGCCTGGTGATGCTCTACCCGCTGATGTGGATGGTTTCCAGTTCCCTCAAACCCAGTACGGACATCTTCCGCCAGCTGGGGCTGTGGCCGGAGAACTGGGACTTCAGCAACTACGCCGAGGGCTGGACCGCGCTCAACCAGCCCTTCCACGTGTACCTGATCAACTCGATGATTGTGGTGGTCTTCTCGATCATCGGCAACATCTTCTCCTGCGCCCTGGCCGCCTACGCCTTTGCCCGGATGGAATTCACCGGGCGGAAGCTGTTCTTCGCGCTGATGCTGGGCACCCTGATGCTGCCCGGGCACGTGCTCCTGGTGCCGCAGTACATCATCTTCTCGCAGCTGGGCTGGCTGGATACCTACCTGCCGCTGATCGTGCCGAACTTCATGGCCACCAACGCGTTCTTCATCTTCCTGATGGTCCAGTTCATGAAGGCCCTGCCGCAGGAACTCGACGACGCCGCGCAGATTGACGGCTGCGGCCCGTTCCGCACGTTCCTGAGGGTCATCCTGCCGCTGTGCGTGCCGGCCATGGCCACCACGGCGATCTTCACCTTCATCTCCACCTGGAACGAATTCTTCGGCCCGCTGCTCTACATCCAGAACCAGGACCTCTACACCGTCCCGCTGGCGCTGAGGGCGTTTATGGATTCCGAGGGCCAGAGCATGTGGGGACCCATGTTCGCCATGTCCGTGGTGTCCATCGCTCCGATCATCGGGTTCTTTATTGCCGGCCAGAAGTACCTCATCAACGGCATCGCCACCACCGGCCTGAAATAAGGCCTCCAATCTCCGCGCATCATCGCTCCACCATCCCTGGCTGAAACAAAACAAAGGAGTTTTGCATGAGTTTGCGACGTCTCTTAGGTGCGGCTGCCGCCGTCGTTATTTTGGGAAGCCTTACGGCTGTTCCCGCCCAGGCAGTACCTGCCGGTTCATCATCCCTTCCGACGGCGGCACTTCCGACGGCGGTGCGCGCGGCTCCCGATACTGCCGGCACTTCCGAGGCCCTGTGGAAGCAGACGCCTGATGGATTCGCTGCGCTGCCCGGCAACGGCCTCGCCGGAACCACCGGCGGCCAGGCAGGCCGGATCGTCAGCGCCACAACCCTCCAGGAGTTGAAGGACTACGCCGCGGCCGCCGAGCCGCTGGTGATCCTCCTGGAAGGCACCATTACTGCGGATCAGTACGTGAAGATCCCCGTGGCGGCGAACAAGAGCATCATTGGCGCAGGCGCCGGCGCCGAACTGGTCAATGCCGGCTTCAAGCTCATTAATGTCTCCAACGTGATCTTCCGGAACTTCACAGTCCGGGACTCCTACATCCCCGGCGACTGGGACGGCAAGCAGCCGGACAATGACCGCGATGGCCTCCAGATCGATACGTCCCACCACATCTGGGTGGACCACATGAAGTTCCAGCGCGTGGGCGACGGACTGATCGATACGCGCAAGGACTCGGACTACATCACGTATTCCTGGAACATCTTCGCGGATAACAACAAGGCGCTGGGCGTGGGCTGGACCGCGAACGCCGTCACCAAGATGACCATCCATCACAACTGGATCCGCAACACCACCCAACGCAACTTCAGCATCGACAACACTGCTGCGGCGCACGTCTACAACAACTACCTGCAGGACATCGGCCAGTACGGCATGATGAGCCGCGGCGCCGCCAAGGTAGTGGTTGAGGCCAACAACTTCAGCGCAGTCCAGGACCCGATTGTGGCCAAGGACCCTGCATCGGAAGTACGGAACAGCGGGAACATCTTCAACGGCACCCGGGGCCGCAGGGACAACGTGGGCGCGGCCTTCGATCCCGCCAGTTTCTACTCCTACCAAAAGGACGACGCCGCGCGGGTACCGGAGATTGTTTCCGCAGGCGCCGGTCCCCGGGTAAACAATGCACCGAACAGCACCACGGAGATCACCGTGGCTCTGGATGGCAGCGGTGACTTCGGAAGCCTCCAGGCCGCCATCGGTTCCATCCCCAGCGGCAGCACCATCCCGCGCACCATCACCGTGAAGCCCGGCGTCTACCGGGAAGTGGTGAATATCTGGGCAGACAGGCCCAACCTGACCCTGCAGGGCGCAACAGCCAACCCGGCCGACGTCGTTATCACGTATGACACCCCCGCCAACGGCATCAAGTTCTACGGCGGCACCTGGGGAGCGGCGGGAAGCCCCACCCTGACGGTCTTTGCGGCCGGCACCACCGTGCGGAACCTGACGGTGGAAAACTCCTACGACGAGGCCGCCCTGGGTTCCAGCCAGGCGCTTGCGGTCCGGTCCGTTGGCGACAGGGTCACGTTCGACGGCACCCGCTTCCTGGGCAACCAGGACACCTACCTGGCGGACACCACCGGGCGGGACGCCACAGCCCGCACCTACCTCAAGAACTGCTACATCGAGGGCGACGTGGACTTCCTTTACGGCCGCGGCACCGCTGTTTTCGATGGCTGCACCATCCACTCGCTGGACCGCGGCAGCTCCACCAACAACGGCTACATCGTGGCGCCGAGCACCAAAAACTCCAACCCGTACGGATTCCTGATCGTGAACAGCAACCTGACGTCAGATGCGGCACCGGGCACTGTCAGCCTGGGCCGGCCCTGGTTTGCCAGCAGCGATCCCGACGCCCACCCCATGGCCGTCATCAGGGACTCCACCCTGGGCAGCCACATCGCGGTGCAGGGCTGGGCGGACATGAGCGGGCACCACTGGTCCGAGGGCAGGTTCGCTGAATTCAACAACAGCGGCCCAGGTGCGCACATCAACGAATTCCACCCGCAGCTCACCGTTGATGAGGCGGCAGGGATGTCCAGGGAAGCGTTCCTTGGCGACTGGACTCCGGCGGTTCGGGGATGAGTATCCGGGGGTGTGCCGGCGGCCATTCCATGGATGGGGACCCGGAACCTGACACCGCAGCCTTGAGCAGCAAACCCAGCCACTATCAGGAGAATCAATAATGGCGTACCTCCCGTTTTCCCTCGTGATGGCCACCGCGCTGGCCCTCAGTTCCACCGCTGCACTTCCAGCACCCGAAAACGCCAACGGCGCTCCCGTCGTCAGCGACCTGGGCAGACAAACCCTCGCAGCCGGCGACGGATGGGCGTCACTGGACGGCGGTACAACCGGCGGAGCCAACGCCGCACCCCAGGACGTCCACTCGGTGTCAACCAGGGACGAACTCGCTGCGGCTATTGCAGGAGACACTCCCAAAATCGTCTATGTGACAAAGGACATCAACGCCAACACCAATTCCGACGGCACTCCAATTGCCTGCCAGGACTACGCAGTAAACGGCTATTCGTTGGACGCCTACCTTGCAGCATTTGATCCAGCACACTGGACAGGTCCGGCATCCGGGCCCATTGAAGACGCCCGGAAGGCCTCAAGCGCCAAGCAACGGGCCCAGATCCGAATGAACGTAGGCGCAAACACCACCATCGTTGGAGTCGGTGACGTCAAACTCACAGGCTTTGTCATCAACATCGACCGGGTCAACAACGTCATCGTCAGGAATCTCCACATCTCTGACGCCTACGACTGTTTCCCGGTATGGAACGGCGACACGTGGAAAACCGAGTGGGACAACCTGGTGGTGTCCGGATCAACCCACGTTTGGCTGGACCACCTGACACTGGACGACGGCGACACGGACGATGCTTCGCAGCCCCAGTACTTCGGTCAGCCGTTCCTGCGGCACGACGGGCTCTTGGACGTCGTGCGGCAGGCGGACTTGGTGACCATTTCATGGAGCCGCATGATGGGCCACGATAAATCGCTGCTGTGGGGCAACGGAGACGGGGCCACCGCGGACCGGGGCCGGCTTCGCGTCACCCTGCACCACAACGAACTGATTGACCTCGAACAGCGCGCCCCGCGGGTCCGCTTCGGGCAGGCCCATGTCTACAACAACGTCTACAAGGTGACAGACCCAGACCGCTACCAATACTCGTGGGGCGTTGGAGTGGAATCGAGCATCATTGCCCGGAACAACACCTTCGAACTTGCTGAAGGGATCGCCCCGTCCCAGATCATCACGGCATGGGGTGGCACCGGTCTCGACGAGGAAGGCACCTGGATCAACGGACGCCAGGCCAGTGCGCTGGACGCCTACAACCAGGCCAACCCGGGCAACCCGTTGTCACCCGTGGTTTCCGGTACCTCCGGCCCGCACCTCCCCATTGAACCTGCCCCAGCGGCCCGGGAACGGGTTGAGCGAGGAGCAGGGGCGGGGCATCTCGGCTGAGCCTGCCGCATGTCAGCTGTGCCCCACTCGGGGATAGTTAAGCGGCCGACTAAGACTAGATGAGTAATTCCTATTGCGTAGGACGGTGGGGAGCCTTTTAAAGTAGGGCGGAGAGTGTTAAACCCGGTATGTGAACCCCGAACTAGACACTCTCCTGACCACACTCTATGCCCTTCTCACCGACCGTGTCCTCCCTGATCTTGGCGTGTCCCGGGACCGGCGGCCCGGGCGCAAGCCCGGGCTCTCCGATGCCGAGCTGCTCTGCCTGGCGGTGGCACAGCAACTGCTCGGATACTCCTCCGAAACCAGATGGATCCGATACGCCCGGACCCACCTGACGGGGATGTTCCCGGGCATCCCGCAACAGTCCGGCTACAACAAACGCCTCCGGGCCGCCGGGACGCTGATCTCCGCGACCATCACAGCCCTGGCCAAGGACACCCCGTCCTGGCACGACGTGCTCCGACTGGTCGATTCCACCCCACTGCCCTGCGGAATGTCACGGGAAACCGTCAAACGCTCCGACCTTGCCGGGCACGCGGGCTACGGCTACTGCGCGTCGCACTCCCGCTACTTCTGGGGCTTCCGCCTGTACCTGATCAGCACCCCTGAAGGAATGCCGGTCATCTGGGGCCTGGCAAACCCGAAAATCGGAGAACGCGAAGTCACTCAGGCCCTGCTGGAAAAAGACCATCACCTCGTCCACGCCGGCCAGGTCATCCTGGGCGACAAAGGCTTCGCCGGCAAAGACTTCGAACGATTCATCACCGACGACCTCGGCGCCCACCTCATCAGACCCGACCGCAAAGACGAAAAGCCACGCTTCGGCAAACTCGGCGGCATCCGCCAATGGATCGAATCAGTCTTCGACACCCTCAAAGGCCAACTCACCCTCGAAAACCACGGCGGGCGCACCCTTGAAGGCGTCAAAGCACGCGTCGCTGCACGACTCCTGGCCCTCGCAGCCGGCATCTGGCACAACTGGCGAATCGACGCGCCCCGCAAACGCTCCCTAATCGCCTACGACCACTAAATCCAATAGGACTTAATCATCTAGGGCCGCGACAACGGCGATGTGGATGAACAGAATCTGCGCGCCGAGCGGACCCAGGCGTGCGACACTGGCGCCGTGAGCGTTACCTGCTGTCAACCGGCTGTTTTGTCCCTGGTAGCCGGGCGGCTTGGTCGTCAGTGCCGGTACGGCCGCAGCAGACGGCCTTTCCGCCCACTACAGTGAGCCGGGCGTGGTTGCTGAGGAGTTCGGAGGCGTCCGCCTGGAGCGGGTTGCTGTCCAACACAACGAAGTCCGCCAGGTAGCCGGCAGCAACTCTGCCCAGCCGGTCTTCGGCACGGCAGGAGAAGGCGGCGTCGCGGGTGGCGTGGCAGAGCGCGTCGGAGAGGTCCAGGGCGTATTTGGGGACGTTGGCGTCAAGTCTGGGATCCAGTGCCGAACGCCGGGTTGAGGCAATATACATGTTCGGCAATGGCTGGTGTGGAGCTGTTGGGGCGTCGGTGCTTAGGGCTAAGGTGGCGCCTGCTTCAGTGAACTCGGTCCAGGGGAAGGCCCGCTCGCAGCGGTGGTCGCCAAGAACGCTGCGCCAGTTGTCCTGGATTGCAGGGTCTGCGTGGACCGGCTGCATCGACGCCACGACCCCAAGCGCCGCCAGCCGCCGGACGTTGGCCTCGGTAACAGTTTCCAGGTGTTCGATCCGGTGGCGGCGGTCCCGTGGACCGTTCTGGAGGTATGCCCCTTCCAGAGCATCCAGTGCGATATCCGAGGCTTCGTCCCCGATCGCGTGAAGTGCGACCTGGAGTCCGGCGGCGTCGGCAGCCGCCACCACAGGGGTGAGTGAAGCGCGGTCCCAGATGGGCTCGGCGCTGCTGCCGTCCGCGTATGGTTCCTGCATGGCGGCGGTGCAGCTGTCAATAACGCCGTCCACCACCAGTTTGATGCCGCAGATCTGCAGCCACTCATTGTCCAGCTCGGCCGCAAGCCGGGCCGCTTTGCCGACCTGGGCCAGATTGTCCGTGTCTGATTCATGGCGGGTTACCAGAAGGTGGCCTTTAACTCGGATGGGGAGGGCACCGTTCCTCCGTTCCATGGCGCGACGGAAGGCTGCCAGGTCGTCGTCCTGTACGGCCATGTCCACGGCCCCGGTGACGCCAACGGCCAGATAGCTCGCGAACGCTTCCTCCAGCTGGGCGTCCCTGTCTTCGTCCGTGGCGTAGCTGGCGAGGGTGGGCCAAACAATCTGCTGGGCAACGGTCTCGTACAACATGCCGTCGGCCGTGCCCGTTTCAGGGTCCCGACCGATTCGTCCGCCGATGGGGTCCGGGGTGTCATCGTCGATTCCCAGCTCGGCCAGAGCCGCGCTGTTTGCCCAGACCGAGTGCAGGTCGTTTGCGTCCAGATAGACGGGACGGTCCGGTACTGCTTCGTCCAGCAGCTGCCGTGTGGGCGCCAGGCCCTCAAGGGAACTGTAGAGCCAGCCTGCGCCGAGGATGCGGGGAGCATCGGTTGATGCCGCTGCTTCCCGAAGCCGTTGCTGCAGGTCTCCGAGGCTGGCAGCGTCGCGCAATTGGACCTTCTGCAGGGCCTGGCCCATCATCAGCAGGTGCGTGTGCGCGTCGATGAACCCGGGCAGGACAAAACCGCCGGCCAAGTCCACTTCCGAAGCGTCGGCGCCTGCTGCCATGCGGGCATCGGCTTCGGCTCCAACAAACGTGAACACCGGACCTTCCACGACGAAGGCTTCAGCGGGGGCGCCGTCGGCGGTAAAAACGGTGGCATTGGTATAGAGGGTGCGTGCAGGCACAGCAGCGCTTTCCTTGTTGTCAGAGTGTGGCATCAGACGATGGCCGCCTTATTGATGTCAGGCGACGCATAGGCGGCATCCGTCTTTTCGATATCGACGGAAATCCTGGAGATCATGAGCAGGGGTACGGTCAGAACGAGGGTCATTCCCGCCAGGACAAAACCTAGAACGTCGTAACCCGCTGCGGTGGAAACCAGCGTTCCAAAGAACGGGGCGAACGATGAGCCAACAAGGTACACGCCGAGAACCGGCGCCGACCACCGCCCCGCCGCATCCAACGCCGCAGCAGTTGCCACAATGTAGATAAACGCCAGCATGTAGATGGTGTTCCAAGCCACGATGACGGCCATGTACAGCCCTGGGTCAGTCACCAATCCCGAGGAGAACTTAAGAGCGGCACCGGCCACCAGGGCGACGGCCAACGGGACTGTTCGTCCCAGCCGGCGCCCGAAAAGTCCTACAAGGGCCGACGCGATGAGACCGCCTAGAGTAGAGAGGCTCAGGACCAGTCCCATTCCTGTCTCGTCAAGCTGCGCCTGGTCGGCACCCATGGTTGCCGCGACGGCCCACAGCGAGTCCTCGCTAAGTGCCCACACCGCGAAACAGGCCAGCAGCCCGATGCCCGCCAGGGTGGTTGTTCTTGAGCTTTTGGCTGGTGTGGAAACCTCCGTACGCTCGGTGACGGGCCGGCTTGGACGGTTGGGCAGCCAGGCGGTGGTGAAAAGGGCGGCCAGGGCAAGGCCCGCGAGCAGGCCAAACGCGCTGCCCATCCCGGCACCCAGGACCGGGATGACGAACAGAACTACTGATACGACGGCACGGTTGGTGAAGCCACTGATACCGGACGCGCGGTCTGGGTTGCGGAGGGCACCCAGCGCAGCGCCTCCGGCTGAAACGGCCCCTCCGGCACCGAGACCACCGATCAGCACGCCAGCAACAACAACAGGCGCCGAGGGGATGAAGGCGGCAGCACCGAACCCTGCAGCAGTAAGCACCAAGCCGATCCGTGCCACCAGGTATCTTCCGTTGGCTGCAGCCCACCTTGACGTGCCCAGACACGCCACCGCGCAGGCAAGCAGGGATCCGGTCATCAACGACCCTGCACCCGTATCGGAAAAGCCAAGCTCCCCGGTTAGGGCAACGATCATGACGGGTACAAGGTTGGCGGTCATGAAGCCAACAACACTGATGCCGAAAACGGAGACCGCGCGGGCGGCGGTAAGGGGAACGCGTCCGTCGTGGTTTTCGTCCTGGGACATGGACTTCTCCTTGCTGGAATGGAGTGAGTGGCATCACAAAATGAATGACCTTCATTTATTATGGAGATGCACTCCACCCAGCACAAGGGTTTACTGAAAGGTTTTCAGAAACTCGTCTTTTGTGACTCCCCGGATACCTTCCAGCAGTGTCTCCAGACCGAAGGAGAATGCGGTGTTCGATCGTTCCGCAGCTGAACCCAGATCGCTGATGGCTTCCGACAACGCCGGGAATTGCCCTTGCGGAGGAGACCAAACGACCTCCGGCGCAGTGAGTTCCATCGCGGAACCAAGGACAAGATAGTCCAAGGTGGCGATTGCCGGGGCGATGGCCGAACGTACCAGGCCCGCTTTACCCAAGACCTTCGCCATGTCGTCGTAGATGCCCATAACACCGAGGTCCTGCACGGTTTGGGTCACCAACAGGGGCACCAGCCGGGGGTGGCCCACCAAACAATCGCGGTATTCGTGGGCCAGCATCCTTAGCGCATCATCCCAGGGTAGGGATTGAGTGTCCAAGGGCTGCCTCGCCGAAAAGATTCGCCCCCGCATGAGCTCGATTATGTGTTCGCGATTGTCAATGTAGTTGTACAGGGCGGCCTGGCTGACCCCGAGTTCCCGCGCCACCTTGGGAAAACTAAAATCGCCCGTGGAATCAACCAAGGACAGTGCAGCCCCAACTATTGAGTCGACCGACAAAAACGCAGATTTGGGGCGGGGCACCAGGACTCCTTGGAGGTCGTCAGCCCGGCGTAGTTCGCCACGCGCAGTCAATCTATAACATGGGTTGCGCCGTAGCCGCACACGCCCGGAAAACACCAGACCCAAGCGCCGCCAAGTGAGCAGTCAGGGAATGAGTTTGTCCGCCCTGTAGCGGTCGAAAAGTGCAATGAAGGAATCCAGCGTGCGGCGGTAGCCGGTAAACCCTGCGTCACGGCTCTTGCCCATGTCTGTCACCACCTCGATGTTGCGCCCCAGGTCGCCGTCGGTATGCCACCAGGAAGCAACGCGCTCTAAGTCCGGCTCGCTGAGGTTATGGCGCCGGGCAAGTTCCCTCCACTGGTCCTCCCGCCCTGCCATGGACTGCTCGAGGGGCCGGGGCTCGCCCTCGTACCCCTCCCATTCCACACCGAAGTAAGCCGCAAGTTTCGGCCACATCCAACGCCAGCGGAACACGTCGCCGTTGACGATGTTGAAGGCCTCGTTTGCGGCCTGGGGCGTCGTGGATGCCCAGAGCATGTGCTCGGCCAGCAGGCCAGCATCGGTCATGTCGGTCAGGCCGTTCCATTGCGTTTCGGATCCCGGAAAGACAAACGGCTCGCCGCTCTCTTTGCAAAGGGTGGCCTGGGCGGCGAGCGTTAGGCCCATGTTCATGGCGTTGCCCACCGCATGCCCAATCACCGTGTGCGCACGGTGCACCGACCAAGTGAAACGCTGCTCTGCCGCTGCGGCCCAGAGCTCATCCTCCTGGGCGTAGTAAAAGTTCGGCACCGGCAGGCGCGGCTCCTCCTCGTGGAAGGGCGTGTCAGCCATTTCTCCGGCTGCGTATGCTTCGAAGGGTCCGAGGTAATGCTTAAGGCCGGTCATCAGGGCAACGTGGGCCACGTCCTTGCCGCGGAGTGCAGCGAGGAGATCCCGAACCATGCCGGCATTGACCGTGATGTTCTCCTCCTCGGTGTCGCGCCGGGACCAGGCCGTGAAAAAGACGTGCGAGGGATTCTCCGGGCCGAGCGCACTGGTCAGGGATGCAGCCGAGGTCAGATCCGCGGACAGCCACCGAACCCCGGCGCGCTCCGCCCCGGCCCGGCGGGAGAGAGCGAGGACGTCCCAGCCCTCGCCTGTCAGGGTGTCCAACAGGGCGGATCCCGCGATCCCGGTGGCTCCCACCACCAAAGCCGTACGTCCAGCGCCCGCCGTTGATCCTGTGCCGATAGTCATGGTCCTCCTCGTAGTGTCCTGCTCGTGCCAATGGCGACAAGACCGATTCCCGGGGAGATATTCCTGCAGCGGGCGTGTTTCAGACCACCCGATATTCCCTGGAAATGAACGAGCAACGGGATGACATCGGCCAAACCAACCGCCACCTCACCAAACGAAGTTCCACGTCCCGACCACGACGGCGGCACTCACCGCGGCGGCAGCGATCACCACTCCGCCCAGCACCACCCAAAGATCCAGCCGCGAGTACGTCGACTCCCGGGCCCACGTCCGCTCCGACGTCCCAAACCCGCGCGCCTCCATGGTCACCGCAAGCCGCGTGGCCCGGCGCAGCGCCTGCACCAGCAACCCGAAACTCTGCCCCAACGTCGCCCGCAACCTCTGCAACGGACTTCCATGCGAGCCCACTCCCCTGGCACGCCGGGCCATCCCGATGGTCTGCCACTCCTCGGCCATCAAACCCACCAGCCGCATCGCCGCCAGCGTCCCCAGCACAAAGCGGTGCGGCAGCCGGGCCTTCTGCGCCAGCGCATCAGCCAGGTCCGTCGGATCCGTGCAGCTCATCAAAATCACGGCCGGCAATGCGATCGCCAAACCTCGCAGGAGGAACCCCAACCCCAACTCCAGGGAGCCCTCGCTGATGGTCCAGATGCCGGCGTCGACCAGTACAGCCCCGGAATCTTCGGCAATGATCGCCGTACTCCAGCCACCCACCACGGCGGCAATGATCAGCGGCCAGCCCCGTCGCCACAACAGCCCCAGCGTCAGCCCGGCCAGCGGCAGCACCGCCAGCTCACCCACCAAAGCCACCGACGCGGACACCCAGTCAACGGACAGCGCCAACACCATCGAGATAAGAATGACGGCGGCAAACTTGGCCAGCGGATTACTCCGGGTCAACAGCGCGTAGCTGCCCCGGATGGTCAGTTCCTGCCTCATGTAAGCCGCAGCTCCGTTCCGCCCAGGGCGTGCGTGAATTCGGCGTCATGCGTCACGGACACCACGGCCGTCCCGGCGTCCAGCAATTCAGACAGCAGCGATGCCAGCTCCGCCCACGTATTCGCATCCTGCCCGAACGTGGGCTCATCCAGGATCAACACCTGCGGATGCGCCGCCAAAACGGTGGCCACGGACAACCGCCGCTTCTCGCCACCGGACAGCGTGTACGGGTTGGCGTCCACCAGGTGCGTAAGCCGCAACCGCTCCACCAGCGCATCCACCCGCTCGTCTCCACGCCCCAGATGCCGCGGCCCGAACGTCAGCTCATCCAGCACCCGGCTGGTCACAAACTGATGCTCCGGCTCCTGGAAAACCGTGCCGATCCGCGCAATCAGCTCCTTCGCCTTCCACTTGTACGGATCAATTCCGGCACCACGGGAAAGCTCGACGGCGGCAGAAACAGTCCCAGCCACAGGCGCCAACAGCCCACCAAGGGTCAGCGCCACGGTGGACTTGCCTGCGCCGTTCGGGCCCGTGATGGTCAACGCCTGCCCGGCCCGGACAACGGCGTGGACGCCGGACTGCACGGCCCGCGGCGGCACCTTCCGGAAGCCCTGACGGGTGGCCTTTGCCCGGGAAACTGCCAGGTTCTCGGCGGCCAGCAGCATGGCCGCAGGAACCGCAGGATCTGACGCCGGCGAAGTCCGCGCGCGCGTGGCCGGAACGTACCCCGGCACCCAGACTCCCGCCGTCGTGAGCAGTTCGCGGGCCTGGCCCGGCACCTGGTCCGGCGGCCCGTCGAACAGCACGCCGGACCCGCTGCTTCCGGGCGAGAGCACCACAATCCTGTCCACCACGTCTTTCCAGACGGCCACCCGGTGCTCCACCACCACCAGCGTGGCGCCGGTTTTGT
Organism: Pseudarthrobacter sp. J47; assembly: GCF_049810315.1. Taxonomy (GTDB): domain Bacteria; phylum Actinomycetota; class Actinomycetes; order Actinomycetales; family Micrococcaceae; genus Arthrobacter. The sequence goes on from NZ_CP187358.1 coordinate 3,620,242, forward strand.
CCAGGCAGCGGGCCACGGCGTCGCGGACTTCCAGCACACCGGCCGGGTCCAGGTTGGCGGTGGGTTCGTCCAGCAGGATCAGCCCGGGGCGCATGGCCAGGATTCCGGCGAGCGCCAGGCGTTGCTTCTGCCCGCCGGAGAGGGCCGACGTCGGGTGGTCCAGTGCCAGCCCACGGCCGACAGAGCCCGAACCAGAGCCAGAGCCAGAACCCGAATCCCGCAGCCCCACGTCCTCCAGCGCTTCATGGACCCGGCGCCAGATCTCGTCGCGCGGAATGGCCAGGTTTTCGGCGCCAAAAGCGACGTCGTCCGCCAGGCGCGAGAGCACCACCTGCGTCTCCGGGTCCTGCTGCATGAGCCCGGCGCGGCCGCGCTGCTCGCGGGGCGGGGCGCCGTCGATCAGCAGCGAACCGGACTCGTCGGCGTCGTCCTCCTCGTCCCCCAGTACCCCGGCCAGGGCAT